>PNLY01000084.1 GCA_013823325.1 Methylobacterium sp.
CGCGCTCTCGGTCGATCCGCGCACCGGCATGCGCGTCACCCAGTTCAACATGAAATGGGTCGAGCAGGCCGGGTTGGTGAAGTTCGACTTCCTCGGCCTGAAGACGCTGACGACGCTGACCATCGCGGTGCAGCTGATCGCCCAGCGCGGCATTTCGGTCGACCTGGCGCAATTGCCCTTCGACGATCCCAAGACCTACGAGATGCTGGCGCGCGGCGAGACAGTCGGCGTGTTCCAGGTGGAATCGGTCGGCATGCGCAAGGCGCTGGTCGAGATGAAGGCCGACCGGATCGAGGACCTGATCGCGCTGGTGGCGCTCTACCGTCCCGGTCCGATGGACAACATCCCGACCTATTGCCGCCGCAAGCTCGGGCTGGAGGAGCCGACCTATCTCCATCCCGGCATGGAGCCGTTCCTGTCCGAGACGCATGGCATCATCGTCTACCAGGAACAGGTGATGCAGGTGGCGCAGGCGCTGTCGGGCTATTCGCTCGGCGAAGCGGACCTTCTGCGCCGCGCCATGGGCAAGAAGATCAAGGCCGAGATGGACGCCCAGCGCGACCGTTTCGTGAAGGGCGCGATCGAGGCCGGCCTGAAGAAGGACCTGGCCTCCGAGATCTTCGATCTTCTGGCGAAGTTCGCCGACTACGGCTTCAACAAGAGCCACGCGGCGGCCTATGCCGTCGTCGCCTTCCAGACCGCGTATCTGAAGGCCAACTACCCGGTCGAGTTCATGGCGGCGTCGATGACGCTCGACATCGGCAACACCGACAAGCTCTCGGAATTCCGGCGCGAGGCCGAGCGGCTCGGCATCAAGGTCGAGCGGCCCTCGATCAACCGCTCCGGCGTCGATTTCGACGTCGCCGACGGCGCGATCCGCTATGCGCTCGGCGCGATCAAGGGCGTCGGCCGGGCGGCGGTGGAATCGATCGTCGCGGCGCGAACCAAGGAAGGCCCGTTCCGCGACCTCGCCGATTTCGCCCGACGGATCGATACGCGCCTGGTCAACCGGCGCACGATCGAGGCGCTGATCTCGGCCGGTACGCTCGACGAGATCGAGCCGGAGCGGGCCAAGGCGATGGCGGCGGTGGACGGCATGCTGGCGCTCTCGAACCGCATTCGCGACGAGGCCGCGGCCGGGCAGCTCGACATGCTCGGCAGCAGCGGGAACGCGGAAGCCTTCCGGATCCCGCCCTTCGAGCCCTGGGCGCCGGCTGAGCGGCTGAAGCGCGAGCACGAAGCGGTCGGCTTCTTCCTCTCCGGCCACCCGCTCGACGAATACGAGCACGTGCTGAAGCGCCTGCGGGTGCAGAGCTATGCCGACTTCGCCCGCGCCGTCCGCGCCAGCGGCACCTCGATCGCCAAGGTCGCCGCCTCCGTCATCGACAGGTCGGAACGGCGGACCAAGTCCGGCAACAAGATGGGCATCGTCCAACTCTCCGACCCGACCGGCCAGTTCGAGGCGATCCTGTTCTCGGAAGGGCTGCAGCGCTATCGCGAGCTGCTGGAGCCGGGTGCCGCGCTGGTGATCCGGCTCTCGGCCGTGCTCGACGGCGAAGAGGTCAGGCCGCGCATCGAGGATGTCGAGCGGCTCGACGATCTCGCCGGCCGGCAGAAACAGGATCTCTGCATCTTCCTGCGCGACGACAAGGCGCTGTCCTCGATCGCCGAGCGGGTGAAGCCGCGCGAGGGGGTGCGCTCCGATGGCAAGATCTCGCTGGTGATGATCCTCGACGACGGCGCACAGGAGATCGAGATCGAGTTGCCGGGACGCTATCCGGTCAACCAGCAGCTCGCCAATGCCGTGCGCGCCGCGCCGGGCGTGGTGAACGTCGAATTGCGCTGACCGGCCTCGCCGTTCTTCTCAGCCCTCATCCTGAGCAGCCGCAGCGGCGTCTCGAAGGATGCTCCAGCTGATTCCGGAGCCTTGGACCATCCTTCGAGACGCGCTCTTCGAGCGCTCCACGGGATGAGGGCTGGGAAAGCTGCGAGCTTGCGCCGTAAGCCGCTGCGGCGTCAGATGCACCGAAGCCGACTGCGGAGATGGCCGGCCGCCTGGGGGAGAGAATGAAGCAATACGTCGCGCGCATTCCGATGAGCCTTGCTGTGCCCGAGGCGATGCATTGGGCGATCAAGGACGTGCTCGAAGGCGAGTACGAATGTGGCTTCGATGGCGTCGGCCTCGACATCCTCGACATCGGCGCCAATGTCGGCTCCTTCGCGCTCTGGGCCAGCGCCCGCTGGCCGGGCAGTACCGTGACCTCCTACGAGCCGCATCCCGGTACCTACGAGCTCCTGAGGCGCAACACCGACCGGCGCCGTGACATCGTCACGATCAACGCCGCGCTGTTCCCTGGTGGCCAGACAACCGCCACCTTCCTCAGCCGCTTTGCCGGCGACGGCGAATCAGGCCTCGCTTCCTATGCCGGCGACACCTTCGTCGCCGGGGCGATGGTCGAGCGCTACGAGGTCGCGGTGGTCGATCCGGCGAGCCTGCCGTCAGCCGATATCGTCAAGATCGACATCGAGGGCGGCGAAGGCGACGTGCTCGATCATCTCGATCTGTCGAAGACTTCATTGGTGCTGCTCGAATACCAGAATCGCAAGAATCGCCTGCAGTTGGAGGCGCGCCTTAAGGCGGATTTCGAGCTGATCGACACGGTCGAGCACATCTGGGACCCGCTGCTCGAACAGCGCTGCTATCGGCCCGACCTCGCCGGCGACGTCTATGGCCGCATGTTCGCCGCCCGCAAGGGCATCACCCGGATGACGCGGACTGCTGCGGCGTAAAGGTAAGCCCATGATCGATGCCAGGACCGCCCTGATCGTCGTCGACGTCCAGAACGATTTCTGCCCCGGCGGCAGCCTGGCGGTCGCTGGCGGCAACGAGGTCGTCCCGCTCGTCAACGAGCTGGGCAAGCGCTTCGCCACGATCGTGCTGACGCAGGACTGGCACCCGGCCGGGCATTCCTCCTTCGCGTCGAGCCATCCCGGCAAGTCGCCTTTCGAGACGATCGCCATGCCCTATGGGGCTCAGGTGCTCTGGCCGGATCATTGCGTCCAGGGCGGCGCGGGCGCGGCCTTCCATCCCGGCCTCGACCTCACCATGGCGCAGGCGGTGATCCGCAAGGGCTGCCGCCGCGAGGTCGACAGCTATTCCGGTTTCGTCGAGGCCGATCGCACCACGCCGACCGGGCTCGGCGGCTATCTCAGGGAGCGCGGCATCGCCCGCGTCGCGGTCGTCGGTCTCGCCACCGATTTCTGCGTCAACTGGACGGCGCAGGACGCGGCCCGCCACGGCTTCGAGACGGTTGTCATCGAGGAGGCTTGCCGCGCCATCGACCTCGACGGCTCGCTCGACCGGGCCTGGGCGGAGATGACGGCGCTCGGGGTGAGACGGGCGCGGCTCGCCGATCTCGCCGGCTGAGCGATGTCGCGCTCGGAGCGTCTGCTCGATCTCGTTCAGGTGCTGCGCCGGCATCGCCGGCCGGTCAGCGGTCGAAAGCTCGCCGAGGAGACCGGCGTCAGCATCCGCACGCTCTATCGCGACATCGCGACCTTGCAGGGGCAGGGCGCGCCGATCGAGGGGGAACCTGGGCTCGGCTACGTGCTGAAGCCGGGCTTCATGCTGCCGCCCCTGATGTTCGACGAGGACGAGATCGAGGCGCTGGTGCTCGGCTCGCGCTGGGTCGCAGGACGGGCCGATGACCGGCTCGCCGGCGCGGCGCGCAATGCCATGGCCAAGATCGCCGCGGTGCTGCCGGCCGATCTGCGCGACAAGGCCGACGCTTCGGCGCTGCTCGTCGGTCCGGGCGCTGGGATCGCTGCCACATCTGGCGTCGATCTTGGCCTGGTCCGCAAGGCGATCCGCTCCGAGCGCAAGCTGGCGCTGAGCTATCAGGACGGCAAGGCGGCGGCGACGCAGCGCCTCGTCTGGCCGTTCGCGCTCGGCTTCTTCGATCATGTCCGCGTCGTCGTCGCCTGGTGCGAGTTGCGCAACGATTTCCGGCATTTCCGCACCGACCGCATTGCCCGGGCCGAGCTGGTCGACATCCGCTATCCGCGCCGACGCCAGGCGCTGCTCAAGCAATGGCGCGAGCGCGAGGGAATTCCATCGCCGTCTTGAAGCACGCTGCCGGAAATTGGCAGCATCTGCAGCGATCATGCGCGCATCCCAAAACGGAGATGACGCCAATGCTCGATGCCAATTTCATCATCCTTTATGTCGATAGCCCCGAAGCCAGTGCCCGCTTCTATGCCGACCTGATCGGCTCGGAGCCGCTCGAGACCTCGCCGACCTTCGCCATGTTCGCGCTGCCGTCAGGTGCGAGGCTCGGCCTGTGGTCGCGCCACACCGTCGAGCCGGGCGCCCAGGCGGCTGGGGGCGGCGGCGAGATCGCCATGGTGGTCGGCAGCACCGAGGCGGTCGATGCGACCCATGCCGACTGGCAGCGGCGCAGTCTTACGATCCTGCAGGCGCCGACCGATCTCGACTTCGGCCGCACCTTCGTTGCGGCCGATCCCGACGGGCATCGCCTGCGCGTCTTCCACCCGTTCGAGGGGTAGGATGCCTACCGGGCGAGGGCGCGGATCTGGACCTGGACCCGGTCGCGGCCGAGCCGTTTCGAGCGATAGAGCGCCTCGTCCGCGTGTTCCAGCAGTGTCTCCAGCTGATCGCTGCCAGCCTCACCTTCGGCGACGCCGATGCTGAGCGTCGGCTGCCGCAGGGCAGCGCCGTCCCAATCGGCGAGAGCCCGCGCAAAGGCGGCACGGATCCGGTTGGCGACGCGCACCGCATCCTTGGCGCTCATATGCGGGAGGAGGGCGACGAATTCGTCGCCGCCATGGCGCGCCAGGATGTCGCTGGCGCGCAGTTCGCTGCGGGCCGCCTCGGCGAAGAGCTGCAGGATACGATCGCCGGCGGCATGGCCGTGCGTGTCGTTCAGGCTTTTGAAGTGGTCGAGGTCGATCAGCAGCAGGGTCAGCCGGCCGGGGCGCCTGCCTGCATCAGCCGCGATCCGGGCCATGGCGCGCTCCAGGCCGCTGCGGTTCATCGCGCCGGTGAGCGGATCGTGCTGTGCGATCGCGACCAGCATGTTGCGGTTGCGCTCAGCGGCGAGCAGCAAGAGCGCGCTGCCGCGCAAGAGCAGGAAAGTCGTGCCTGTGGCGGCAACCCACTGGTTGGCATCGTCGGCGGGGAACAGCTCGGTTCCGAGCTGCCCGGTGGCGGCGAGATAGCCGCGGATGGCGAACAGCACCACGGTCGGCGCGAACAGCGCCGCCAGGATCGCGCCGGAGGCCAGCCGCTCGCGCCGCCAGAGGAGCAGGCCTTCCCGGACCAGCAACAAATCGCAGGTCATGACCAGGACGGCGACGAGAACGACCCGCTTGGCGAAGCCTTCGGGCTCGTTCCACAGGAACAGCGGGATAGCGGCTGCGGCGATCGCCACCAGGTAGAGCAGCGGCCGGGCAGGGCGTCCGGCAAAGCTCCTCACCCCGAACAGAATGAGCAGGTAACCGGTCCAGCTGACGGTGTTGGCGAGCGGGATCGAGAGGATGTCGGGGATGATGTCCCGCAGGCCGACGCCCATGAGGCCGAGGCCGATCAGGATGTTGCTCAGTCCCCACCAGAGCGGCCAGCGCTCGAAGCGGCCGGTGGCATAGGCGAAGAGCTGCACGAAGCCGAGAATCACGCAGGTGAGAGCCCCTGCCAGATAGATTGTCCTCAGATCGAGCAGCACACCGAGCCATCCCAGCCGACTTCCGGGCACCTGCTAGCAGCTCGGCGTGAACGTTTTGCCAACGAGATGAGCGGAATCCGTGCGATCCGGGCGTACGTTCAGGCGGCGGCGATCACCTCGATCTCGACGAGCCAGTCCTCATGCAGCGTCTGCGCCACGATCGCGGTCGTCGGGATCGCGCGGCCGCCGAGAGCGGCGAGGCGAGCGCTCTGGTCGGCTTCGACGAAACTGGCATCGCGCAGATAGCTGGTCAGGCGCACGATGTTGTCGACGGTCATCTCCGCGGAAGCGAGGATCGCGCGCAGATTGTTCCAGATCAGCGTCAGCTGCTCGTCGAGGGTTGGGCCGGTTCGTCCAAGCTTCACTTGGCGCAGAAGTCTCATGGCTGGATTGGCTTCCTGCCGAAGCGGAAAAGCGGACGCCGCATAAAATACGAACGGCATTCCGCTTCAGCCGCGGCAGCAGCGGGCAGGGGCGCTTTCGGCGAAACGGCATCAGATCGTCACAAGAGCGGTTCGCTTTCGCCGTGCCCGAGTCTTTCTGCCGTATCTTTGTCGCATCGGGCTGGAAGGCTATGCGGGCGCTGGGGAAGCGGGGCTTGCATTTGCGGATGCGTTCAACTTGAGAGAGATTATCATGCTGCTTTCCTTCAAGCGTTTCAGCGCCATTGCCGCGTTGGCGGCTCTGTCCAGCGGTCAGGCCTTCGCCCAGAGTCAGGCTGACCAGCTCGCTGCTGCCTACCAGGCCGGCCGCAACCAGCTCGGCGTCATCAGCTACTGCGCCGAGAAGGGCCATGTCGGCGCCGATGTCGTCGAGATTCAGACCAAGGTTCTGGCCCTGATCCCGCCGCCGGCCGACAAGAGCGCCGGCGACGCCGCCGAAGCGCTCGGCAAGAAGGGTACGCTGTCGATGATGGGGGTGACCCAGGACATCGAAGCGGTTTCGAAAGCGCAGGGCAGCACGGCTGCGGCGTTCTGCAAGCAGCTCGGTGACGCGGTGAAACTGGCTGCCTCATCGCTGCCGAAGTGAAATCGCAGGCCGCTCCTGCCAGCATCTGGCAGAGCATGCCTTGACCTCGACCTTGGTTGAGGTCGTATCGACCCGGCTCCTGCATCTGCATCGAAGGAGCCGGGCATGCCCGATCAGCCGGTCGTCAACATCAGCGTCATCACCCCGAAGCCGGAACACTTCGCCGAGTTCATGGAGCTGCAGCTCGCGCAGCACCACGCCGTACGCGGCAAGGTCGAGGGCCTGATCGGCGGGCGGCTGTTCCGCTCGCGCGAGGATCGCGACGTCGTCCTGGTGACGATGTTCGAATCCGAGGAGGCGGCACTGCGCTTTGCCCGCGACGAGCGTTTCACCAGCCATCTGGCCCGCGTTCGTCCGTTGCTGGAGCGCGCTGTACCAGGGGCCTATGACGTCGCCTATGAGGTCGGCTCGCTCTGACGAGCCGACTGCAAGCCTTGCAATTGCGCGCCATGGCGTGTATGGCGCGCCTCATTCCACATGGGAAGCATCACCTCGACACCGAGGCGTTCCGGTGACCA
Source organism: Methylobacterium sp. (assembly GCA_013823325.1). Lineage (GTDB taxonomy): Bacteria > Pseudomonadota > Alphaproteobacteria > Rhizobiales > Beijerinckiaceae > Allobosea > Allobosea vestrisii. The sequence goes on from PNLY01000084.1 coordinate 7,289, forward strand.
GCCAGTTCATGGCCGGCTCATTCGCTCCCCAGAGGCTCAACCGGAAGGACAAGAATACCATGGCTCTGCCTGATTTCTCCATGCGTCAGCTGCTCGAGGCCGGCGCCCACTTCGGCCACCAGGCTCACCGCTGGAACCCGAAGATGTCGCCGTTCATCTACGGCACGCGCAACAACATCCACATCCTCGACCTGTCGCAGTCGGTGCCGATGCTCGCGCGCGCCCTGCAGGCGGTCAGCGACACCGTCGCCCGCGGCGGCCGCGTCCTCTTCGTCGGCACCAAGCGCCAGGCCCAGGACGCCATCGCCGACGCCGCCAAGCGCTCGGCCCAGTACTATGTCAACTCCCGCTGGCTCGGCGGCATGCTGACCAACTGGAAGACCATCTCGGCCTCGATCCAGCGCCTGCGCAAGGTCGACGAGCTGCTCTCCGGTGGCGGCACCGGCCTGACCAAGAAGGAGCGCCTGATGCTGGCGCGCGAGCGCGATAAGCTCGAGAAGGCGCTCGGCGGCATCAAGGACATGGGCGGCACGCCCGACATGATCTTCGTGATCGACACCAACAAGGAGCAGCTGGCGATCAAGGAGGCTCAGCGCCTCGGCATCCCGGTCGCCGCGATCGTCGATTCGAACTCGGATCCGGACGGCATCACCTTCCCGGTCCCGGCCAATGACGACGCCGGCCGCGCCATCCAGCTCTATTGCGACCTGATCGCCCGTTCGGCCATCGACGGCATCTCGCGCGCTTCGGGCGACAGCGGCATCGACCTCGGCGCCGCCGAGGCCCCGGTTGTCGAGACCGCGCTCGCTGCCGAGCCGGCGGCTGACTCGGTCGCGGCCTTCGAGCTGCTGACCGCCCCGCGCGGCGCGCCGGACGACTTCATGAAGCTCTCGGGCATGGGCCCGGAAATCGTGCAGAAGCTCAATGACGGTGGCATCTTCCACTTCTGGCAGCTCGCTGCCATGAGCCCGGCCGATGTCAGCAAGGTCGATCACGACCTGAAGCTCGCCGGCCGCATCGAGAGCCAGGGCTGGGTTGCCCAGGCCCGCGATCTCGCCGACGCCTGATTATCCGGATTGCGGCGCGTCATCGGCGCGTCGCACTTCGATACCTGATTAAGCCCAAGCAGCGCCGACGCCGGAAACGGGCCGTCGGCGTTTGCCAATGGGAACGGATTTGGATGAGCGGCACGCCACCGGGCGAAGGCCGCAAGACAGCAAGGACGACGCAAATGGCTGCGATCACCGCCGGCATGGTGAAAGAACTCCGCGACAAGACCGGCGCGGGCATGATGGACTGCAAGGCCGCGCTCTCGGCCACCGACGGCAACATGGAAGCCGCCGTCGACTGGCTGCGCGCCAAGGGCCTGTCCAAGGCCGCCAAGAAGGCTGGCCGAGTCGCCGCAGAGGGCCTCGTCGCCGTCGCCGTGCGCGGCCATAGCGGTGTCGTGGTCGAGGTCAACTCCGAGACCGACTTCGTCGCCCGCAACCTCGAATTCCAGGCGCTGGCCCGCACCATCGCCGACGTCGCGCTCGAGCGCGGTGGCGATGTCGAGGCGCTGGCCGCCCATCACTATCCGGGCGGCGGCACCGTCGCCGACGCGATCGCCAACGCCATCGCCACGATCGGCGAGAACATGACCTTGCGTCGCGTCGCGCAGGTCTCGGTCTCCTCGGGCGTGATCGGCTCCTATGTCCACGGCGCGATCGCCGACGGCCTCGGCAAGATCGGCGTCATCGTCGGCCTGGAGACCAGCGGCAAGGGCGACGAGCTTGTCGGCCTCGGCCGCCAGCTCGCCATGCACATCGCCGCGACCAATCCGGTCGCGCTCGACCTCGCTTCGGTCGATCCGGCGGTGCTGGAGCGCGAGAAGGGCATCCTGGCCGAGAAGAACACCGGCAAGCCCGAGCACGTCCTCGCCAAGATCATCGAGAGCGGCCTGAAGAGCTACGCCAAGGAATACTGCCTGCTTGAGCAGGCCTATATCCATGACGGCTCGAAGTCGGTCGCCCAGGTGCTGAAGGAGGCCGAAGGCAAGGTCGGCGGCCCGCTCAAGATCACGGGCTTCGCCCGCTTCGCGCTCGGCGAGGGCATCGAGAAGGAAGAGACCGACTTCGCGGCCGAGGTTGCGGCGGCCGGCGGCACCACGGGCTGACAAGCCCGTTGATAGGAGACAGAAAGGCCGCGCCTCGCGCGGCCTTTTTTGTAAGTAGAGAAGGTCGGCCTACCGATTCGGCTGGGTCGTACGATGTGGCGCAAGCAGTGGAGAGCCCCTATGAGACCTAAACGCGTTCTCGTGAAGCTCTCCGGCGAAGCCCTTGCCGGGCCTCAAGGAAACGGCCTCGACGGCGCGACCCTGACGGCGCTTGCGGCCGACATCGCCCATGCCTCGCATGAGGGCGTCGAGATCGGCATCGTCGTCGGCGGCGGCAATTTCTTCCGCGGCGTGCAGGGTCTCAACAAGGGCCTCGACCGGACGACGGCCGATTCCATCGGCATGCTCGGCACGGTGATGAACGCGCTCGCCCTCGAACATTCGATCGAGGCGGCCGGTGCCCCGGCGCGCGCCATGTCGGCGGTGCCGATGCCCTCGCTCTGCGAGAGCTATGCCCGCAAGCGCGCACTCGACCATCTCAGCCACGGCAAGGTCGTCATCCTCGGCGGCGGCACCGGCAACCCCTATTTCACCACCGACACCGGCGCAGCCCTGCGTGCGGCCGAGCTCGGCTGCAGCCATCTGCTCAAGGCGACGCAGGTCGACGGTGTCTACTCCGCCGATCCGAAGACGGATCCGAGTGCGACCCGCTACGACACGCTGACTCATGAGGATGCGATCAAGCGCGACCTCAAGGTGATGGACACCGCCGCCTTCGCTCTGGCGCGCGATGCCGGCCTGACGATCGTGGTCTTCTCGATCGCGGAAAAGGGCGCGCTCGCGGCCGTGCTGCGCGGCGAGGGCAGGGCGACCTACGTCACGCCATGACGGCTCAGTAATTCGGCCAGTTGCCGGGCGTCATGATCTCGAGCAGGTGGCCGTCGGGATCACGGAAGTAGATGCTCTCGCCGCCGCGATTCCAGTGCATGCGGCCTTCGATCTCGACGCCCTGCTGTCGCAGCTGCGTCTCCCATGCGGTCAGTTCGGTGGCGTCGACGGCAAAGCAGATGTGCAGCGGGCCATGGCCGTCATGCGGCGGGATGCTGCCGCGCTCCGAAACCTGCGTCTCCACCGAGGCGCCGCGCAGGAACAGCAGCAGGACGTTCTGGCCGCCGATATCATAGGCGAACAGCGTCCTGGTCCGGAGCATGGACGAGAGCCCGAGCGTCCCATCGTAGAACGCGGCGGCCCGGTCGAGATCGTCGACATAGAGCGCGGTTTCAACGATGCGGTTCAGCCGGGGCATGGAATTCCTCCTCGCGGGACGGGGGCCATTCGCGCGGGCCCTGAGCTTGAGCTAGGATGTGTCCCCCGCCTTGGCCAGAACTCAGCGATCCTGCCGGCCATGCAAAATGCCGGGGAACTCCGATTCCGCTTGCGGAGTCGTCGGGGGAGATGCTGTTGACGCATAAATCCTTGACCCTGGGGCGGGCGCTCGCCATGGTCGCGCGCATTTCCGGCTCCACTCAGCCGGTTTCGACAAGGTTTTGAAGACGATGGCCCAAACCACTTTCGATCTCGCCGATCTCAATCGCCGCATGGACGGCGGCGTGCAGAAGTTCAAGAGCGACCTGGCTTCGCTTCGCACCGGCCGCGCCTCGGCCAACGTGCTCGATCCGATCACGGTCGAGGCCTATGGCGCGCGCACGCCGCTGAGCCAGCTCGCCACAGTCAGCGTGCCCGAGCCGCGTCTGCTGTCCGTCCAGGTATGGGACCGCAGCATGGTCCAGGCCGTCGAGAAGGCGATCCGCGAATCCGATCTCGGCCTCAATCCCCAGACCGAGGGGCAGGTGCTGCGCATCCGTATTCCCGAGCTCAACGAGCAGCGCCGCAAGGAGATGGTCAAGGTCGCGCACAAATATGCCGAGGACGCCAAGGTGGCGGTCCGGCATGTGCGCCGCGACGGCATGGACCTGATCAAGAAGCTGGAGAAGGACGGGCACATGCCCAAGGACGACGTCACCAAGCAGACCGACCTCGTCCAGAAGGCGACCGACAAGCATATCGGCGAGATCGACCAGGCGCTCGCCGCCAAGGAAAAGGAAATCCTGCACGTCTAAAGTGCGTGACAGGACGCCGTCCTGTATCATCGGTGCATGAACGTTCGGCCCAGAAGAGGCATTCGATGTCAGACGGCGCAAGCCCGGCAGTTCCCGCCCATGTCGCCATCATCATGGACGGCAATGGCCGCTGGGCGCAGATGCGTGGCCTGCCGCGACAGGAGGGGCATCGGCGCGGGCTCGAAGCGTTGCGGCGCACGGTCCGCAATGCCGCCGATCTCGGCATCCGCGTCCTGACGCTCTATTCTTTCTCGACCGAGAACTGGCGCCGGCCTGTCACCGAGGTCTCGTTCCTGATGGGGCTGCTGCGCCGCTTCGTCGAGAACGATCTTGCCGAGCTGAACGAGGCCGGCGTGCGCGTGCGCATCATCGGCAACCGCGAGAACCTCCCACCCGACCTGCGCGCGCTCGTCGAGCGGGCCGAGACGATGACGGATGGCAATACTGGTCTCACTTTGGTCGTCGCCTTCAATTACGGCTCGCGCGATGAGATCGCCCGCGTCGCGCGGCGCCTGGCGCAGGAGGTGGCTGCCGGCCGGCTCGCCCCCGAGGCGATCGACGAGACGATGCTCGCGTCGCAGTTCGATACCGGCGAGTTGCCCGATCCGGATCTGGTGATCCGGACCTCGGGCGAGACCCGCATCTCGAACTTCCTGCTCTGGCAGGCGGCCTATGCCGAATTCATCTTCACGCCGGTGCTCTGGCCTGATTTCGACCGCAAGGCGCTGGAGGAGGCGCTGGCCGAATTCCATCGTCGCGAGCGCCGCTATGGTGGGGTCGGCCAGCCGGCCGAAGCCAAGATGGGGGTCGCGTGAATGCGGCCGGCGCCAAAGCGGGCGCATCCGAGCTTCGCCTGCGGGTCATCTCGGCATTGGTGCTCGCGGCCGTCATCCTCGGTGTCACCTTGTTTGGCGGCTGGCCGTTCCGCCTGATCTGGACCGCCGTCGCCGGCCTCGTCGCCTATGAATGGCTTGCCATGGTCAGCCGCAGGAATGCGGTTGCGGTCGGCATCGGCGTCGGCCTGGCCGGGCTCGCGCTCAGCTTCCTCCCCGTGAGCGGCGCGGCTCTCGCTGGCGTGTCGGCTTTGGCTGGACTGATCGCTGCGATCCTGACGACACAAGCCGGCAATCAGCGCCTGCTCGAAGCCTGCGGTGTCGCCTATGCGCTCTGCTTCGCGCTGGTGACGCCGGCGCTGCGCGAGACGGCCGGGCTCGGGCTCGCCCTGATCATCTGGACCTTTGCGGTGGTCTGGCTCACGGACATCGCCGCCTATTTCACCGGCCGGGCGCTGGGTGGGCCGAAGCTCCTGCCGAGCGTCAGCCCGAAGAAGACCTGGTCCGGCGCGCTCGGCGGTGCCCTGGCCGGCACCTTGTGCGGGACAGCGGTCTGGGCCTGGTTCTTTCCGGGGCTGCCGTCGGGACTTTGGCCGGTGCTCGCCGTCTCGCTCGCCGCCTCGGTCGCGAGCCAGGCCGGCGACCTGTTCGAATCATCGATCAAGCGGCGCTTCGGCGCCAAGGATTCGAGCCAGCTGATCCCGGGCCATGGCGGCTTCCTCGACCGGCTCGACGGTTATTGGGCCGTGCTGGTCTTCGCCGGCCTGCTGCTTTATCTGGCGCGGCTGGGACACTGATTTCCGATGCGCCGCACCGTCACCATATTGGGAGCCACCGGCTCCATCGGCCGCTCGACGCGCGCCGTCATCGCCGAGAATCCGGAGCGATTGCAGGTTGCTGCGCTTGTCGCGGGGCGCGATGCAGCGGGGCTGGCACGGATCGCCCGCGAGACCGGCGCGAGCTTCGCCGCGATCGCAGATGAAGGGCAGGGCGAAGAGCTTGCCGCGGCACTCGCCGGCAGCGGCATCCGCCACGGCGCCGGCAGGGCGGCGGTGCTGGAGGCGGTCTCGCGTGACAGCGACATCGTCGTCAGCGCCATTTCGGGCGCTGCCGGGCTGGAGGCGACCTTCGCGGCGCTGACGCCAGGGCGCGTCGTCGCGCTCGCCAACAAGGAGAGCCTGGTCTGCGCCGGCGCCGCGGTGATGGCGCGGGCAAGGGCCGCCGGCGCCCGCCTTCTCCCGCTCGATTCCGAGCACAACGCTTTGTTCCAAGTGCTGGGAGCCGAGCCGGTCTCGGCGATCCGCACGATGACGCTGACCGCCTCGGGCGGGCCCTTCCGGACCTGGCCGGCCGACAGAATCGCCGCCGCCACGCCGGAACAGGCGCTCGCTCATCCGAACTATGCGATGGGCGCCAAGATCACGATCGATTCGGCCAGCATGATGAACAAGGGGCTGGAGCTGATCGAGGCCTCCTTCCTGTTCGGGCTCGGCGCCGACCAGCTCGAAGTGCTGGTCCATCCGCAGCAGATCGTGCACGGGCTCGTCACCTTCCGCGACGGTTCGGTCAGCGCCGGCATGGCGGTGCCGGACATGCGCGTCGCGGCCGCCCATTGCCTCGGCGTCGACGGGCGGCTCGATGCGCCCCCAAGCCGTTTCCTCGATCTGGTCGCAGCCGGCCCGCTCGCTTTCGAACGGCCCGATCTCGCCCGCTTCCCGGCGCTGCGCCTTGCCATCTCGGCTCTGGCCGAAGGCGGCGCCATGCCGGCCGTGCTGAACGCCGCCAACGAGATCGCCGTCGAGGCCTTCCTCGAGCGGCGTATCGCCTTCCCTGCGATTCCCGCCTTGGTCGAGGCCGTCTGCGGGCAGTTGGCCGGGGCCTCGCTGTCGCCGCCTTCCGACGTTACGGAGGCGCTCGTCGTTGACCACGATGCGAGAAACCGGACCCGCACGCTCTTGTCCGGGGGGCGCTTCACTGTCACTTAGTGACTGAAGCTTGGAGAGTTTTATGGATATCGTCGGATCGGTCTGGCACGCGGCGAGCTTTCTCCTGGGCTACCTGCTGCCGTTCCTGTTCGTTCTCACCCTTGTCGTGTTCGTGCACGAGCTCGGCCACTTCCTGGTCGGGCGCTGGTGCGGCGTCGATGTGAAGACCTTCTCGATCGGGTTCGGCCGCGAGCTGTTCGGCTTCAACGACCGCCACGGCACGCGCTGGCGCTTCGCGATTATCCCGCTCGGCGGCTACGTCAAGTTCTCGGGCGACGCCGACGCCACCAGCTCGACCACGTCGGATTCGCTCGCGACCATGAGCCGCGAGGAGCACGAACGCTCCTTTCCGGCGCAGTCGATCGCAGAACGGGCGGCGATCGTCGCCGCGGGACCGATCGCCAATTTCCTGCTCGCCATCCTGATCTTCGGTGGAACGGCCTATTTCCTCGGCAAGCCGGTGCTGGCGCCGCGCGTCGACGCCGTCACGGTCGGCGGGGCCGCGGCGCGGGCCGGACTGCAGTCGGGCGACCTGATCCAGCTGGTCGACGGACGCGAGGTCAAGAGCTTCGCCGATCTGCAGCGCGCGATCTCGATCCGGCCAGGCGAGACCTTTCCGGTGACGGTCGAGCGTGGCGGTACGGCCGTCGTCCTGTCGGTGACCCCGGACCTGGTCGAGACCTCCTCGCCGCTCGGCAAGCAGCGGCTCGGGATCATCGGGGTCCAGGCCTCGGCGAAGTCGGAGGACTGGACGACCCAGCATTTCAACCTGAGCCAATCCGTCATGCTCGGCCTGAGCGAGACCTGGTTCGTGGTCGAGCGGACTTATGACTACGTCGCCAAGCTGATCAGGGGGAAGGAATCGACAGACCAATTGTCGGGACCGATCCGCATCGCCCAAGTCTCGGGCATGGTCGCCTCCAGCGGCGGCATCCTGGCGCTGATCAGCCTGGCGGCGCTGCTCTCGGTCTCGATCGGGTTGATGAACCTGCTGCCGGTGCCGATGCTCGACGGTGGTCATCTGCTGTTCTACGCAATCGAGGCGCTGCGTGGGAAACCGCTGAGCGAGCGCGCGCAGGAGCTCGGCTTCCGGGTTGGACTCGGGCTCGTGCTGATGCTGATGCTGTTCGTGACCTGGAACGACCTCGTCCACGTGCGCTCACTGCTGTGAGCTCCATGTCAGCCTTGTGCAAGTCAGCTTGCACCAAGCTGACTTGATTGGCGGCCAAGGCTGGGCGCGCCGACGGATTGTGGCTTTTTATGGCCTGTTTTCATGGGCCCGGCGGGTTTTTCGACCGGCGCGCGTGACCTACCAGCAACGACCGCTGCAAAAATCTTTTGTTAACGACAATGGCGGTTTGCACCCTGCAGGAAACTTTGTAGAAGCGTTTGGTCTTCAATGTCGCCAAGCCTCGCCCGTAGCGGGGCTCCCCGTTCGCGGGGTGGTGACCCAAAGAATGGAATAGGCGACCCGATGACGTCGACGCTTCAGAGCCGGTCCTTGCGCATGCGGCTCTCTCGATCAGTCGGACTTGCGGCCGTCATGGTGGCCGTCAGCGGTGGCGTGGTGTTCGCGCAGTCCGTGATTGTCCAAGGCAACCGTCGTGTCGATGCGGAGACGATCCGCTCCTATGCGACAGGGCAGGGTTCGGGCAACCCGCAGGAGATTCGCCAGAATCTCATGGCGACGGGCCTGTTCTCCAACGTTCAGGTCAGCCGCCGCGGGGCGCAGACCGTCGTCTCCGTCCAGGAAAACGACTCGATCAACCGCGTCGCCTTCGAGGGTAATCGCCGCCTGAAGAGCGATGTGCTGCTCGGCCAGGTTCAGTCCAAGGCGCGTGGCCCGCTGAGCCAGCAGCTCATCGACGCCGACGTCGAGCGTCTCAAGGACGTCTATCGCCGCGCCGGCTACGGTCTGGCTACGGTCAGTGGCCGCATCCAGCCGCTGCCGAATGGCCGTTCGGACGTGGTCTTCACCATTTCCGAGAGCGGCAAGACCGGCATCAAGTCGATCAATTTCACCGGCAACGGCGTCTATTCGTCGTCGCGTCTGCGTGGCTTGATGACCTCGACCGAGTCGAACTTCCTGAGCTGGATCAAGACCTCCGACGTCTATGATCCCGACCGGATCAATTCCGATCTGGAGCTGATTCGCCGTTACTACCTGAAGAACGGCTATGCCGACTTCCGTATCGTCTCGAGCGATGCGCGCTTCGACGATGCGGCCGGCGGCTGGGTCGTCGACATCGCCGTCGACGAGGGGCCGCAATACAAGGTCGGCAACGTCTCGGTCGATTCCCGGCTGCGCGATGTCGATCCGGCTGCGCTGCAGTCGCTCGTGAACACCTCCGCTGGCGACACCTACAACGCCGAGGCCGTTGAGCGCTCGCTGGTCACCCTGACCACCGAGGTCGCCAAGCGCGGCTATGCCTTCGCGCAGGTCCGCCCACGCGGCGAGCGTGACGCGGCCGGCCAGCAGATCGGCATCACCTATGTGGTAGAGGAAGGTCCGCGGGTCTATGTCGAGCGCATCAACGTGCGCGGCAACACCCGGACCCGCGACTATGTCGTCCGCCGCGAGCTCGATCTCGGCGAAGGCGATGCCTACAATAAGGTCTTCATCGACCGCGCCGAACGCCGCCTGAACAATCTAGGCTTCTTCAACAAGGTCCGCATCACCAACGAGCCGGGCAGTGCGCCCGACCGGGTGATCGTCAACATCGATGTCGAGGACAAGGCCACCGGCTCGTTCTCCATCGCGGGCGGCTACTCGACCTCGGACGGTATCATCGGCGAGGTCTCGCTCTCGGAGTCGAACTTCCTCGGCCGCGGCCAGTTCGTCCGTATCGCCGGCACGATGGGCCAGCGTACCCAGGGCATCGACTTCTCGTTCACCGAGCCCTACTTCCTCGGGCATCGGATTGCGGCGGGCTTCGACCTGTTCTCGAAGTTCAACGACAACACCAATATCGGCTATTTCGAGAGCCGGGTGACCGGTGGCCAGGTTCGCTTCTCCTTCCCGATCACGGAGGAGTTCTCGATCACGCCGCGCTATTCGATCTATACGACCGAGATCAAGATCCCGAACACCTTCTCGAAGCCGTATAACGATTGTACCTTCCCGCTCGACGGGATCACGCCCGGAACGCCTGGCGGGTCGGCGGCGTCGCAGACCTTCAGCTGCTTGACGAATGGCGAAGCGACGGTTGCGGTCAAGGAGGCCCAGGGCACGACCTTGACCTCGCTGGTCGGCCTGAACTTCAACTACAACTCGCTCGACAACTACCAGAACCCGCGCAACGGCTTCGTCGCCGAACTCAAGCCGGAATTCGCTGGTGTCGGTGGCGATTCGAAGTTCCTGCGCGTCAGCGCCGATGCCCGCTACTACAAGGAGTTCCTCGAGGACTTCGTCGGCATCGCCCGTATCCAGGGCGGTCACGTCCAGGCCACGAGCGGCGATCTGCGCATGATCGACCACTACTTCCTCGGACCGACGCTGGTGCGCGGCTTCGCGCCGTCCGGCATCGGCCCGCGTGACCTGCGCAACGATCCGACCGCGAACGCGCTCGGCGGCACCACCTATTTCGGTGGCTCGCTCGAAGTGCAGTTCCCGATCTTCGGTCTGCCGCGCGATCTCGGCCTGAAGGGCGCGATCTTCGCCGACGCCGGCACGCTGTTCAATTATGACGGCGGCCGCAAGGTTGCTGGCAACTTCTGCCCGGCGGGCAGCGAGGCGCGGCAGTTCAACGTCGCGATCGACCAGACCTACGGCCTGCCGTTCCAGAACAACATCGCCTGCGTGCGCGACAAGAACGTGCTGCGCTCGTCGGTCGGCGTCAGCTTGCTCTGGCAGTCGCCGCTCGGGCCGATCCGCTTCGACTACGCCTATGCGCTGTCGAAGGATGACGGCCAGTTCGGCACCGATCCGGTTACGGGCCTCACCGGCAAGTTCGGCGGCGACCGGGTCCAGGCCTTCCGCTTCTCGGGCGGCGCCCGCTTCTGACCGGCGGGGCGCTTCCGCGCCCTGCAACGGATCAACTTATGGCAGATCCCAATTTCTTTCCGATCGCGACCTCGCTGTCCTTCAGCGAGGTCGCTTCCTTGTCGGGTGTAACCTTGCCCGAAAGCGCTGAGCCCGAGCGCCGGATCGAGGGCGTTGCGCCGCTCGAAACCGCCGGCGGCAGCGATGCCGCCTATATGGACAATCCGAAATATGTCGCGGCCCTGGCCGGAACGAAGGCCGCGCTCTGCTTCGTTTCGGCGCGCTTCGCGTCGCGCGTGCCGGCCGGCACGGTCGCGTTGGTCACGCCGGTGCCCTATCATGCCTTCGCCAAGCTGCTGTCGACCTTCCATCCGCAAGCGCTGCGGCCGGGCTCGATGTTCGGCTCGGCCGGGGTCGCTCCTGGCGCCTTCGTGCATGCGACGGCACGCCTCGAAGCCGATGTCACGGTCGATCCGGGCGCGGTGATCGGCCCCGGCGCGGAGATCGGCGCCGGCACAGTGATTGGTCCGGGCGCCGTGATCGGCCCGCAGGTGCGGATCGGGCGGCATTGCGCCGTCGGCGCCGGCTCGACGCTGCAGGCGGCCTTGATCGGCAACCGTGTCATCATCCATCCCGGCGTGCGGATCGGCCAGGACGGCTTCGGCTTCGCCATGGGCCCGAAAGGGCACATGAAGGTGCCGCAGGTCGGCCGCGTCATCATCCAGGACGATGTCGAGATCGGCGCCAACACGACGATCGATCGCGGCGCCAGCCGCGACACGGTGATCGGCGAGGGCAGCAAGATCGATAACCTCGTCCAGATCGGCCATAACTGCGTGGTCGGCCGGCACTGCGTGATCTGCGCCCAGGTCGGCATGGCGGGCTCGAGCACGCTCGAGGATTTCGCCGTGCTCGGCGGGCAGGTCGGTCTGGCGGGTCATCTGACGATCGGGATGGGCGCGCAGATCGCGGCGCAGAGCGGCGTCGCCGGCGATGTCCCGCGCGGTGCGCGCTATGGCGGCTACCCGGCGCAGCCGGCGCTGAGCTGGGCGCGGGAGGCTGCCTTGCTCAAGCAACTCGTGGCCAAGCGTGGCAAAGGGCCGAGTGGCGGCGAAAACGCTTGATCTCACGCCGACTTCCGGCAAAAGCAGCTTTACATGACAGGTGACGTGCTTCGGCGCGGGGCGCAGGGCGTTCGAGGAGAGACGACACGATGACGGATGCGACGAAAGCGCTCGGCGTGGCCGATATCCAGAAGATCATGGCCTGCATTCCGCATCGCTATCCGTTCCTGCTGGTCGACAAGGTCGTCGAGATCGACGGGGACGCGTCCGGCGTCGGCATCAAGAACGTCACTTTCAACGAACCGCAGTTCACCGGGCATTTCCCGGGCCGCCCGGTCTTCCCCGGCGTTCTGATGATCGAAGCCATGGCGCAGACCGCGGGCGTGCTCGTCGTCAGCGCGCGCGGCAATGACGATCTGGCCGTCACGACCGTGCTGTTCACCACGATCGACAAGGCGAAGTTCCGCAAGCCGGTCGTTCCCGGCGACACGCTGCGCTTCCACCTCACCAAGATGGCGCACAAGCGCAATATCTGGTTCTACCGCGGCGAGGCCAGGGTCGACGGCGTGCTGGTGGCCGAGGCCGAACTTTCCGCCATGGTCGTGTGAGCAAGGGCACCGCGATGCACGCTCCCGTTCCAGACCAGCCGCAGGATACCGTCATGAGCACATCGATCCATCCGATGGCGATCGTCGATCCGGCCGCCAAGCTCGGGGCCGGCGTCAAGGTTGGTCCGTTCTGTACGGTCGGCCCCGATGTCGTCCTTGGCGACGGCGTCGAGCTGATCAGCCATGTCGTCGTTGCCGGGCGTACGACGATCGGACCACGCACCAAGATCTATCCGTTCGCTTCGATCGGCCACCCGCCACAGGATCTGAAGTACAAGGGCGAGCTGTCGACGCTGGCGATCGGCGCCGATTGCGTGATCCGCGAAGGCGTGACGATGAATCCAGGCACCGAGGGCGGCGGCATGAAGACTGTCGTCGGCGATCGCGGCCTGTTCCTGGCCAACTCGCATGTCGGTCATGACAGCGTGATCGGCAACAACGTCATCTTCTCCAACAACGTCATGTGCGCCGGGCACGTCACGGTCGGCGATTTCGTCATCGTCAGCGGAGGCACCGGGCTGCAGCAGTTCGTCCGGATCGGTGATCACGCTTTCATTGGCGGCGGTTCGGGTGTCCTGCTCGACGTCATCCCGTTCGGCATGGTGCGCGACAACCCGGCCCATCTCGCCGGGCTCAATCTCGTCGGTCTGAAGCGCCGCGGCTTCTCGCGCGAGCAGATCCATGAGCTGCGTCGCGCGTATCGCCTGCTCTTCGCCGACGAAGGCACGCTCGCCGAGCGCGTCGAAGACGTCGCAGCCGAGTTCGCCGAGCATCCGCTGATCCACGAGATCCTCGACTTCATCCGCGCCGGCGGCGACCGGGGGATTTCGGTGCCGCGCGACGTCAACGCGCCCGAGCGGTGACCACGAGGACAGCGGATCCGGCCGGACAGCCGCAGGGACGGCGCGTCGCCGTCCTGGCCGGCCGTGGCGAGTATCCATTGCGGGTTGCGGGCGCAGCTGCGGCGCAGGGCGCCAGCGTCTATGTCGCCGTCCTCTCCGGTGCGGCCGATCCGGCCGACTATGGCGCCTATGACGCCAAGGAGTATCGCCTCGGTCAGCTCGGGCGTTTCCTCGACGAGATCAAGCGTCGCGATATCGATGAGATCGTCATGGTCGGCGCGCTACCGCGGCCGAGCTTCGGCTCGCTGGCGCCGGAATTGTCGACCCTGAAATACCTGCCGCATTTCGCCCGCGCCTTCCAGGGTGGCGACGACCACCTGCTGCGCGGCGTCGTCTCCTTCTTCGAGGGCCAGGGGCTGCGCGTGGTCGGGCCCGCCGATCTTGCGCCCGATCTCGTCGCACCCATCGGAACTCTGGGGCGCCACAAGCCCGCGGCCGCTGCGCGCGAGGCGATCGCGACCGGCTTCAACCTGCTTGCGGCGCTCTCGCCCTTCGACATCGGCCAGGCGGCGATCATCGCCGATCATCGCGTCGTCGCCGTCGAGGCGGCGGAAGGCACCGACGCGATGATCGAGCGCGTCGCCGGCCTCGTCCAGTCGGGACGCCTCAAGCCCGGCAAGGGCGATGGCGTGCTGGTCAAGGCGCCCAAGCTCGGGCAGGACCTCAGGGTCGACATGCCGGCGATCGGCCCGGAGACGGTGGCGCGCGTCGCCGCCGCCGGCCTTGCCGGCATCGCGGTCAAGGCTGGCAGCGTGCTGATCGGCGATCGCGGGCGGCTGGCGACGCTGGCGGATACGTCCGGCCTGTTCATCGAGGGGGTGGCGTGACCCGCCCGTTCAGGCTGTTCGTCGTCGCCGGCGAAGCCTCGGGCGATGCGCTCGGGGCGCGCTTCGTGGCGCGGCTGCGCGAGGTGCTGGGCGATCGGCCGCTCGAATTGTCGGGCGTCGGCGGCGAGGCGCTGATCGCCGAGGGGCTGCACAGCGTCTTCCCGCAGGAGGATATCGCCGTGATGGGCTTCGGCCCGGTGGTGGCGCGCCTGCCGCTGCTGCTGCGCCGGATGTCGGATGCGGCGCGGGCCGCTGCCGCCTTCAAGCCGGACCTTCTGCTCACCATCGATGCGCCTGATTTCAGCCTGCGCGTCGCGAAGAGGCTGAGGCGGCTCGCTCCTGGCGTGCCGATCGCGCATTGGGTCTGCCCCAGCGTCTGGGCCTGGCGGCAAGGCCGGGCAAAGCGGATGAAGCCCCATGTCGACCGGATCCTGGCGCTCCTGCCGTTCGAGCCGGCGGCGCTGGAGCGTCTCGGCGGTCCTGCAACGGTCTATGTCGGCCATCCCTTGATCGAGCGGCTGCAAGAGTATCGCCCGGGGCCGGACGAGGCTGAGCGCCGCGACGATGCTGAGGCGCCGACCATCCTGGTCCTGCCCGGCAGCCGAGGTTCGGAGATCCGGCATCTGCTGCCGCCTTTCGGCGAGGCGGTCGCACTGGTCGCCGAGCAATTGCCGCGCGCCCGCTTCGTCTTGCCCGCCGTGCCGCGTCTGGTCGCGGCCATCGCGCAGCTCACCACCGATTGGCGCGTCAAGCCAGAGATCGTGACGGGCGAGGCGGCGAAGCTCGCGGCCTTCCGCGAGGCGAGGGCCGCTCTGGCAGCTTCAGGCACTGTGACGCTCGAACTGGCGTTGGCGCAGGTGCCAACCGTCGCCGCCTATCGCGGCGCCAACTGGGAAGCCGTGCTGGCGCGGCGCTTGATCAAGCTGCCGAGCGTGATCCTGCCCAATCTGATCATCGGCGAGAGCGTGGTGCCGGAGTTCATCCAGGACGAGGCTTCGCCGCAGGCGCTGGCCGCGGCGCTTCTCGCCGCAATAGCCGACGGCCCGGCCCGCCAGCGCCAGCTCGACGGTTTCGTCACTGTCGAGCAGAACATGCGCAGCGCCGGCCCGAGCCCGGCGGAGAACGCCGTCAGCGCGGCGCTCGCCCTTGTTCGTGAGCCGACAGGCGGCTGACAGCCGATTACTCGACGACGGCGCCCGACGCCTTGGCGATCGGGGCCCACTTGGCCAGCTCGGCCTTGACGTGCTCGCCGAGCGCCTCCGGCGTCGAGCCGACGATCACGGCGCTGACATCCTCCAGGCGCTGCTTCACATGCGCGTCCTTGAGCGAATCGTTGGCGGCAGCATTGAGCTTGTCGACGATCGGGCGCGGCATGTGGGCCGGACCAAACAGCGCGTTCCATGTATAGGTCTCGTAGCCGGCAAGCCCGCCCTCGGCGATGGTCGGCAGGTCCGGGAAGGACGAGACGCGCTCCTTGGTGGTGACTCCGATGGCGCGCAATTGGCCGCTACGGATGAACTGGGCCGACGAGGGCAGGTTGTCGAACATGATCGGCACGGCGCCGGAGACGACGTCGTTCAGGGCGGGACCGGCGCCGCGATAGGGTACATGGTTCATGCTGACGCCGCCGAGCGACTTGAACAGCTCGCCGGAGAGGTGCAGCGGCGTGCCGACGCCGGAGGAGGCGTAGGAATACTTGCCGGGATTGTCCTTCAGCAGCTTCAGCACCTCCGGCACGGTCTTGGCCGGGAAGCTCGGATGCACGACCATGACATTCGGCACCACGGCGAGCAGCGAGATCGGGGTGAAGTCCTTGACCGCGTCGAAGGTCACCGTCTTCAGGATCGCCGGATTGAGCGCATGGGTCGAGATCGTCCCGAGCAGCAGCGTATAGCCGTCGGGTTGGGCGCGGGCGACCGCGGTCGAGCCGATATTGCCGCCGGCGCCGGCGCGGTTGTCGATCACGAGCGACTGGCCGAGCAGCTCACCCATCTTTTGGCCGACCAGGCGCGCGACGATGTCGGTCGAGCCGCCGGCGGCAAAGGGCACGACCAGCGTGATCGGTCGTGTCGGGAATGGAGCCTGGGCGAAGGCGGTGCCGGCAAGAGGCAGGGCCGACGCACCGGCCAGGAAGCCACGGCGGCTGAGACCTTCGGTTTTCGACATATGCGATGAACTCCTTTTGCGGGT
Source organism: Methylobacterium sp. (assembly GCA_013823325.1). Classification (GTDB taxonomy): domain Bacteria; phylum Pseudomonadota; class Alphaproteobacteria; order Rhizobiales; family Beijerinckiaceae; genus Allobosea; species Allobosea vestrisii. The sequence goes on from PNLY01000084.1 coordinate 23,895, forward strand.
CGGCGACTGTAACGCTCTCGACGCAACCGTCATTTGCGTTTGATGCATCAATCCCCTGAAACAATAAAGGCCGCGACGGGGTTCCGTCGCGGCCTCGCTAGTCTCGGATCGCTGCTGCTCAGCGGCGGCCGATCGGGGTGTAGTCGCGCTTCGGAGCGCCGGTATAGAGCTGGCGCGGACGGCCAATGCGCTGGGACGGATCCTCGATCATCTCCTTCCACTGCGCGATCCAGCCGATGCTGCGCGCCAGCGCGAACAGCGCCGTGAACATCGAGGTCGGGAAGCCCATCGCCTTCAGGGTGATGCCCGAATAGAAGTCGATGTTCGGATAGAGCTTCTTCTCGATGAAGTACTCGTCGTGCAGGGCGATGCGCTCGAGCTCCATGGCGACGTCGAGCAGCGGATCGTCCTTGATGCCGAGCTCGGCCAGAACCTCATGCGTGGTCTTCTGCATGATCTTGGCACGCGGATCGTAGTTCTTGTAGACGCGATGACCGAAGCCCATCAGGCGGAACGGATCGTTCTTGTCCTTGGCCTTGGCGATGTATTTCGGGATGTTGTCGACGCTGCCGATCTCCTCGAGCATCTTCAGCGCCGCCTCGTTGGCACCGCCATGCGCCGGGCCCCAAAGGCAGGCGACACCAGCCGCGATGCAGGCGAAGGGGTTGGCACCGGAGGAGCCGGCGAGCCGGACCGTCGAGGTCGAGGCGTTCTGCTCATGGTCGGCGTGCAGGATGAAGATCCGGTCGAGCGCGCGCGACAGCACCGGATTGACCTTGTACTCCTCGGCCGGCACGGCAAAGCACATGCGCAGGAAATTCGAGGTGTAGTCCAGCGAGTTGAGCGGATACACGAAGGGCTGACCGATCGTGTACTTGTAGGCCATCGCCGCCAGCGTCGGCATCTTCGCGATCATCCGCATCGAGGCGATCATGCGCTGCTGCGGATCGGAGATGTCGGTCGAGTCGTGGTAGAAGGCCGACATGGCGCCGACCGAGGCGACCAGGACCGCCATCGGGTGCGCGTCGCGGCGGAAGCCCTGGAAGAAGCGGGCCATCTGCTCGTGCACCATGGTATGGCGCGTCACGCGATAGTCGAAATCCGCCTTCTGCGCCGCCGTCGGCAACTCGCCGTAGAGCAGGAGATAGCAGGTCTCGAGGAAGTCGCCGTGCTCGGCGAGCTGCTCGATCGGATAGCCGCGATAGAGCAGGACGCCTTCGTCACCATCGATATAGGTGATCTGCGACTCGCAGCTCGCGGTCGAGGTGAAGCCGGGATCGTAGGTGAACATCCCGGTCTGGCCGTAGAGCTTGCCGATGTCGATGACCGAAGGCCCGATCGAACCCGCTTTGACCGGCATGTCGACGGTCTTGCCCTCGACAGTCAACTGGCTGGTAGTTTCGCTCATGGATCCGATCCTTTCAGGCTCGCTCTTCAGTCATGTCCCGGTCGGACGGAAACGCCGGCCGCTCATCTGCAATCAGGCGTCATCCGAACGTCCCACGATGACGGCTCCGTGACGGAAAACCCGGAAGCGGACAGGCAGGAAGGGTTCATTGGACTGATTTTGAAGCATTTTTTATGCCGGACCGGCAGCGGGAGCCGCCGGTCCGCAGCGCGTTGCTAGACCAATTCCGCGAGGGGTTCAACCGAGCGGCGATTAGCCTTTTTGACGCGTCAGGCCGCGTCGGCGAGGCGCGCCAGCACCTCGTCGCGGCCGAGCACCGCCATCACGTCGAACAGGCCGGGCGAGGTGGTCTTGCCGGTCAGCGCCGCGCGCAGAGGCTGCGCCACCTGGCCGAGCTTGACGCCGCTCTCCTCGGCGAAATCGCGGATCGCGCTCTCCAGCGGCGGCGGTGCCCAATCCGACACCGCCGAGAGCTTTTCCGCCAGTTTCGGCAGGCGCTGGCGCGCTGCGTCGTCGAGCAGGGCAGCCGCCTTGGGCTCCAGAGCCAGCGGGCGCTTGGCATAGAGATAGGAGGCACTGTCGATCAATTCGATCAGGGTCTTGGCGCGCTCCTTCAGACCGGGCATCGCCGCCATCAGCTTGGCTTCCAGCTCCGGCGTCGGCTCCGTGCCGATGCCGCGCGGCGGGCCGATCTCCGACCAGATCGCCTTCAGCGCGGTCATCAATTCGTGATCGGCTGACTCGCGCATGTAGAGACCGTTCAGGTTCTCGAGCTTGGCGTAGTCGAAGCGGGCGGCCGAGCGGCCGATCGAAGAGAGGTTGAACAGCGAGACCATCTCCTCCGGCGAGAAGATCTCCTGGTCGCCATGGCTCCAGCCGAGGCGCAGCAGATAGTTGCGAAGCGCGATCGGCAGGTAGCCCATCGAGCGGTAGGCGTCGATGCCGAGCGCGCCATGCCGCTTCGACAGCTTGGCGCCGTCCGCCCCGTGGATCAGCGGGATATGCGACATGCTGGGGACCTTCCAGCCGAGCGCCTGGTAGATCTGCGTCTGGCGGGCGGCATTGGTCAGATGGTCGCTACCGCGGATGATGTGGGTGACGCCCATATCGTGGTCGTCGACGACGACTGCGAGCATATAGGTCGGCGTGCCGTCGGAGCGCAGCAGCACGAGGTCGTCGAGATTCTCGTTCTGCCAGGTGACGCGGCCCTGGACCTCGTCCTCGACCACAGTCTCGCC
>PNLY01000085.1 GCA_013823325.1 Methylobacterium sp.
AACGTGCCGTTCTTCACCATCTCCGGCTCGGACTTCGTCGAGATGTTCGTCGGCGTCGGCGCGAGCCGCGTGCGCGACATGTTCGAGCAGGCCAAGAAGAACGCTCCCTGCATCATCTTCATCGACGAGATCGACGCGGTCGGCCGCCATCGCGGCGCCGGCCTCGGCGGTGGCAATGACGAGCGCGAGCAGACCCTCAACCAGCTGCTGGTCGAGATGGACGGCTTCGAGCCGAACGAGGGTGTCATCATCATCGCCGCGACCAACCGTCCGGACGTGCTCGACCCGGCGCTGCTGCGTCCGGGCCGCTTCGACCGCCAGATCGTCGTGCCGAACCCGGACGTCGCCGGCCGCGAGAAGATCCTGCGCGTGCATGTGCGCAAGGTCCCGCTCGCTCCGGATGTCGACCTCAAGGTGCTGGCCCGCGGCACGCCGGGCTTCTCCGGCGCCGACCTGATGAACCTCGTCAACGAGGCCGCTCTGCTCGCCGCCCGCCGCGGCAAGCGCATGGTGACCCACCTCGAATTCGAGGACGCCAAGGACAAGGTCATGATGGGCGCCGAGCGCAAGTCGATGGCGATGTCCGAGGAGGAGAAGAAGCTGACCGCCTATCACGAGGCGGGCCATGCCATCGTCGGCCTCTACGTGCCGGCCGGCATCCCCGTCCACAAGGCGACGATCATCCCGCGTGGCCGCGCGCTCGGCATGGTCAAGTTCCTGCCGGAGGGCGACCGCTACTCGATGAAGTTCAAGGAGTTCACCTCGCAGCTCGCGGTCGCCATGGGCGGGCGCGTCGCCGAGGAGATCACCTTCGGCAAGGAGAACATCACCTCCGGCGCCACCGGCGACATCCAGCAGGCGACCAAGATGGCCAAGGCCATGGTCACCCAGATGGGCTATTCCGACGAGCTCGGCCTCGTCGCCTATGGCGACCAGCAGGAAGAGGTCTTCCTGGGCATGTCGATGGGCCGGACGCAGAACCTGTCGGAAGCGACCGCGCAGAAGATCGACAGCGAAGTGCGCCGTCTGGTCCACCAGGGCTATGTCGACGCCAAGGAGATCCTCAGCAAGCACCATGACGAGTTCGTCGCGGTGGCCGAGGCGCTGCTCGAATACGAGACGCTGACGGGCGACGAGATCCGCGACCTGATCGCCGGCAAGCGCCCCGCGCGCGACGACGCCGACACGCCGCACGCCCCGCGCGGTTCGGCCGTGCCGAGCGCCGGCAAGGGCCGCAAGCGCGACGAGCCCGATGCCGGGCTGGAGCCGCAGCCGCTGGCCTGAGCGGGCTCGACACCCTCAAGACGATCGAGGGCGGCTTTGCGGCCGCCCTTTTTCTTGCCGTTTCCCGCGCAATCCACCGTGAAGGGCATACTGCTGCTTGACGGATACGGTTCGACACAATTTGTGAGAAGCTGAGCAGGCAAAGAGCCTGTATGAGCTGAAAAAAGCGATTGATCGGACAGGCTCCGAGGACGATTTCATGACGCGCAAATATTTCGGCACCGACGGCATCCGTGGACGCGCCAACGGCGTGATCACGCCTGATCTCGCCATGCGTGTCGGCCAGGCGACCGGCATCGCCTTCCGCCGCGGCGAGCACCGCCATCGCGTGGTAATCGGCAAGGACACCCGCCTGTCCGGCTATATGATCGAGACCGCGCTGATCGCCGGCTTCACCTCGGTCGGCATGGACGTGCTCCAGCTCGGCCCGATGCCGACGCCGGCGGTGGCGATGCTGACCCGCTCGATGCGCGCCGATCTCGGCGTGATGATCTCGGCCTCGCACAACCCCTATGAGGATAACGGCATTAAGCTGTTCGGGCCGGACGGCTACAAGCTCAACGACGAGGTCGAGGCGGAGATCACCCGGCTGATCGATTCCGATCTCGGCAAGCAGCTCTCCTCCTCGGCCATGCTCGGCCGGGCCAAGCGCATCGACAGCGCCCATGCCCGCTATATCGAGTTCGCCAAGCGTACCTTGCCGCGCAATCTCGGCCTGGATGGGTTGCGCATCGTGCTCGATTGCGCCAATGGCGCCGCCTACAAGGTCGCGCCCGAGGCGCTCTGGGAGCTCGGGGCCGAGGTCATCACCATCGGCGACGATCCCGACGGATTCAACATCAACAAGGATGTCGGCTCGACCCGGCCGGAAGCGCTGTCGAGCAAGGTGCGCGAGCTGCGCGCCGATCTCGGCATCGCACTCGACGGCGACGCCGACCGCGTCCTGATCGTCGACGAGCACGGCCAGGTCGTCGACGGCGATCAGCTGATGGGCGTGATCGCCCGCAGCTGGCAGGAGGACGGCCGCCTGTCCGCGCCCGGCATCGTCGCCACCGTGATGTCCAATCTCGGCCTGGAGCGCTATCTGGCGGGCCTCGGCCTGTCGCTGGCCCGCACCGCGGTTGGGGACCGCTATGTGCTGGAGCATATGCGCGCCAATGGCTTCAACCTCGGCGGCGAACAGTCCGGCCACATCATCCTCTCCGACTACGGCACGACCGGCGACGGGCTGGTCGCGGCGCTGCAGCTGCTTGCCGTGGTCAAGCGCCAGGAGAAGCCGGTCTCCGAAGTCTGCCATTGCTTCGAGCCGCTGCCGCAGATCCTCAAGAACGTCCGCTACAAGCAGGGACGTCCGCTCGAGGAAAAGCCGGTGGTCAGCGCGATCAAGGCCGCAGAGTTGATGCTCGGCGAGAGCGGACGCCTGGTGATCCGTCCGTCCGGCACCGAGCCGGTGATCCGCGTCATGGCCGAGGGCGACGACCGCGATCTCGTCCTGCGCGCGGTCGACGAGGTGGTCGAGGCGGTTACGAAGGCAGCCGCCTGAAGGCCATTTCACCACCTCTTGCACGCTGTCCCGGACAAGCTGCGCAGCAGCAGATCCTAGCGCCCGGCCTGGTCTTGCGAACGTCTTCGCGGAGCCGAGCTTTCCGGGTCGATGCAGCGGTTTACGGATCGATAGGGTTAGTTTTTAGGGTTAAGTGTCGTTTAAGAAATCCGTGGCAGGGTTTCCCCATCGGTAACTCGCGCGCTCCTGAGTTCGGCTGCGCGCACATTCGAGGGGTCCCGCCATGGGCAGCCTGAAATCTCTCGCGCTCGCAGGCGCCATGGCCGTGAGCGCGTCCGCCATCGCCAGTGCCGCAGACTTTCCGGTCGCCCAGCCCGTTCCGCCGCCGCCGCCGGAGCTGCGCGGCACGATCTCGTCGGGCATCTATCTGCGCGGCGATGTCGGCGTCGGCTACCAGCAGATCGACAAATACGAGCAGTCCGACGTCCGGGCCGCCGGCGGCAGCTTCTATGGCCAGACGGATCAGACCACAGCCTTCTTCGCCGGCGCCGGTATCGGCTACCGCTTCAACAACTGGTTCCGCGTCGACGGCACCTTCGAGTATCGCGGCGGCGGCTCCATCGGTGTGAACGACCGCATCGACTACACCAACGGCTTTGGCAACCCCGGTATCCTGACCAACACCTACAAGGGCAACCTGTCGTCGCTGGTCGCCCTGTTCAACGCCTATGTCGACCTCGGCACCTGGAACTGCCTGACGCCCTATATCGGCGCTGGTATCGGCGTGGCGCAGAACCGGATCACGGGTCTGACCGACCAGGGCATCAATTGGGTCGACACTACCGGCGGCATCATCCAGCCGACGCTCGGCACTGCCAGCAGCGGCACCAAGACCGGCGTCGCCTGGGCGCTGATGGCCGGTGTCGGCTACGAGGTGAACAAGAATCTGACGCTCGAAGTCGGCTATCGCTATCTCAATCTCGGCGACGCCCAGTCTGGGCCGATCCGCAATGCCTTCCTGAACGAGTCCTATGCACCGCTGAAGGTCAAGTCGATCGACAGCCACGACATCAAGATCGGCATGCGCTGGAATTTCGGCGAGCCCGATTGCTGCGGCCCGGTCGAGCGTCCGGTCACCTACGCGCCGGCCCCGGTCGTCCGCAAATACTGACCCGACCGACAGTCCAAAAAATAGCCGCGCGAGCCATGCTCGCGCGGCTTTCGTTTTGGAGCAGGGCTTCCGGTTGACATACTCCCGTGGAGTATCCTAGCCCTATGGCATGAAGCGCCATGCCGCATAGCCCTGACGAGAAGAAGCGTGCCGTCGCGCGCCTGCGCCGCATCAAGGGCCAGGCGGAGGCGCTCGAACGCGCGGTCGAGTCCGGCGTGGATTGCAGCGCGCTGCTGCAACAGATCGCCGCCCTGCGCGGGGCTGCCAACGGGTTGATGGCCGAGGTCCTGGAAAGCCATCTGCGCGAGACCTTCGGTCTTGCGCGGCGAGGCGGACGTCAAGGCAAGGAAGAGGTCGGTTTCGAACCCGAGATCGAGCTCGACGGAATCATTCGGATGCTGCGAACCTATCTGAAATAGGCGCGGGCAACGCTCATAAGGAGGATGTTGGGATGAAGACACGTGCCGCCGTGGCCTGGGAGGCCGGCAAGCCGCTGACGATCGAGACCATCGAGATCGGCGGGCCGAAGGCCGGCGAGGTGCTGGTCGAGGTGATGGCGACCGGCATCTGCCATACCGACGCCTATACGTTGTCCGGCATGGACTCCGAGGGCAAGTTCCCGGCGATCCTCGGTCATGAGGGCGCCGGCATCGTGCGCGAGGTCGGCGCCGGCGTCACGACGTTGAAGCCCGGCGACCACGTCATCCCGCTCTACACGCCGGAATGCCGCAGCTGTAAGTCCTGCCTATCGCGTCGGACGAACCTGTGCACCTCGATCCGCGCCACGCAGGGGCAGGGGCTGATGCCGGACGGCACATCGCGCTTTTCCTGCGATGGTGGTGAAGTTTTTCACTATATGGGCTGCTCGACCTTCGCCAACTTCACCGTGTTGCCTGAGATCGCCCTCGCCAAGGTCCGCGAGGACGCGCCCTTCGACAAGATCTGCTATATCGGCTGCGGCGTGACCACCGGCATCGGCGCGGTGATCTACACCGCCAAGGTCTGGCCGGGCGCCAATGTCGTCGTCTTCGGCCTCGGCGGCATCGGCCTCAACGTCATCCAAGGCGCTCGCATGGTCGGCGCCGACAAGATCATCGGCGTCGACATCAACCCGGCCAAGCGCGCCATGGCCGAAAAGTTCGGCATGACCGACTTCATCAACCCGGCCGAGATCGGCAACGACAAGGTGGTGCAGGCGATTGTCGACCTGACCGGCGGCGGCGCCGACTTCTCCTTCGACGCCACCGGCAACACCAATGTGATGCGCCAGGCGCTGGAATGTTGCCATCGCGGCTGGGGCGAGTCGATCATCATCGGCGTCGCCGAGGCCGGCAAGGAGATCGCCACTCGGCCGTTCCAGCTCGTCACCGGCCGTGTCTGGAAGGGCACCGCCTTCGGCGGGGCGAGGGGGCGCACCGACGTGCCGAAGATCGTCGACTGGTACATGGAGGGGAAGATCAACATCGACGACCTGATCACCCACAAGCTCTCGCTCGACGAGATCAACCACGGCTTCGATCTGATGCATGAGGGCAAGTCGATCCGCTCGGTCGTGGTCTACTGAGCTGCAGCATCGCCCTTCCGGGAACGCCTGCACGCGATCGGGGTTGATCGGTGCAGGCTCATCCGGAGGGAAGCCATGGCATCGAAAGTCGCGTCGCTCGGAAATCGCTCCTTCTTCACCCGCCTGTCGCAGGCGACGGCGCATTGGGCCGGCAAGCCGCAAACCTTCTTCATCGCGCTCGCCATCATCGTTGTCTGGGCGGTGTCGGGGCCGTTCTTCGGCTTCAACGACACCTGGCAACTGGTGATCAACACCTCGACGACGATCGTCACCTTCCTGATGGTGTTCATCATCCAGAACAGCCAGAACCGCGACACGGCGGCGATGCAGATCAAGCTCGACGAGCTGATCAACAAGCTCGAAGGGGCGCGCGAGGAACTGCTTGATCTCGAGGAGCTCGACGAGGACAAGCTCGAGGAGATGCGCGCCGAGTTCGAGGAACTGGCGCGCAAGGCTCGCGAATTGCGCGAGAAGCGCGCTCCGGCCTGATCGACCATCCGAAGCCGCATAGCGCCGGCTGGACGCCGGCTGGCGCGAAGCTATCCTTCCCTTGCGCAATGCGGCGCGAATCTGCCGGAGACGGACGCCATGCGGGAGGCTGGTCGGCGTGGGCTTGGTCTGGCCATGCTGGCCTGTGTTGCCGTGAGCGAGCCCGCCGGCGCAGCCGAGCCGCTTCTGGATGTCCAGGACGTCGCGACGCTGCGGCGCCTCGAAGCAACCGGCTATGCGCTGTCCGATGTGCTCGGTGCTGGTCGGGCAGGAAACACGGCCGAGCTTGCCAGCGACAACCCTGCCTTCCGCACCATCGCCAGCCAGGTCGGCGAGGACGTCACCGCGCTGCGCGCTGAGATGCTGGCCAATGGCCGCCGGCTCTACGAGGTCACCGACGGCAATGTCGGCCGGGTGATCGACCTGCGCTGGCTGCGCTCGCCGATCGCGCGCTTCCAGCTGACCGCGGTCGTCAACCGGCTCGACCGGCAGGACTTCGCGGTGCTGCTCGGCGAGCGCGGCTGCGGCGAGGTCCGCCTGATCTACCGGCTCGCCTATGCCTTCGACGATGCGAAGCTGAAGCGCAGGCTGGCCTCGCGCTTGCCGTTCACGCTCAACGCTGTCTTCAGCGTCAAGGCGGGTGAGGGCGGCTCCTGCCGCGAGGCCGCGCGGGTCTGGGCGATCGCGCCCGGCGGCGATCCGGTCGCGATGGCGCGGCAACTCGCCGGCGGCCCGCTGGCGAAGGAGCGGATCAGCCTCAAGCAGATCGAGCTCAACGCCCAGATCGTGCGCTTCCCGTCCGGGATGGAGACCGAGTTCGGCGGACAGGCGGCGTATCTGCAGCGCATCTTCTTGGCGTCGAAAGGCGAGGGCGGCCTCACGCTAAAATCCAAGCCGCTGGAGAACACGCCTGACGTGGCGCGGCTGAAGAGTGATGCCGCGCTCCGGCAGGAGCTGATCGACTATGTCAGGAGCAATCTCCCGGCGATCGACCGGGGCGTCTACCAGCTGCCTGAGCGCTTCCTGGCGACGAAGGCGATCTCCTATTCGACCTTCGGCAGCGCCCGGCTGGCGAACCATCCTTTTACAGAGGCCTTGCCGGCGAGCGCGCTGACCGGACTCGATTTCGGCGCGACACGGCTGGTGCGCAACGAGAGGGCGCTGCTGGAGCGGCTCGACAACGGCTCCTGCATGGGCTGCCATCAGGCCGGCGCCACCGCCGGCTTCCACATGTTCGGGCTCGACGACGGCTCGACCTCGGCGCTGAACCGGATCAAGACCGGCATCTCCCCGCACTTCTATGCCGAGGGTTTTCGCCGCGCGGCCTATGTCGCGGCGATCGCTGATGGCATGGAGCCGGAGCGCTACCGCCCGCCATCCTTCGCGCCGCCGGCGACCTGGCAGAAGGATCGGAGCTTCGCCTATCGGCCGGCGGCACTGACCATGCCCTGCCTGGCGGGAGAGAGTGCGAAAGCCTTTGGCGAGGGCTGGGGCTGCGCCGCCGGCTCGACCTGCAAGCCGCTGGTCGAGAGCAAGGCGGTCGGGATCGAGTTTGGCCAATGTGTCCGGCTCGACGAGGCCCGCAACTTCTCCGGCCAGCCCTGCCTGACCGGCGCGATCACCACCGCCGTCGGCAAGCCCTATCTCGACCGCTACCGCAAGACCGGGCAGTTCGGCGCCTTCGCCACGGGATTCTCGCAGACCGCGTTCAATTGCCGACCGGCCAAGATCGGCGTTCCCGCGGGGATGGCCTATCGCCAGTGCACGCCGGCCGATCGGACTTTCGCGGGCTTCGCCAACGGCAAGGTGCCAGACGAGATCTGTGGGCTCGCCGGCGGCAAGGCCTTCGACGATTGCGTCGCGACCAATCGCTTCGACGACTGCCTGTCCAAGGCGGTGACGCGCGGCAATCGCGGCACCTGCAGCGCCACCAGCTTCTGCCGCGAGGACTATATGTGCCAGGCGATCCCTGACGATGTGCCGGGCGCGACCACGACGGTCAGGGATTACGGCTTCTGCTCGCCGACCTATTTCCTGTTCCAGATGCGGATCGACGGCCATCCCGATCCGCAGACGCGGCTGTAGGTTTTTGTTTTATCGCATTTTCTTCACGCGAACCGGTGTCCACTTCGCTCGAAAATGCTCTGGAGCTCACCCTGCCAGCACGAAGTCGAAGCGCCCGAGCTGGCCGCCTTCGGCCGGGCGGAGAGTCATCAGCAGCTTCTGGTCGAACAGGCCGTCGCGGCGATTGCCTGGCTCGTCCGGGAAATAGAGCTGGGTGGTAAGGGGCGGGCTCTGGCCGCCCGCCCGCACCTTGACATGGAGATGGCGGGTGCGGCCGGTATAGAGCCCCGGCGTGCGGGTGACGAGTTGGTAGCGCCCCTGCTGGTCGGCAAAGAGATGGCCGCGGAAACGGAAGCCGCGATTGTCGTATTGCCCGGACGTGTCGGCATGCCAGAAGTCGAGCAGGGCGCCGGGGACGGGCCGGCACTGCCGGGTCAGCACAAAGCCGCTCAGCACCAGCAGCGTGCCGCCACCATCGCTGCGCAGATCGGCGCGCTGCGGCGAGGACGGGGTGAAGAAGGGGCCTTCGGTCTGACGCGGCGTTGCGCCGGCATGGCCTTCGCAGGCCGGTGTCGGCGGCAACTCCGCCCCTTGCGCAAACGCTTCGGCGGGAAGGGCGAGGCTGGCAAAGCCAGCGGCTGAGAGGCGCGCGAGCAGGTCGCGGCGATTTGGACCGTCCGTCATGGCGTCTCCCCTGCACCTTGCATCGGCCTTCTTTCCACGCGGCCGATGTCCGATTTCGGGCAGGGACGAGGCCTCGCCGAACTGTGATGGCGGGGAGGGCGTGAAGTCTTCTGTGGGCACATTGCGCCCATGTGCCCGCGCGCTGGCGATTGCCGGCGCTTTTCGGCATAGATCATCGCGCGTCCGAGTGGACGCGGTCACGATGATCTATCGCACTGTTGTCGCATCGGATTCTTCCGAAAAGTGGATTCCACTTTTCGGTCCGATGCTGTAGTCCGCCCCGCGAGGAATTGGCCGGCACAGGCGTTCCATCCGACGAGACGATGAGGGACGAGATGTCGACCGATATCGAGATCGCCCGCGCGGCGACGCTTCAGCCCATCGGTATGATCGCCGAGGCGGCTGGCATCCCCGATGCGGCGCTGCACCCCTATGGCAAATACATCGCCAAGGTCGATACCGGTGCGATCCCGGATTTCGCCGAGAAGCCGGACGGCAAGCTCATCCTGGTCACCGCTATCAGCCCGACGCCGGCGGGCGAGGGCAAGACCACGACGACGGTCGGCCTCGGTGACGGATTGAAGCGCCTGGGCAAGCGCACCATGATCGCGTTGCGCGAGCCCTCGCTCGGCCCCTGCTTCGGCCAGAAGGGCGGGGCCGCCGGCGGCGGCTATGCCCAGGTGGTGCCGATGGAGCAGATCAACCTGCACTTCACCGGCGATTTCCACGCCATCACCAGCGCCCACAACCTGCTGGCGGCGATGCTCGACAACCATGTCTACTGGGGCAACGGGCTCGATCTCGACGAGCGCCACATCGCCTGGCGGCGCGTGGTCGACATGAACGACCGGGCGCTGCGATCGATCGTCTCCTCCCTCGGCGGGGCGACCAACGGCTTCCCGCGCGAGGACGGCTTCGACATCACCGTCGCGTCCGAGGTGATGGCGATCTTCTGCCTCGCCAAGGACCTCGCCGATCTGGAGGAGCGGCTTGGGCGCATCGTCATCGGCCGCACCCGCAGCAAGCGCCCGGTCACGGCGGCCGAGCTCAACGCCCAGGGCGCGATGACCGTGCTGCTGCGCGATGCGCTGATGCCGAACCTGGTGCAGACGCTGGAGGGCACGCCCGCCTTCGTCCATGGCGGGCCCTTCGCCAACATCGCCCACGGCTGCAATTCGGTGATCGCGACGCGCGCCGCCCTCAAGCTCGCCGACTATGTCGTCACCGAGGCCGGCTTCGGCGCCGATCTCGGGGCCGAGAAGTTCTTCGACATCAAGTGCCGCAAGGCCGGGCTGAAGCCCGATGTCGCGGTGGTGGTCGCGACCGTGCGGGCGCTGAAGATGCATGGCGGCGTTGCCCGCGACATGCTCGGCACGGAAAACCTCAAGGCGCTCGAGGCCGGGCTCTCCAACCTCGCCCGCCATGTCGAGAACGTCAGGAAGTTCGGCGTGCCGGCGATCGTCGCGATCAACCATTTCACCAGTGATACAGCTGCAGAGCACGCGCTGATCCAGAACTTCTGCCGCAACCATCTCGGCGTCGAGGCAGTGATCTGCCGGCATTGGGCCGAGGGCGGGGCCGGTACCGAAGAGCTCGCGACAAAGGTCGCGGCGCTGACACAGAGCGGCGAGGCCGATTTCGCGCCGCTCTATCCCGATGCGATGCCGCTGCGCCAGAAACTCGAGACGATCGCGCGCGAGGTCTATGGCGCGGCCGGCATCTCGGCGGATGCCAAGGTGACCGCCCGCTTTGCCGAGCTCGAGGCGGCCGGCTATGGCAACCTGCCGGTCTGCGTGGCGAAGACGCAGTATTCCTTCTCGGCCGACCCGACCCTGCGCGGGGCGCCGTCGGGCCACACCGTGCCGGTGCGCGAACTCCGGCTCTCGGCCGGTGCCGGCTTCGTCGTCGCGATCTGCGGGGACATCATGACCATGCCCGGCCTGCCGCGCCAGCCGGCGGCGGAGCGCATCTATATCGACGCGCACGGCCAGATCGAGGGGCTGTTCTAGCCTGCTATGGCGGGCGCCGTATTCGTCAACGAAGTGTAAACCATATCGCGGCCACCATGCGTCTCGTGCGCTTCCGAACATGTCGGGAGGCGCGGGAGATGCCGACGAGATGGGTTTGCTGACCGCCTGGACCAATTCGGGCCTGAAGGCGCGCGTGCTCGTGCTCGTCCTGGCGACTCTGGTCGCGATTGCCGTGCCGGCCTCCGGCATCTTCCTCTGGATCGTCAACGGCACGGTGGTGAAGCTCGGCACGCTCTTCGCCGAGAAGCAGATCCTGTTCGATCGCTATCGCGGGCTGGAAGGGCTGATGCGCGAGGTCTCGCTCGCTGAGACGGTGGCGCGCGCGCCGGTGATCGTCGAATGGGCGCAGGACGAGACCGATCCCGAGAAGGCGAGGCGCGGCCTTGCCGAGCTCGAGCACTACCGGCTCTCCTTCACCGACCGCAGCTATTTCGCCGTGGTCGACAAGAGCGGCCACTACTATTTCAACGACAAGGACAACACTTACGAGCACAACCGGCTGCGCTACACGGTCTCGCCGGACGCTCCCCAGGACATCTGGTATTTCAAGACCCGCGCGCTCGGTAAAGGCTGCCATCTCAACGTCAATCGCGACGAGGTGCTCTCGGTCACCAAGGTCTGGATCAACTGCATCATCCAGAAGGACGGCAAGGTCCTCGGCCTGATCGGCACCGGCGTCGACCTGACCCAGTTCATCAAGGAGGTCGTCGAGTTCCCGCAGACCGGCGTGCAGAGCATGTTCGTCGATCTGCAGGGCGCGGTGCAGGCGCATCGCGACCCGCGCGTCGTCGACTTCCACAGCCTGACCAAGGACGCGACGGCGAAGAAGACGATCTTCCGCCTGCTCGACGAGGAGGGCGACCGCAAGGCGCTCGCCGGGATGATGCAGCGCGTCGCCAAGGGCGAGGCGCTGGTGCTCTCGCGCTTCATGCAGATGGACGGGCACGAGGTGCTGGTCGGTGTCGGCTTCCTCGACCGGCTCGGCTGGTTCAACGTCACGGTGATGGATGTCGACGCCATCATCGACCGCAAGCTATTCGCGCCGATCGCCGGTTTGATGGTGGCGATCCTGATTGCCGTGGCCGGGCTGATGACGGTCCTGTTCAAGCGCAAGGTGCTCGACCGGTTGGCGTGGGTGGAGCAGGGCGTAACCAGAGTCCGTGCCGGCGACTTCTCCGCCGTGGCGAAAGAGGACGGCAATGACGAGATCGCCCGGCTGTCGCGCGCCTTCAACGAGATGGCCCAGGCGGTCGGTGACAATACCGGACGGCTCGAGGCGATGGTGCGCGAGCGCACGCAGAAGCTCGAAGAGCTGGCGCAGCACGACCCGCTGACCTCGGTCCTGAACCGGCGCGGCTTCGAGGAGGCCTTTGCGCGCGAGCGGAACCGGGCGCAGCGCAACGGCACGGCGTGCGGCCTGATCATCATCGACCTCGACTGCTTCAAGCTGGTCAATGACGATTATGGCCACCGGGCCGGCGACGAGGTGCTGGTCGGCTGCGTGCGCCGGATGCTTCCCGCCTTGCGCAGCCACGATGCCTGCGCCCGCTGGGGCGGCGACGAGTTCATCCTGCTGATCAGCGATTGCTCGGCGCAGTCGCTGGCGACGGTCGCGAACAAGATCGCGGCGCTGCTGCGCGAGGCGCCGATCATGCTCAGCGACGGCCGGGCCGTGCCGATGACAGCGAGCCTGGGGGCGGCTATGGCGCTGCCTGAGGACAGCCTGACCGATGCCGCCGCGCGCGCCGATGCCGGGCTCTACCGGGTCAAGCATGGCGGCCGCGACGGCGTCGCGATCGACGAGCTGCAATCCGCGGCGGCGTTGCGGCGGGTGGTCTGAGACCTCAGAAGGCCAGCTGCACCTTCATCGCCTTGGACTTGTCGGCGGCGAGGTCGAAGGCTTCGACCGCACGCTCGATCGGGATCGAGGCGGTCAGTAGCGGCGAGAGGTCGATGCGGCCTGACGCGATCAGCTCGACCGCCCAGTCGAACTCCTCATGGAAGCGGAACGAGCCGCGCAGGTCGAATTCCTTGGCGACGACGACGTTCATCGGAATGGTGAAATTGCCGCCGACGCCGATCTGGACGATGACCGCGCCTGGGCGCAGCGCGTCGAAAGCGCCGGTCAGCGCATGCTGGTTGCCCGAGCATTCGAACATCACGTCGAAGGCACCCTTTTCCGCCCCGTAGTCGGACTTCAGCCGCTCCGGCTCCGCCATGACGTTGATCGCGGTGGTCGCGCCCATCTTGACGGCAGTCGGCAGCGGGCCGTCGACCACGTCGGTGACCACGATCTCGGATGCGCCGGCGGCGCGGGCGGCGACGACGGTCAGCACGCCGATCGGGCCGGAGCCGGTGACGAGGACGCGCTTGCCCAGCAGCGCGCCGGCGCGCTTGACCGCATGCAGGCAGACGGCGAGCGGCTCGGCGAAGGCCGCCTGCGCCGCGCCGACATCGGCAGGCAGCTTCACCGCCTGACGCTCCTCGATCACGAGCACTTCGCGGAAGCCACCCTGGACATGGGGGAAGCGCATCGCGCTGCCGTAGAACAGCATGTCGAGGCAATGCTGCTGCTGGCCGGCCTGACAATAACGGCAGCGGCCGCAGGCCCGGCTCGGATTGACCGCCACGAGATCGCCCGGCTTGACCCGGCTGACCTCGGAGCCGACTGCTTCGACGATACCGGCGATCTCGTGGCCGAGGATCAGCGGCTCGCGCACCCGGATCGTGCCGAAACCGCCATGGAGGTAGTAATGCAGGTCGGAGCCGCAGATGCCGCCGGCCTTGATCGCCACCTTGACGCCGAGCGGTCCGAGCACCGGAACGGCCGCGTCCTCGACCCGCAAATCCTTCTCGGCATGGATCACGACGGCGCGCATGGCAGAACTCCTGATAAGGCGGCAGCCATGCGGCTGCGGCAGACCGAACTGGTTGTCTAATCGTTTTAAAGCGCTTACCCAACCGTTGAGATGCTAACAAGCGCTAAGGTCAGACACGGACCGGGAGGATAGGATGTCGCTCAATCTGTTCAAGCTCGACGGGCGCATCGCGCTGGTCACCGGCTCCGGCCAGGGCATTGGCCTCGCCATCGCCGAAGGCCTCGCCGCTGCCGGCGCCCATGTCGTGCTGAACGGGCGCGATGCCGGGAAACTCGAGAAGGCCCGCAGCGCCATCGCCGCCGCCGGCCACAAGGCCTCCGTCGCCGCGTTCGACGTCACCGACCAGAAGGCGGTCGAGGCGGGTGTGGCGAAGATCGAGACCGAGGTCGGGCCGATCGACATCCTGGTCAACAATGCCGGCACACAGCGGCGCGGTGCCTTCGTCGAGTTCCCGGCCGAGGACTGGCATTTCCTGATGGCGACGAACCTGCATTCGGTGTTCTACGTCACCCAGGCGGTGGCCAAGCGCATGGCGCCGCGCAACCGCGGCAAGATCGTCAATATCGGCTCGGTGATGAGCAAGCTCGGCCGGCCGAGCATCGTGCCCTACACGGCGTCGAAGGGCGCGGTCGCCCTGATGACGCAGGGGCTCGCCGCCGAGCTCGGCAAGCACAACATCCAAGTCAATGCGATCGGCCCCGGCTATTTCGTCACCGAGCTGAACCAGGCCCTGCTCGCCGACGAGACCTTCTCGAACTGGGTCAAGAGCCGCGCTCCGGTCGGCCGCTGGGGCGAGACCAAGGAGCTGGCGGGGGCGGCGATCTTCCTGTCCTCGGAAGCCTCCGACTATGTCAGCGGCCATCTGCTGATGGTCGATGGCGGTTTGACCGCGGTGGTGTGAGGCCGGACCGTCATTGCGAGCGTAGCGAAGCAATCCAGGAGCGATAGCACTCGACGTCTTCCTGGATTGCTTCGTCGGCTGCGCCTCCTCGCAATGACGGGAGAGCCGGTCAGCTCTTCAAGAACGCATTCTGCGGGAAAAGGATCTTCCGCGCCTCATCGTCGACCTCGGTCTTCCAGGCGAACCTGTCCTTGAGCGCGACGGCCCGCTGCGCCGCCGGCCGGGCCGAGATTTCGTCGAGATGGCGCCGAACATTCGATAGCTTGGCGAAAGCCTCGTCGCCGAGGGCGAACTGCGCCCGCGTCGCCCAGCCCCAGACCGCCATGTCGATTAGGGTGTAGTCGTCGCCGAGCATGTAGCGGTGCTTGCCGAGCTGGTCGTCGAGGATACCCCAATGCCGCTCGGCCTCGCGGGCATAGCGGTTGATCGCATAGGGCACCTTCTCCGGCGCGAAGCGCGAGAAGTGCACGGTCTGGCCGGTATAGGGGCCGATGCCGGTCGCGACGAACATCAGCCAGGACAGCATCTGGCCGCGCATTTCGGCTGTGTCCGGCGGCAGGAACTGCCCGGTCTTTTCGGCGAGGTAGAGCAGGATGGCGTTGCTGTCGAAGATGCTGACGTCGCCATCGGTCAGGGCCGGGGTCTTGCCGTTCGGGTTGATGGCGAGGAAATCCGGCTTGAACTGGTCACCCTTGCGGGTATCGACCGGCACGAGCTCATAGGGCAGCCCGGCTTCCTCCAGGAAGAGCGCAATTTTCGCCGGGTTCGGCGAAGGGTGGTAGTAGAAGCGGATCATCATTGGTCTCCTGGGTGGAAGGCTCAGCGGCGCGCCGCGACGTAAGGAACGAGCTCGGTCAGGGCGGAAATGGTGAGATCGGCGCCTGCACCGAGCTGCTCCTCCTGCATGCGCAGCGCCTTGAACAGGCTCTTGGGCCCGATCACCGCTGCGCCTGAGAGTTCGTCGCGCAGGGCCTGCAAGGTTACACGCTCGATGCGCGCCACCGTCATGCCGTAGGCCTTGGCGCCGGCGATGTCGAAGCCGTTGGAGGAGACGAACAGGATCTCGTCGCGCGTCAGCCCGAGCCGGTCCTCGACCAGGCGATAGCCGCGCGGATCGGGCTTGTAGGTCCTGACCTCGTCGACGCTGATCACGGTTTCCAGCAGCCCGTCGATGCCGGCCTGCCTGGTGAGATTAGTCAGCATGGCCGGGCTGCCGTTGGAGAAGATGGCGAGACGCGTCGGTGCAAGGCCCTGCAGCGCAGCCATTGCTTCGGGATAGAGCGCGAGCGCGTCATAGGCCGCGGCGATGCGGGCAAGGAGATCGGGCGTGGTTTCGAGGCCGAGGGTCTTCAGCGTGAAGTCGAGCGAGGCCTGCGTCACGCTCCAGAAGTCCTCGTAATGGCCCATCAGCGCACGCAGCCAAGTGTATTCGAGCTGCTTCAGCCGCCAGATCTGGGTGATGGTCTCGCCATGGCCCGGAAAGGCATCCTCGGTAATGCCGGCGACCGACTGGACGTCGAACAGGGTTCCATAGGCATCGAAGACGACGGCCTTGATCGGCATGGCAATCTTCCCTTCTCAAACTCAGCCCTCATCCTGAGGAGTGCCGAAGGCACGTCTCGAAGGATGTTCCAGTTGCCTCATGAGCCTGCTGAAACATCCTTCGAGACGCCGCATTGCGGCTCCTCAGGATGAGGGCTTTGAGGAACCGCTGCGCTATTCTTAGCGCTCGCCTTGGCCGCGCGGAGCATGATATCCGCACAAGCACTTGTTCGCAGACGCACAGGATATACGCGCATGTCCAGCCGCCCCGTCATGCTGATGATCCTCGATGGCTGGGGCTGGCGCGACGACAAGGACAACAACGCTGTCCTGCTGGCGAAGACCCCGAATTTCGACCGGTTCTGGGCCTCCTCGCCGCACGCCTTCCTGCGCACCTCCGGCCTCGATGTCGGCCTGCCCGAGGGCCAGATGGGCAATTCGGAGGTCGGCCACCTCAATTTGGGCGCCGGCCGCGTCGTGATGCAGGACCTGCCGCGGATCCACCAGGCGGTCGCAGACGGCACGCTGAAACAGGCGCTCGACGAGAGCGGGCTGATCGACCGCCTGAAGGCCAGCGGCGGCACCTGCCATATCCTCGGCCTGGTCTCGCCGGGCGGCGTCCACGCCCATCAGGACCATGCCGTGGCGCTGGCGAAGCTCGTCGTCGCTGCCGGCGTGCCGGCGGTGGTCCACGTTTTCACCGACGGGCGCGATACCCCGCCGCGCTCGGCGGCCGAGTATGTCGCGGCGCTCGAGGCGGCGCTGCCGCCTGAAGTCAGGGTCGCGACGGTCAGCGGCCGCTATTACGCGATGGATCGCGACAATCGCTGGGAGCGCGTCGAGCTCGCTTGGAAGGCGCTGGCGCTCGGCGAGGGCGAGCGCATGCCGACCGCCGGTTCGGCGATCGAGGCGGCCTATGCCGCCAATGTCAGCGACGAATTCATCAAGCCGGCGGTGATCGGCGGCTATCACGGCATGGCCGATGGCGACGGCCTGCTCAGCTTCAATTTTCGCGCCGACCGCATCCGCGAAATCCTGGCGCCGCTTCTCTTCGCCGAGTTCAGCGGCTTCCCGCGCCAGCGCATGCCAAAACTCGTCGGCGCGGTCGGGATGACCTCATACAGCTCCGAGCTCGATCCGATCATGCCGGCGCTGTTCGCGCCGCAAAGTCTCGCCAATGGCCTCGGCGAGACCGTGTCGAAGGCTGGGCTGAAGCAAATCCGCTTCGCCGAGACCGAGAAATATCCGCACGTCACCTATTTCTTCAATGGCGGGCGCGAGGAGCCGTTCGAGGGCGAGGAGCGCAGCATGACGCCCTCGCCGAAGGTCGCGACCTATGACCTGCAGCCGGAGATGTCGGCGCCGGAGCTGACGGGCAAGGTCGTCGCCGCGATCGAGAGCGGGCAATACGATCTCTTCGTGCTGAACTTCGCCAATCCCGACATGGTCGGCCATACCGGCGTGCTCTCGGCGGCGATCAAGGCGGTCGAGACGATCGATGCGAGCCTCGGCCAGATCGCGGACGCCGTCCTCGCCAAGGGCGGGGCGCTGCTGGTCACCGCCGATCACGGCAATGCCGAACTGATGGTCGATCCTGTCACCGGCAACCCGCACACCGCCCACACGACTTTCCCGGTGCCGGTGATGCTGATCGGCGGGCAGGCGAAGGGGCTGGCCGAGGGCCGCCTCGCCGATGTCTCGCCGACCCTGCTTGCGCTGCTCGGACTGGAGCAGCCGGCCGAGATGACCGGCCAGTCGCTGTTGCGCTGAGCGCCGCGCTCAGGCCGGCGCCATGCCGGGGAGCTTGGCGATCTCGGTAGCCAAGAAGTCGATCAGCAGGCGGACGCGGGCGACGGCCGCTCGTTCCGGGACGATCAGCATGCTGAGCGGCACGCTCGGCAGGGTGTAGTCGGCCAGGATCGGCTCGAGCTGGCCGGAAGCCAGCAGATCGTCGACCAGCCAGCGATGGGTGGGCGCGATGCCACGGCCGGCGAGCAGCGCCTCGCGCACGGCCAGGCCATGATCGACCCGCAATCGCCCGTCGAAGGGGACGTTGTAATGCTCTCCGGCCTTGCCCGCGATGGCGAGCATGGCGCTGCCGGCGACGTTCGTCATGCGGATGCCCTGATGCCTGGCGAGGTCGTCCGGCGAGATAGGCGTTCCGTGTTGCGCCAGATAATGCGGCGCGGCGACGAACAGGCGGTGCGATCGGCCGAGGGGCCGCAGCTTCATCGTGCTGTCGGCGAGCGGGCCGAGACGGATGGCGATGTCGACGCCGTCGCGGACGAGGTCGATGCGCTCGTCGCTGAGGCTGAGGTCGATGTCGATCCCAGGGTGCCGATCCTGGAACGCGAAGATCAATCGCGTCACATGCAGGATGCCGAAGGAGGCGGTGCAGGAGAGACGTACCGTGCCGGCCGCGGCGTCACGGGTGCTGCGGGCTTCGTCGCTCGCCTGCTCGACGAGGCGCAGGATGGCGAGGCAGTTCTGATAATAGCGGCTGCCTTCTTCGGTCAGCGTCACCCGGCGGGTGGTGCGGCTGAGCAGCGCGATGCCGAGCGCCTCCTCCAGCTCGTTGAGATGCCGCGTCACTGTCGACTGGCCGAGGCCAAGCTCGCGCGCGACCGCCGACAGGCTGCCGCGCTCGGCGACGCGGACGAAGCTGCGCATGCGCTCCAGCGTGATATCGGATTTATCCATTAAATGGCACAATCTTATCCATTGCTCCGTCGTAGTGGAGAGCCGGTGCAGCGCCTAGCTGGAAAGCCTCATCCTCTCGGAAAGGCTCCGCCATGAAGGTTCTGCTCGTTTTCGCCCATCCCGAACGCCATTCGCTCAACGGCGCGCTGCGCGACGTCGCCGTTGCCGAACTGGAGGCTCTGGGCCATGAGGTCCGCGTCAGCGACCTCTATGCCGAGGGCTGGAAGTCGGAGGTCGATCGCGCCGATTTCCCGAGCTGGCCGGAGGGGGAGCGTTTCGCCGCCGGCGCCGCCTCGAAGCAGGCCTTCGCCGAGGGCACGCTGACCGCCGACGTCAAGGCCGAGATCGAGAAGCTGCTCTGGGCGGATACGCTGATCCTGCAGTTCCCGCTGTGGTGGTACACGATGCCGGCGATCCTCAAGGGCTGGGTCGATCGGGTCTTCGCTTACGGCTTTGCCTATGGCGTCGGCGAGCACAGCGAGAAGCGCTGGGGCGATCGCTTCGGCGAGGGCACGCTGGCGGGCAGGCGGGCGATGCTGCTCGTCACCGCCGGCGGCTGGGAGGAACATTACTCGCCGCGCGGCATCAACGGGCCGATCGAGGACCTGCTGTTCCCGATCAATCACGGCATCCTGTACTACCCCGGCTATGAAGTGCTGCCGCCTCACGTCGTCTACCGGGTCGACCGCTTCAAGGAGGCGGATTTCGAGCGGGCAGCCGAGCAGCTGCGCGAGCGCCTGCGGACCTTGGAGACGACGGCGCCGATCCGCTACCGCCGCCAGAATTTCGGCGACTACCTGATCCCGGCAATGACCCTGCGGCCCGAACTGGGCGAGCCGGAGACGCGCGGTTTTGCGCTGCATATCGACGCGGCGATGGCGGTTTAGCCGGCGCAGTGGAACTCCGGAGGCTCGAGGCGGTTCTTCTCTGGAGAGGACCGCCTCATGCCGACCAAGCCCGAGAACCGCCTGACCGATACTCCCGCCGCCTTTGCGACCGCGCCGCGGCCGGGCCAGTCCGGCGCGCCCGAGCAGAAGCGGGCCGGGCCGAACCCGCGCTCCGCCCATCCGACCGGGCCGCATGCCCCCTATGAGCCGGATGACCCCGAAGGCCTGGCCGCCGGCAAGCATGCGCGCAAGGACACAGCCGGAAAGGGCTGAGGCTTCGGCATTATGGATATGCGATCCATGCAAGGCTGACGCCGCCCGGCGCACTCAGCTCGTCATACTCAGGTACATTCAACGATTGCGCGCGGCCAAGGCCGGTTTCGTCGATTGCGAAATCGCCATGAAATCTTCGTCACAAGCTAAATCGAACTATCGTTTGATTTAATAATCGGACGATGACTATGGAATTTCAGCTTGATCGGAAAGGTTGTCGCCTTGATCCTTGGCGCAAGGGAAAGTAGTGACGGCGATCATGTGCTTCCCAATGGGCGCATGGACGATCTGAAGGGGGCGGGTCGTCGCGGATGCTGGGGACGGGCGGATCCAGAATGAGAGCGCGCAATAATGGCAGAAGGCCGGCGGCGGCCGGTACGGTGACGACGGTAAAGCAAAGGACGATGCGGGACGAGATCCTCGACGCTGCCGCGGAGATCATCGTGCGCGAGGGCTATGACGCCTGCACCATGCGGGCGGTGGCGGCGTTGGTCGATATGAAGGCGGGCAGCCTCTACTATCACTTCAGGTCGAAGGACGAGATCGTCGAGGAGATCCTCAACCAGGGCATCGAGACGCTCTACGCCCGTGTGGCGGAGACGATTCGCGGCCTGCCGCAGGAGGCTCGGTTCGCAGACCGGCTGTCGGCGGCGGTCAGCGTGCATGTTTCGAGCCTGGTCGGGAAGGACCAGACCTATATGCACGTCTACGAGCACCTGCCGCCGATCATCAAGCGGCGCAGCCGCAAGATGCGCGAGAAATACGCCCAGCTCTGGCATGATCTGTTCGCGGGGGGCATCGCCAGCGGGGAAGCCGCCAACGACCAGGATCTGCAGCTGCTGGTGCCGTATTTCCTCGGTGGCCTGAACCGCGTGCCGGAATGGATGCGCGCCAGCGGCGCCAGCAGTGAGCAGGTCGCCAAGCTCGCGGTCGCGACCCTCCTCGACGGAATCGGCGCCAGGCGCTAGATCACCGCGCGTCCAATAGGACGCGATAATGGTGATCTATCTCGTTGTTGTAGCATCGGATTCTCCGAAAAGTGGATTCCACTTTTCGGTCCGATGCTATAGCACAGGGCAGCCCCGCCGCATCGATGCGGCGGCCATTGCCGGAAGCTGCGCCCGAGCCCATGTCAGAGACCTTCGCCATCAGCCTGAACGGCACCACCGACCTGCCCGCTGGCAAGATCGCCGCGATCGTGACCTCGCTCGAGATGCTGTCGGCGCCGCCGCGGCGGGCCGATCCGCCGGGTGTCGAGGGCTTCTCGCTGGACGAGATCGGGCGCGAGGACGTCCAGCGCTATCTGGCGGTCTATCGCCTGCTCGGCGAGCGCTGGATGTGGTTCACCCGGCTGGTGAAGCCGGTGGCCGAGTTGCAGGCGATCCTGGCCGATCCGCTGGTCGAATTCTTCGCGGTCCGCTTCGGCGGGCGCGATGTCGGCCTGCTCGAGCTCGATTTCCGGGTGGAGGGCGAGGGCGAGCTCACCTTTTTCGGCCTCGACGAGAGCGTCGTCGGCAAGGGGGCGGGCCGCTGGCTGATGAACCGGGCGCTGGAGCGCGCCTGGGCCCGGTCGATCTCCCGGTTCTGGGTGCATACCTGCACGCTCGACCATCAGGGCGCGGTCGAGTTCTATCAGCGTTCGGGCTTCTCGGCGTTCAGGCGCGGCGTCGAGGTGGTCGATGATCCGCGCCTTGGCGGGGCGATGCCGCGCAGCGCCGTCCCGCATTGTCCAGTGATCGAGTAGAGGGCCGGCCCTCAGACCCGCGTGCGCAGGCCGATCGAATCCATCATCGTCTGGTCCCGCGCGGCCTCGGCGGCACGTTCGGAGGCGCGTTCGCGGTCGTCGAGGATCTCGACCTTCTTCATGTCCTCGAAGGCCTCCTGCAGTTCGCCCTTGGCCTCGTCGAGCTGGCCCTGCAGGTTGTCGGCGGACTGGCGCAGATTGTCGCGACGGCCGAGCGCCGCCTTGGCATAGGTCGGATAGGCGAAATGCGCCGGATCGGAAATGCCGGCACGCGTCTCTTCGTTCTGGATCTCGCGATCGAGATCTCCAGCCATCCGGTTGAATTCCGCGATCATCATCTCAATCTGGCTTACCCGGCGGCGCTTCTCGTCCACCTGGAAGCGTTTGAGACGCAAAAGGGTCTCTCGCGACTTCATGTCGTGCCGAACTCCTGATTACGCACGGAGCCCGTTCCGGTCTGCTTGCGTTGCAAGCCGACCGGTAAAACGGTCTCCAATATCCACTCAGAGACGGATTCACCGATCAGGCTGGACCAACCCGATCGGACCCGTCTCTGGCGATGAGCCGACCCCTCGGCTCGCCGCCGCAACACTCCGCGAGACGAAAAGCACAATGGCGCAAGGAGGTTGATCGTTCCTTACCAGGATCGCTCGCTTTCGATGCATGCGGAGGGTGCGTGCCAGGCCCTGCCGGCAAGGCGCGGTCCGCGTTAATCTGCCGCGAATCAAAAAACAGGGGCGCGCGAGCCGGCGCGCCGGACACGTCCTTGCCCGCCTCGCGTCGCCTCCCCGAATACGGCCTGCTGCTGGCCGGCCTTGCCCTGACGCGGGTCATCGGCTGGGGCTCGATCTATTATTCCCCCTCGGTTCTGGCGGGCCATCTCGAGCGCGACATCGGGCTGGGGCCGGCGACCGTCTTCGGCGGCATCACCATCCTGCTGGTGATCGGGGCGGTGATCTCGCCGATGCTCGGGCGTCATCTCGACCGGCGGGGGACGCGCCTGGCGATGGCGCTCGGAGCGGTGATCTCGGCGCTGGGGCTCGGGCTGCTGGCGCTGGCGCAGGGGCCGGTCAGCTATCTCTCGACCTGGTCGGTGATCGGGATCGGCCATGCGATGCAGCTCGCCAACACCGGCAACGTCACGGTGGCGCAGTTGATGGGCGAGCGCACCCGCCGGATGATCGGGCTGATGATGCTGGTGACGGGGCTCGCCTCCAGCATCTTCTGGCCGCTGACTGCCTGGCTCAGCGCCGATTATGGCTGGCGGATCTGCGTTCTGATCTTCGCGGCGATCCAGCTCGTGATCGTGCTGCCGATCCATCTTTCGATCCCAGCCTATCGCGCCAAGCCTTTGGCCGATCCGGGGGCGTCGACCGTGACGGCCGGAGACCAGGGCAGGGTGCCGCCCGGCGAGCGGCGGCCGATCTTCTGGCTGCTGGCGTTGAGCTTCTCGGCGAGCGGGCTGGTGTCCTGGGGGCTGCCGCTGCACATCATCGGCCTGATGCAAGGTGCGGGGATCGCCGCGGCGACGGCGGTGACGATCGCCTCGTTGAGCGGCGCAGCGACGATGCTGGCGCGGGCGGTCGATGCGGTGGCGGGCGAGCGCCTCCCGGTCGAGCGCGTGGCGCTGGCTGGGCTCGCGCTCGGGCCGGCTGCCTGCCTGCTGATGTCGGTGGCGCCGGGATCGAGCGTGTTTGCGATCGCCTTCGTCATCGTGTTCAGCGCCGCGATGGGCGTGATCTCCGTCGCGCGCGCGACCCTGCCGCTGGCGCTGTTCGGCCGCCAGGGCTTCGGCGCGATGCTCGGCCGACTGACCGTGCCGCAGAACCTGACCTTCGCCGCGGCGCCGCTGCTCTTCGCGTTGCTGGTCGAACGGCTCGGGGCCTCCGGCACGCTGATGGTCTCGGCCGCCATCCAGTGCATCGCCCTGTTCGCGATGATCGTCTTGGTGCGGCGGCTGCGCCGGTGAACGCGCCTCGGAAACGGCAACCTCGGCCGGGTCATTGACGCGATCGTGCCTGGGCGCGCCGCAGGCCTCGGCCTATCACGCGACCTTTGCAATGAGAGCGAGTGCCCGAACCTGATGCCATCCTATCCGATGACACGCCGCCTTGCCTTGCAGGTCTCGCTCGGGCTGTTCGCAGCACCGGCGATGGCAGAGGCGCGTCTGCCGCAGCTCCGGACGGCGCGCTACCAGTTCATCGAACTCGATCCGGTCGAGCCGCTGGCGCCGCTTCCTCTGTCGGGGCTGGACGGCAAGCCCGCCATCGCCAGGCCCGTGCCGGGCAAGGTCAACCTGATCTATCTGTGGGCGACTTGGTGCCCGGTCTGCCGAATCACCTTGCCGCGCTTCGAGCGCCAGCTTGCCGACTTCCGGGCCCGGGATGTCGAGATCGTCTCGATCAGCACCGACGAGCGCGATCTCGCGCATGTCCGGGACTATCTCAAGCGCCTGGGCATCAAGCGACTACCGGTCTTCTATGATGGCGCCGGGAAGGCCCTTGCAGACGCGGGATCGGGGCAACCGCTCTCGACCGCGGAAGGACTGCCCGTGATCTATGTCACCGACCGGCGGGGCGGGGTGCGCGGCTACATGCTCGGCGAGGCCGATTGGGGCTCGCCTGCGGCCCTGGCGCTGCTCGACGATGTCGGGAGGCGGTGAAGCCCCTCACATCCCCATGATTCGGGCGAGCCGGGCATAGCCGTCGCCGAGCGGGGTCGCCTCGTCCTTGGCTTGCTTCAGGAAGGTTTCGAGCTCGGGATTGAGCCGGATCGCCTCGTCGACCTCGGCAGAGGCCCCCTGGCGATAGGCGCCGAGCCGAATCAGTTCCTCCATGTCGGCATAGGTCGCGAGCGTGGCGCGCGCCTTCTGCACGACGGGATAATAAAGCGGGTCGCAGGAGCGCGGCATGGTGCGCGACACCGATTTCAGGATGTTGACCGCCGGATAGCGGCCGCGTTCGGCGATGGAGCGCTCCATGACGATATGGCCGTCGAGGATGCCGCGCACCGCGTCGGCGACCGGCTCGTCATGATCGCCGCCGTCGACCAGCACGGTGAAGAGGCCGGTGATCGCTCCGTCTCCGGTGCCCGGGCCGGCGCGTTCGAGCAGGCGCGGCAGTTCGGCGAAGACGGTCGGGGTATAGCCTTTGGTCGTAGGCGGCTCGCCGGCGGCAAGGCCGATCTCGCGCATCGCCATGGCGAAGCGGGTGACCGAATCCATCAGGCACATCACCTGCAGGCCCTGGTCGCGGAAGAATTCGGCCAGGGTCAGCGTGGTCAGTGCCGCCTGCTTGCGCATCAGCGCCGGCTCGTCCGAGGTCGCGACCACGACGATCGAGCGGGCAAGGCCGTCGGGTCCCAGATCGTCCTGCAGGAACTCCTGGACCTCGCGGCCGCGCTCGCCGACCAGGCCGATGATGTTGACGTCCGCGCGCGCATAGCGGGCCAGCATCGAGAGCAGGACGGACTTGCCGACGCCGGAGCCGGCGAAGATGCCCATGCGCTGGCCGAGGCAGCAGGTCAGGAAGGTGTTGAGAGCGCGTACGCCGAGATCGAGCGGCGGCCCGACGCGACGGCGGGCATGGGCGGGCGGCGGATCGTTGCGGAAGGGGATGGTGCGCTCGCCCTGCGGCAGCGGCCGGCCGCCGTCGACGGGCCGGCCGAGCGCATCGACGACGCGGCCGAGCCAGGCCATGGTCGGGCGCAAGCCGGCTACGGTGCGGTCGACATAGGCCGGGCAGCCGCGGCGGACGCCGTCGAGTCCACCATAGGGCATAACCAGCGCCTTCTCGCCGGAAAAGCCGATGACCTCGCAGGGGACACGGATGCCGGGCGCGATCTCGATGCCGACGCGTCCGCCAAGGCTCATCGCGGCGATCGGTCCGGAGACCTCGACGAGCAGGCCGCGGACGGCGGTGACGCGGCCATAAACGGACGTCGCTTCGAGCTCGCCGATCATCGTCGCGAGTGTGGATAACCTGTCCTGGCCGGGCGAAGCGCCGCTCATGGTCCCTGTCGTTTACCTTCCATTAAGCGGAGTGATTAACACTGCCTTTCGAAGCCGCGTCGAAGAGTCGGGCGATTTTAGCCTGCTTCCTCGATGCGAGCTTCCGCGAAAGGCGCTTTCGCGGCCGAAGCTCGAACGATCCGTGTCAAATTCGACTCACCTCGACAAGGATCGTCAACCTTTTGCCAAGAAGCGCTTGCGCGCGGGAATCAGGGTTTGTTAACCATTTCTCCGTAGCGTGTCGCGTAGCGTTTCATCGGGCAAGCGTTCGTCCCCCCACAACCACGAGGGTTGTGGGCGGTTGAGCGGGATCGCTGCCTCGGGGCGAAATTGGGGACGTGACATGCGGGTTCTGCTGATCGAAGACGATAGCGCGACCGCTCAAAGCATCGAGCTGATGCTCAAGTCAGAGAGCTTCAACGTCTACACGACCGATCTGGGCGAAGAGGGCGTCGATCTCGGCAAGCTCTACGACTACGACATCATCCTGCTCGACCTGAACCTGCCGGACATGTCGGGCTACGAGGTGCTGCGCTCCCTGCGC
>PNLY01000086.1 GCA_013823325.1 Methylobacterium sp.
AGCCAGCGCGGCCACCATTTCGCGATCGTCGACGAGGTCGACTCGATCCTGATCGACGAAGCCCGTACGCCGCTGATCATCTCCGGCCCGCTCGACGACAAGTCGGACCTCTATGTCGCGATCGACAAGGTCCTGCCCGGACTGGTCAAGGGCGACTACGAGGTCGACGAGAAGCAGCGCACCGTCGCCCTGACCGAGGCCGGCAACGAGCATATCGAGCAGCTGCTGCGCGAGGCTGACCTGCTCAAGGAAGGCGATCTCTACGATTCCGCCAACGTCACCCTGGTCCACCACGTCAACCAGGCTCTGCGCGCCCATTCGCTGTTCACCCGCGACAAGGACTACATCGTCCGCAATGACGAGGTGGTGATCATCGACGAGTTCACCGGCCGCATGATGCCGGGCCGGCGCTATTCGGAAGGCCTGCACCAAGCGCTCGAGGCCAAGGAGAACGTCACCGTCCAGCCTGAGAACGCGACGCTCGCATCGATCACCTTCCAGAACTATTTCCGCCTCTACAAGAAGCTCGCCGGCATGACCGGCACCGCCGGCACCGAGGCCGACGAGTTCGAGCAGATCTACAAGCTCGAAGTGGTCGAGATCCCGACCAATGTCCCGGTCGCCCGTATCGACGACGACGACGAGGTCTATCGCAGCTTCCCGGAGAAGGTGAAGGCGATCATCAAGGAGCTCGAGCGTGCCAGCGAGCGCCTGCAGCCGGTCCTGGTCGGCACCGCCTCGATCGAGAAGTCCGAGCAGATCGCCGAGATGCTGGTCGCCGCCGGCTTCAAGCAGATCGACTTCTCGCAGCCCGACGCGCTCGACCGGCTCTATGCCTCGGCCCGCTCCGGCAAGAGCAGCAAGCAGTTCGCCGTGCTGAACGCCCGCTTCCACGAGCAGGAGGCCTTCATCGTCGCCGAGGCCGGCGTGCCCGGCGCCATCACCATCGCCACCAACATGGCCGGCCGCGGCACCGACATCAAGCTCGGCGGCAATGTCGAGATGCGCGTCGCGGCCGAGACCGCCGGCATGGAGGACGGACCTGAGAAAGAGGCCAGGATCAAGGCGATCGAGGCCGAGGTCGCCCGTTTCAAGGAGATCGTCCTCAACGCCTCCGAGACGATCGAGCTCGAGCCGGCCAAGGGCTCGCGCCCGGCCAAGACCATGACCCGCCCCGGCGGCCTCTACATCATCGGCACCGAGCGCCATGAGAGCCGGCGCATCGACAACCAGCTGCGCGGCCGCGGCGGCCGCCAGGGCGACCCCGGCCGCTCCAAGTTCTTCCTGTCGCTGCAGGACGACCTGATGCGCATCTTCGGCTCCGACCGGATGGACGGCATGCTGCAGAAGCTCGGCCTGCAGGAGGACGAAGCCATCGTCCACCCCTGGATCAACAAGGCGGTCGAGAAGGCGCAGGGCAAGGTCGAGGCGCGCAACTTCGACATCCGCAAGAACATCCTGAAATACGACGACGTCATGAACGACCAGCGCAAGGTCGTGTTCGAGCAGCGCCGCGAGTTCATGCGCGAGGCGAGCGTGCGCGAGACCATCGACGACATGCGCCACGGCGTCGTCGAGGACACCGTCTCGCGCCGCATCCCCGAGGACGCCTATCCCGAGCAATGGGATGCCGCCGGCCTCAAGCAGGACGTCGCGACCTATCTCAACCTCGAACTGCCGATCGAGGACTGGGCCAAGGAAGAAGGCATCGCCGACGCCGAGCTGCGCGAGCGCATCCGCAAGATCGCCGACGAGGACTATGCGGCGCGCATCGAGCGCAACACCGAAGAGGTGATGACCTATATCGAGAAGCAGGTGCTGCTGCAGACGCTCGACCATCTCTGGCGCGAGCACCTGGTCACGCTCGACCATCTGCGCCAGGTCATCGGCTGGCGCGGCTACGCCCAGCGCGACCCGCTGAACGAATACAAGCAGGAGGCCTTCGAGCTGTTCGACGGGCTGATCGGCCGCCTGCGCGAGCAGGTCACCGGCAATCTGATGCGCGTCGAGGTCCGCTTCGAGCAGCCGTCGGAAGAGGGCCAGCTGATCGACCAGAACGGCGGCGACGCCCTGCCGCCGCCGCCCGCCGGCTTCTTCGCCGCTCAGCCGCAATTCGCCGCGACCGATGGCGATCTCGCCGTCGCCGAGCGCAATCCGGCCGATCCCTCGAGCTGGGGCAAGGTCGGCCGCAACGAGCTCTGCCCCTGCGGCTCCGGCAAGAAGTTCAAGCACTGCCACGGCCAGTTCGTCTGACCGCGGCGGCGCCGGAGCGATCCTCCGGCGCCCGCCTCAGGCGAAATCGGCCTCGACCGCGCCGAGCGCCTCGATCTCGATCCGGACGCGCGCGCCGGCATTGACCCATTGCGTCCGGACGAGGCTGCCGAGCAGGACGGTCTCGCCGGCCCGTAGCGGCATCCCCCGCTCGCGGGCGTGTTCCGCCAACCAGGCCAATGCCGCATAGGGATGACCGAGCACGTCGGCGCCGATGCCGGTGCCGGCTTCGACCCCATCGATCAGGACGCGCCCGCGCAGCGTCGACAGATCCGGCAGCATGGCCGGATCATGCTCGCGGCCAAGCACCGACCCCGCCGCGAAGAAATCGTCCGCCACCAGCATCGGCGTGCCCGTGCTCGGCCAGTCGACATAGCGGTCGTCGACGAGCTCGATCGCCGCCATCACCGCTCCGACCGCCCCGCGGACGCTCTCAGGCGTGAACGGCCCCTCCGGTAGATCGCTCGCCAATCGCACCGCGATCTCGCATTCGACGCCGACCCTGATGAAATCGCCGTGCCGGAGCCTGGCATCACCGCGATGCGTGGTGCCGGCGAAGAGCCCGGCTGCACACGGATGGGCGATGCCGAGATAGGCCTGCATCACCGGTGTGGTGCAGCCGATCTTCCAGCCGACCCTTGCGCCGAAGCGGCTTTCGGCAAGGCGCGCATGGACCGCATCGCGCACCGCATAGGCCTCCGCCAGATCGTGCGGCGGGACGCCGGCAGAAGGCTGCGCCAGAGGCGTCAGGCTCAGCCGCGCAGTGGCGATCGCATCGGCTGC
Source organism: Methylobacterium sp. (assembly GCA_013823325.1). GTDB lineage: Bacteria > Pseudomonadota > Alphaproteobacteria > Rhizobiales > Beijerinckiaceae > Allobosea > Allobosea vestrisii. The sequence goes on from PNLY01000086.1 coordinate 3,055, forward strand.
AGCAGCGATGGCTGTTTCGGACAAGGCGGAACTCCGATTGTCGGTAACCGGCAAACTGCCATGCCGGAGCGCCTGCTGGCCACCGGGAAGAGCGCGGGGCTCGCGAGACCCGCTCTCGCCATGGCAAGGGAATGCCGAATCCTGATTGCGAGGGTCGCCGGCCATGCCGACCGCAGACGAAACCGCCGGACCGGCGCATATCGCGCTGACGCTCGACTATACCGAGGAGGAGCTCGGCCGCTTCGACATGGTGTTGGCGCAGGAGACGCTCGCTGGGGCAAAGCCGACGATCTGGGAAGGCTGGCCCGCCTTCATCGGGCTCGGCCTCGCAGTGGCGACCGGAGCGACCCTGCTTGCCATCGCCGGCGGGATCGCCACGGCCCGTTCCGGCGCCGGCATCGCCGCACTCTGCTTCGGGGTCTACTGGCTCGGCATCACCGCACCAGGCCTGGCCATGGGCATCGCCGACAGGCGCCGGCGCAAGGCCGTCTACGACGCCTTTCGGGCGGAGTGGAACGGCACGCGCATGCTGGCGACGCAGGGCGGCATCTGGTTCCGCCGCGATGGCTTGCGCAGCTTCATCGGGCGCAGCGCTATCCGCAAGGCCAGCAGCGCCGACGGCTTGTTGCTGCTGCACCTGCGCGCCGGCCTGCCGACCATGATCCCGCTGCGTCTGCTGACGCCCGAACAGCGGGACTTCCTCACCTCACTTGCCCGTAGCGATCAACGCAACGGGTGAAGAAGCGCAGCAGGTTGGCATAGCCGCGGGCATCGTCGATCGCCCGATGCGTATGCGCGACCGAGCCCAGCCATTCGGCCGGATAGCGCTCGACATCGCACTCCCACTGCCCCCGCCCGGTCTTGCCGGCGACGAAGGACATCAGGCACAGCGGCGCGTGTTTGAAGATGCGGCTCTGGACCCATGGCCCTTCGAGCAGCGGGCGCCCGATGAAGCGGCGCAGGTAGTAGTCGAACCACGGCTCGTCGAGCGCGAGCGGGTGCGAGGCGAAGATCGGCTCGCCCTCGATCGCGCCGATCCAGTCGACGAAGCGCCGCATCACCGCTGCGGCAGGTTCAGGATTCTCCGTCGCCGCGGCCCAAGCCTGCGGATGGCGCGCCCAGAACGCCATGGTGGCCTCGTCACGCAGGGCGCCGTCGAGCGGCGCCAGCACCGCCTCGAACTCTCCAATGATGGCGCCATCGGCCGCGACGGCGACGGAGCCGAAGGAGAGCATCGAATTGATGCCCGGCGTCGGCCCGTCGAACTCGCAATCCGTCACGACGTAGAATGGCGACATGCGACTCCGTCGAACTCCTCAGCCATGCGCCCGCCGGGGCAGCCGCGGCAGCAGGATCGTCAATAGCCCCAGCAGCGGCAGGTAGGAACAGATCTTGTAGACGAAGGTGATGCCATAGGCGTCGGCGAAGCCGCCGAGAAAGGCGGCGCCAAGCCCGCCCGCGCCGAAGGCGAAGCCGAAGAACATGCCGGCGATCAGGCCGACGCGGCCCGGCACCAGCTCCTGCGCGAACACCACGATCGCCGAGAAGGCCGAGGCGAAGACCAGCCCGATCATCACGCTCAGCACGCCGGTCCAGAACAGGTTGGCATAGGGCAGGAGCAGCGCGAACGGGATGACGCCGAGGATCGAGAACCAGATCACGAAGCGCGCGCCGAAGCGATCACCGATCGGCCCGCCGGCGAAGGTACCGACAGCGGCCGCGCCGAGAAACAGGAACAGCATCAGCTGCGCATCGCGGAAGCCGAGCTGGAACTGCTCGATGACATAGAAGGTGAAGTAGCTGGAGATGCTCGCCATGTAGACGTTCTTGGTCGCGGTCAGCAGCACCAGCACGAACAGGGCGAAGGCGACGCGCCCGCCCGGAAGCGGCAAGGCGCGGCTCGCCGGCGGACGACCGGCCTGCGACCGGCGATGCCCAGCATACCAGGACCCGACCCTGGTCAGGACGACGACGCCGGCCATGGCGATGACCGAGAGCCAGGCGACGCTGCCCTGGCCGAAGGGCAGGACGATGAAGGCGGCCAGCAGCGGCCCCAGCGCCGAGCCGAGATTGCCGCCGACCTGGAACAGCGACTGGGCCAGGCCGTGCCGCCCGCCCGAGGCAAGCCGCGCGATCCGCGACGCTTCCGGGTGGAAGATCGCGGAGCCCAGGCCGATCAGGCAGGCCGCGACGATCAGCACCGCGAAGTTATGGGCATTGCCGAGCAGGATCAGGCCACCGAAGGTCGAAGCCATGCCCGCCGGCGCCGAATAGGGCATCGGCCAGCGATCGGTCACCATGCCGACCACCGGCTGCAGCAGCGAGGCGGTGACCTGGAAGGCCATGGTCAGCAAGCCGATCTGGACGAAGTCGAGGGCGTAGTTGGCCTTGAACAGCGGATAGAGCGAGGCCAGCAGCGACTGCATGACGTCGTTGAGCAGGTGGCAGAAGCTCACCGCCAGCAGGACGGAGATCGTCGTCTTCTCGAAACGGGGCCGGTTCCCCTCGATCGTTGCAACCATGGCGCTACCCCGCGTGCAGACTTTCAGCGGCGCTCCTTCTACAAGGCTTGCCCGTGACCTGCTTTCGTGTTTCGGTCTAATTCTTTCGTGTTCGGGCCAATCGATGAGAAAGCTGCCACAGCCAGAGGTCGAGGCCCTCCATTCCGATCATCGCCATATTCACGGCACGGTTTTCGACGCTGAAGGCGATGTTCTGGTTCGTGTCTCCGACAATCCCGCCGGCTATACGATACCGCCGCACAGCCATCGCCAGATCCAGCTGCTTTGCGCCTTCTCCGGCGTGGTCCAGATCAACACCGAGCGCGGCAGCTGGATGATTCCGCCGGGCCATGGCCTGCTCATCCCGGCCCGGCTGCAGCATTCGGTGGAGATGCTGAGCGATGTCAGCATCAAGTCTGTCTATCTGCTCACCGGGCATGACGACCTCGCCGAGCGCATGCTGCAGGTGCTCGGCGTCACCGAACTCGCCCATGCGCTGATCATCGAGGCCATCCGCCTGCGCGACGCGCTGCCCGACGATCGCAAGCTTGCGCTCGTCCTAGAACTGCTGACCGCCGAGATCGCGGCGCTGCCGATCCGGCCGCTCGGCCTGCCCATCCCGGCCGATAGGCGGCTTTCCGCCCTCTGCCGCGCCTATATGGCCGCGCCCTCGGTCAACGAGCGGCTCGACGACTGGGCGGCGAAGCTGGCGATGAGCCGGCGGACCTTCACGCGGCTCTTCCAGCGCGAAACCGGTCTCAGCTTCGTCGCCTGGCGCCAGCAGGCCAGCCTGTTCGCCTGCCTGCCTCGCCTAGCGGAAGGCATGCCGGTCACGCAAGCCGCCATGCTGGCCGGCTATGACAACGTTGCGGCGTTCACCACCATGTTCCGGCGGCGGCTGGGCATTGCGCCGCGCAACTACATGAAGGCCTCGCTGGCGCGATAGCGTCGCCCAGGCGGACATGAAAAAGGGCCGCTCTCGCGAGCGGCCCTCGAAACAATCCGTGTAACCGAAGAGGTCACTTCGGCGCGAAGATGCCGACGCTGCTGGCGGTGATGTCGAAGGAGAGCGTCGCCACAACCGTCGGATTGCACCACTTCGAACGGCCGGAGCCCGACGAGATGCCGCGCGGATCGGCGGTCAGCGCGAAGCACTCGGTCTTGGACAGGTTGGTGTCGTGATAGCGCACGTCCGCCGTCAGATTCTTCCAGGTATAGGACACGCCGGCGTTCCAATAGGTGTAGTTCGGCAGGTTGGTCGGCGGATTGGTCGACCAGATCGCGAGATTGGTCGTGCCGAGCCAGTAATGGCCGAGCTCGCCCGAGACCGAGAGTCCCTCGAGGAAGGGCAGGTTGTACTTCGCCGTGGCCGAGGCGTAGGTGCCGCTCGCGCCGGTGCCGAGCCAGTCCCAGGCATAGAAGACGTTGGCGCCGAGGATCAGCTTGTCCTCGAAATTATAGCTGACCTTGCCGTAGACCTCGGTGTAGTCGGTGTTCCGCGGCGTCCAGTAGACGCCGGCCGTGTCGATGTACTGCTTCTCGCCGGGATAATAGTACTGCCAGACGCCGACATCGACGGTGACCGGGCCGAATTTCGGCCGAATGCCGGCATAGAAATCGATCTCGGCCGGCGGGCTGGTGGCGAGGTCGACATTCGAGGCGTAGACACCGGCATAGACCAGGTTGTCGTAGAACTGCAGCTCGGCCCCGCCCTGGATCGCCGGCTTGCGGTCGGTCTGCGAGATGCCGCGGAAGTTATAGTCCGTCATGCCCTTCACGCTGACGGCGATGTCGAACCAGGTGATGCTCGGCGCCACCGGCACCGGCGGCGCGCCCTTGCGGCTCGGCAGGTCGGAGGCGAGCGCCGAGGCCGACACCGCCATCGAAAGCGCAAAGCCCGTCAGCAAGCCGGACATCTTCAAGGCAGCCATCGCGAACTCCATCATGATTCTTGCACGATTCTGGCCGTGCATTCGCCATGATTAAGCCCTCGCGGGTGCGAGATCGGCAAGGCGAGGTTTTTTGCAAATTGCCCGCCCATTGAGCAATGCGGGCAGATTTCGCTGTTTAGACGCCTACAAAAGCGCCCGCGGCCATTGCTGGCCGCGGGCGTGACTTTTCTGCATCAGTGCTTTGCGGGGCGCTTCAGCGCACCGTGGGCTGGCTCGCATAGGCCGCATCGGGCTGCAACTGCGAGGTCCGCAGCGTCGAAGCCCGGCGCGGCGGCAGCGGGGCGGTGACCGTTTGCGGGGTCTCCGGCACGGTCGAGGCGATCGGCGCCTGCTCTTTCGGCTCCGAGGAACCGCCAAGCAGCGGCACGAAGCTCAGCGCGCGCTGATAGAAAGAGGGCTGCGCCGGCTCGGCGGCAGCAGTCTGGATCGGCTCCGACGTCGCGGCGCCGGTCGTCGCCTTGGCGACCTGCGTCGCCGCATCGCTCGCCGGCTTGGCGGCGGGCTGGCCTGCGGCCGGCTTGGCCGGCGCGGCAGCGGCGACCACTGGCTTGGCTTCCTCCGCCTGCGCGCTGCTGACGGCTGCGAGCACGGCGTCGTTGTCGGCCGATTCGGCCCGGACGGTCGCCTTCGTGCGGCCCTTGTCGTCGAGCACGACGACCCGCGGGCCGATCAGCGAATCGACACGGCTGATGCCGACATCGCGCGAGCCCCAGGCCACCGACCTGTTCAGCGAATCGGCGCCGGACTGGGCGAGCTGGCGCTTGAACGAGGCATGCTGGTCGCCGTCGTCATAGATCAGCTTGATCGCCGGCGTGCCCTTGGACACCAGCGCCGCGACCTGGATCTCGTCCTGCTGGCGCTTCTGTGCCAGCGCCTGCGTCAGCGAGGGATCGGGCTGGGCGCCGTCACGGTTGAAGGCGTAGCGCCCGCCGACCACCGAGACCGAGGGCTCGTCCTTGGCCACTTCGAAATAGTCCGAGCCTTCCTTCAGGTTCTTCCAGAAGGCGATGTTCGGGTCGAGCCGGTGCTTGGCGAGGTTCTCCGGCGTCATCCGGAAGGGGAAGGCTTGCATCTGCACGGCGCGCTGCCCGCCGTTCTGGGCCTCGCGCACCAGCGCATAGATCTCGCCGATCTGGTCGTCGGTCATCGAATAGCAGCCGGCTGAGGAGCAGGCGCCGTGCACCATCAGATGCGCGCCGGTGCGGCCATGCGCCCGGTCATAGGCGTTGGGATAGCCCATGTTGAACGAGACGTAATAGGACGAGTTCGGGTTCATCTGCGCCGGGCTGATGGCGTAGAAGCCCTCCGGCGCCATGCGGTCGCCCTCGCGCACCTTCGGGCCGAGCTGGCCCGACCAGCGGCACATCGGGAAGGTCTTGAGCAGGGCGTATTTGCCGTCGGCGCGCTTCTTCCAGATCTCGAGCTCCGACTCCTTCTTGTAGGAGCGAATCACGATCGGCTGGCTCTTGCTCATGCCCTTCTCGGACATCAGCGTGTAGGTTGCCGATGGAATCGGAATGTTGTGGCGCGCGGAGCCGCGATAGCGCTCCTCTTCGCAGGCTGCCAAACTGAGGCCAAGGAGCGCCGCCAGCGCGAAATGTCTCAGAGCCACGTCGTCAATCCCATCTCGCGCGGACGCGTCAGACCCGACAGATCACCACGCAACAAGGCCGAATTATGCCCATTGCCCGGTTGTAGAACCGTTAGCCTTGACCGTTCCTTACCACAGGGGCCTCGCAGAAGGCCATATGGTGAAGCCGCGGTAAAGCGCCCGCCGGGCCGGTGGCCCGGTTGCGCACAATCGGCAGGGCTACAGCGCCCGGCCGATCGCCAGGTATTTTTCCGCCCGCCGATCGACGATCTCGTCGGCGCTGAGCCCGGCGAATTCGGACAATGCCGCCTCGATCGCAGCGCCGGCCCGCTCGATCGTGCCCTGGGGGTCGCGATGGGCGCCGCCCGTCGGCTCGGTGACGATCCTGTCGATCACGCCGAAGCGCAGCAGGTCCTGGGCGGTGATCTTCATGCCGGTCGCGGCGTCCTGGGCCCGCGCCGTGTCGCGCCAGAGAATCGAGGCCGCTCCTTCCGGCGAGATCACCGAATAGATCGCATGCTCCAGCATCAGCACCTTGCTGGCAGCGGCGATGGCGATGGCGCCACCCGAGCCGCCCTCGCCGATCACCAGCGCGACGCTCGGCGTGCGCAAAGCCAGGCAGGTCTCGGTCGAGCGCGCGATCGCCTCGGCCTGACCGCGCTCCTCGGCCTCGATGCCGGGATAGGCGCCGGCGGTGTCGATGAAGCTCAGCACGGGGAGGCCGAACCGGTCGGCCAGCTCCATCAGGCGCACCGCCTTGCGGTAGCCTTCCGGCTTCGGCATGCCGAAATTGTGCCGGATGCGGGTCTCGGTCGAGTTGCCCTTCTCCTGGCCGATGACACAGACCGGCTCGCCGCGGAAACGGCCGAAGCCGCCGACGATCGCCTCGTCCTCGCCGAAGGCACGGTCGCCCGCCATCGGCGTGAACTCGTCGATCAGGGCCGAGCAATAGTCGAGGAAATGCGGGCGCTGCGGATGGCGCGCAACCAGCGTCTTCTGCCAGGGTGTCAGAGCCCCATAGAGGTCCTTCAGCGCCTGCGTGGCCTTGGCCTCGAGCTTGCCGATCTCCTCGGCGAGGGAATAGCCGTCGCCCTTGCCGTCGAGCGCGCGCAGTTCATCCGCCTTCGCCTCCAGTTCGGCAACCGGCTTTTCGAAATCGAGATAGCTTCGCATCGACATCCAGATAAGGTCCCGCTTTCCCTAGGAAAAGGCGGCGGCATCGGCCGCCAGGGGTCGCGGCGACGGAACGGTCAAGAAAGGCGGCGGACCTTGGCCGCGCCCCGGCGAAATTGTCAACCCGCCGGCATCTTCGCTTCGTCCTGCCGCGGCAGTCGGCTCGAAGGATGGGCCTGCGGCAGCAGCACCGGCCGGAAGGCGAAGCTGCGCCGCGTCGCACGCAAGGGAGCGCGCCGGTAGAACTGCTTGGTCGCGTCGATGACATAGACGCCGGCGAAAGGCAGCGACAGGCCGGCTCCGACCTTCTCCCAGGCCATGGCCGAGCGCATGAACAAGCGCCGGCGCAGCGGCGGCACATAGAGCGCCTCGGCCCAATGCTCGGGCGAGAACATGGCTCGGCGCATCAAGGCTTCGATCTGCGAACGGCTGAACGGCCTGCCGTGGCCGAAGGGCGTCGTATCCATCCGCGCCCACAGGCCGCGCCGGTTCGGCACGACGACGATCAGCCGTCCGCCCGGGCTCAGCACCCGCGAAATCTCCTCCAGCAGATCCTCCGGGCTTTCGGTCTCCTCGAGCGCATGCACCAGCAGCACCCGGTCGATCGAGGCGGTCGGCAGCGGCAGCAGGGTCGGTTCGACCAAAGCCGAGGCGGAGAGCCCGGGCGAAGGCCAGTTCACCACGCCCTGTGCCGCCGGCATGAAGGCGATCACCCGCTCGGCCTCGCCGCCAAGCAGCGGCAGATAGGGCGTGGCGTATCCCAGGCCCAGCAGGCGCTGGCGCCGGCAATCCGGCCAGAGCCTCAACATGACCCTGCCGACGGTCCGCCGCGCCACATGCCCGAGCGGGCTGGCATAGAAGCTGCGCAGGTCGACGACGTCCAAGGCCATGCCGACGGAGATGGCGCAGTGCCAACACAAGCGCAAGGGCGGCGATCGTGCATCGGCCCCCCAGTACCGGATTGTCTTGATACCGGCGGACGCATGCGGCAAGCAGTCACCTCGACCGCCGACTGCCGGAGTTTCCCATGCCGCTCGACATTCATGTCTTCCGTACGCTCAGCGACAATGCCGGCGCGCTGCTGCGCGACCCCGGCACGGGCGCCTGCGCCACCGTCGACGTTCCCGATGCCGGCGAGGTGCTCGCCGCCGCCAAGGCGAAGGGCTGGTCCATCAACCAGGTGCTCGTCACCCATGAGCATGCCGACCACGTCCAGGGTATCGCCGCGCTGAAGCAGGCGACCGGCGCCAAGGTGTTCGCCCCCGAGGCCGCACGCGCCGGCGCCCCCGTCGACGTCGTCATCAGCGAAGGCGATCGGGTCTCGGTCGGCGGCTACGACTTCGAGACCTGGGCGACGCCCGGCCATGCCGAGGGTCATGTCAGCCTCGTCAGCCAGAAAGCGAAGCTCGCTTTGGTCGGCGACGTCGTCTTCGTCATGGGCTGCGGCCGCGTCATGCCTGGCGCGATGGAGGCGATGTGGACCTCGCTCTCGCGGATCATGGCGCTGCCGGACGCGACCACGCTGATCACCGGCCATGACTATACGCTATCGAACGCCCGCTTCGCCGCGGCCATGGACCCCAGCAACACCGCCGTCGCAGCCCGTCTCGCCGAGGCCGAGGCCGCGAAGCAGGAGGGACGCTTCTGGGCCGTGACCACGATCGGCGAGGAACGGGCGACCAACCCCTTCTTCCGCGCCGGCGAGCAGGCTCTTGCTGCGACGCTCGGCATCGTCGGCAAGCCGGCCGGCGAGGTCTTCGCCGCCCTGCGCGAGGCCAAGAACAGATTCTGAGATCAGGTTCTGAACCGCGATGAACACGTTAAGTGGACTCAGCGCCGCCGAGGTCATCCGACTGCTTGAGCTGAAGCCTCATCCCGAGGGCGGTCACTATCGCGAGACCTTCCGCGATCCCGCCGGGCCGGAGGGGCGCGGCTTCTCGACCGCGATCTACTACCTGCTCGATGTCGGCGAGACCTCGGAATGGCATCGCGTCGACGCCGCCGAGATCTGGCACCATTATGCCGGCGCGCCATTGGTGATCACGCTCTCGGCGAACGGGCATGACGCCTCTGCCCATCATCTCGGCAAGGACCTGTCCGCCGGCCAGCGCCCGCAGATCGTCGTGCCGGCCGGGCACTGGCAGAGCGCGACCTCGCTCGGCGCCTGGACATTGGTCGGCTGCACGGTCGCGCCGGGCTTTGCCTTTTCAGGCTTCGAGATGGCGCCGCCTGACTGGCGGCCGACGCCGCGGCCGGCCGGAGGCTGAGCATGGATAGGCCCGTCACCGACATCCTTGCGATGGACTTGGCGCTGGTCGGCGCCTGCGAGACCCGCATCGTCAACGCCTGGCCGGCGCCGACCACGCTCGTCGTCGACCAATGGGTCGTGCGCTTCGCCAACGGCTATTCCGGCCGCGCCAACTCCGCCTCCTCGCTGCGCGAGGGCGGCGACATGGACGAGGCGACGCTGGCCTTCGTCGAGGGCCTCTATCGCCAGGCCGGCCTGCCACCGCGCATCCGCTTTACACCGCTGGTCGCCGAGAGCGCTCGCCGCCGCTTCGCCGAGCGCGGCTACCGCATCGAGACCGCCTCCTTCGGCATGGTCGCCGAGCTCGATCCCCATCTGCACTTGCCCATTCCCGGCATGGTCGCGACCGCACAGGCGGACGATGCCTGGATCGACGGCGTCTGCAGCCACCAGACCGGCGCGAAGCGCAACCGCGAGCATCTCGCCGCAATCGTCTCCGGCGTGCGCGTTCCCGCCGCTTTCGCCACGCTGCTGCATGAGGGGCGCCCGGCCGCCTATGCGATGAGCGTCGCCGAGCGCGGCATGGCCGAGATCGGCGCGGTGGTCGTCGACGAAACCTTGCGCGGCAAGGGCCTCGGCAAGCAGATGATGCTGGGGCTGATGGGCTGGGCCGCGGCGCAGGGCTGCAATCAGGCCTATCTCCAGGTCGACCAGAGCAACGGCCTCGCCTTCGAGATGTACAAGCGGCTCGGCTTCCGCGCGGTCTACGCCTATGAGACGCGGATTCTCGACGTCTGATCTCCCATAATCGGAGCGGGGCTCCGCCGTCTTTCCGGGCTCGCTGCTGCGCAGCGCCCCGGAAAGACGGCTGCGCTAACCCTCGGCCGCCTTCGGCTCGGCACCCCGAGCTGCCGGCCCGAAGCTCGCGACCAGCGCCCCGACGACGATCAGCACGCAGGACAGGGCGAGCAGCCAGCTCGCCGGCGCATAGCCGGCAATCACCAGGATCACGGTCGAGAGCACCGGCGCTGCATAAGAGGCGACGCCGAGGAAGGCGACGTCGCCTTTCTTCATGCCGATGTCCCAGCAGATGAAGGCGAGCCCGATCGACCCCAGGCCGAGGCCGAGCACGCCGCCCCATTCGACGGCACTCGGCGCCCACAGGGTCGTCTCGAAGGCGAGATGGCAGGCGAAGGCGGGAATCGCGCAGCCGAGCATGGTGATGGCGAGGCTCTCCGACGGCACACCGGCGAAGCGCCGGGACAGCACCGAATAGCTCGCCCAGACGAAGGCGCCGAGCGCCGCCAGGATATGGCCGAGCTGGATGCCCGCCCCCGAACCGAGGCTGCCGGAGATCAGCAACGCGGTCGCGGCAAGGCCGATCAGCGCCCCCACCAGATGGCGGGCCTTGAGTCCTCCGCCCGGGAGCAGCGCCGCGAACAGCACGATCAAGAGCGGCCAGAGGTAATGGATCAGATTGGCCTCGGCGGCCGGCGCCGTCTTCACCGCGGCGTAATAGAGCGCGGTGTCGCCGAACGGCCCGTAGAGCCCGAGCAGGAAGGAGGCCGGCGTCGGCCGCGCCAGATGCAGGCGCCCCCGGACCGCCGCGATCGCCAGCACGAGGACACCACCGATGACGAAGGTCATGCCGACGAGCTGGAACGGCGGCACCCGTCCGGACATGGCGGTGAACAGCGCCAGGGTCGACCAGAGCAGGATCGCGATGGCGCCGGTCGCGGTGGCGGTGCGGGAGGTCATGGGAACGAGTTTCAGCGTGACGATTGGAGACCCGTTAAGCGCTGCGTCGCCCCCTCGCCAGTCCATTCGCCATGAGAGGTCGGTGCAGCAGGCGAAAAAATGCCGGCAGGGCCAATCTGCTGGCCCTGCCGGCGATGTGTCGGACCGAATGCAGGCCGAGGGCTCGGCGCTCCGGGCTTGCTCAGCCCTTGATGAAGGCGAGCAGGTCGGCGTTGATCACGTCCGGATGGGTGGTGCACATGCCGTGCGGCAGGCCGGCATAGGTCTTCAGCGTGCCGTTCCTGAGCAACTTGACCGAAAGCGGGGCGGAGTCGGCATAGGGGACGATCTGGTCGTCGTCGCCATGCATCACCAGCACCGGTACCTCGATCGCCTTGAGATCGTCGGTGAAGTCGGTCTCGGAGAAGGCCTTGATGCAATCATAATGGGCCTTGGTGCCGCCCATCATGCCTTGCCGCCACCAATTGTCGATGACGCCCTGCGAGACCTTCGCGCCTTCACGATTGAAGCCGTAGAACGGGCCGGCGGGGATATCGATGTAGAACTGGGCGCGGTTGGCGACCAGCGCGGCGCGGAAGCCGTCGAAGACCTCGATCGGCAGGCCGCCCGGATTCTTGTCGGACTTGACCATGACCGGCGGCACCGCGCCGATCAGCACCGCCTTGGCGACGCGGCCGGGCTCGGCCCGGGCGACGTAATGAGCGACTTCGCCGCCGCCGGTGGAATGGCCGATATGGACGGCGTTCTTGAGATTCAGATGCGCAGCGAGCTCGGCGACGTCGGCGGCGTAGGTGTCCATCTCGTTGCCGGTCGCGGTCTGGCTTGAGCGGCCATGGCCGCGGCGGTCATGCGCGATCACCCGGAAGCCATGATGCAGGAAGAACAGCATCTGGTTGTCCCAGTCGTCGGCGCTCAGCGGCCAGCCGTGGTGGAAGACGATCGGCTGCGCCTCCTTCGGGCCCCAGTCCTTGTAGAAGATCTCGGTGCCGTCCTTGGTGGTGATCGTGCTCATCTGGCCTCTCCTTCGGCTTTCCGGGCGGCAGGGTCGTCGCCCTTCGATGTGGACGGTTATAGGCGGTGCATTGCATGCTGCCGCTTGGCGGAACCGACAATCAGCAAGGCAAAACTGACAGCATGACGACAGGCAAGCAGATTGTCGCAGAGATCGGGCTCCTGCTCTATCCGGATGTGCAGCTCGCGGCCGTCTACGGCCTGACCGACCTGTTCCGGATCGCCGGCGAGATGAGCCAGGAGCGCGGCGGACCGGACGCGCCCGCGATCCGCGTCAGCCATTGGCGCCAGGCGGCGGACGGCGCCGGTGTGGAATGCGTCTTCGATAGCCATCCCGGTCGTGAGCACGACCCGAGCCATCTGATCGCGCCGCCGAGCCTGATCATGCCGGCGAGGATGCAGCCGATGAACGGTCTCGCAAGCTGGTTGGCCGAGCGTCATGGCGCGGGCACGACGCTGTGCTCGGTCTGCGCCGGTGCCTTCCTGCTCGGCGAGGCCGGGTTGCTGGAAGGCCGCGAGGCGACGACGCATTGGGCCTTCGCCAAGGAGCTGGCGGCGCGCTTTCCGGCCGCGAAGGTCGATTCCGACCGCATGGTGATCGACGATGGCGACCTCATCACCGCCGGCGGTATCCTGGCCTGGACAGATCTCGGCCTGACGCTGGTCGAGCGCCTGCTCGGACCGAGCGTCATGCTGGAGACCGCGCGCTTCCTGCTGGTCGATCCGCCGGGGCGCACACAGCAGCCCTATGGCCATTTCGTGCCGCGGCTCGACCATGGCGACGCGGCGATCCTGAAGGTGCAGCACTGGCTGCAGGCCAGCGGTGCCAGGGATCACGATGTGCCGGCGCTGGCGAAGCGAGCGGGACTGGAGGAGCGCACCTTCCTGCGCCGCTTCCGCAAGGCGACCGGCCTGCGCCCGACCGAATACGCCCAGCAGATCCGCATCGCGAGGGCGCGCGAAGCGCTGGAACTGAGCCGCCGACCGGTCGCGCAGATCGCCTGGGATGTCGGCTATGAGGACGCCTCGGCCTTCCGCAAGCTGTTCCAGCGCATCACCGGACTCGCCCCGGCCGATTACCGCCGCCGCTTCGGCGTCGCCGCCGCCTGAACAGGCTGCTACAGGCGAAGCGCCGCGCGAACGCGGGTCTCCCAGCGTCCTCAACCGCTCCACGGGCTCGTTGGCATGGACGAAGCGCATATATTTGCGCGCCCTGCGTCTCCCAGCCGTTCCTGCGCCGCCCCGATCGCCAGCACGAAGACGCCGCCGATGCCGAAGGTCATACCGACGAGCTGGAAAGGCGGCACCCGCCCCGACATGGTGCTATCGCGAAACCCGCCTCAGCTGGGAAGCGCCAGCCGCAGATAGTTCTCACCGAGGATACCCCGGATCTCCTGTGCCCCGAAGCCTTCCGCTTCCAGCGCAGCCACGAGATCGCCGAACTGCTCGGGCTGGAAGAAATCCCAGGGCGGCTCCGGGTAGCCGCGCGGCCAGCGACCCTTCGCGGCATGGTAGAATCCGTAGTCGCTGCCTGCCAGGAACATGAAATCGAGCCCAAGGCCGATCCGGTCAGGTCCAGCGAGCGCGGCGATATGCGCAAGATGCCGCGCCATCGCCTGCGGAATCTGCGGCCCGGCCACGCCGAGGAACATGCCGACGCCGTTGACGCCGATATAGCCGCCTCGGACGGCGCAGGCCCTGATCTGCTCGTCGCTGATGTTGCGCTCGTGGTCGAACAGCGCGCGCGCATTGGAATGGGAGAAGATCGGCGGCGCGGCGAGATCGAGCTCCAGCGCATCGAGGCTCGTCCGCACCCCGCAATGGCTGAGGTCGACGCGCATGCCGCAGGCGTCCATGCGCGGGATCAGCCGCCGCCCCAGCGCTGAAAGCCCGCCATTGCGCGGCTCGTGACAGCCATCGGCGAAGGAATTGGCCTCGTTATAGGCCAGGATGGCGCGGTCGATGCCTGCCGCGCGGAAGGCCTCGACCAGATCGAGATCGGGCGCGAACGGCGTCGCCGACTGGAAATGGAAGGAGACCGAGAGCCGCCCCTGCGCTTTCGCCTGCCTAATCGAGGCCGCGTCCACGGCGATCGTCAGCCAGTCGCCCGCCGCCGCGATCTCGCGGCGCAGGAAGCCGAGTCGGGCCGCCGCCTCCACCGGCCCATCCGCCCCGGCGGCCGCAGTGAGCGAGATGTGGTCGCAGCCCTGCGCCCGAAAGCGCGCCAGCTGCTCGCCGAGCCTTGCCCCAGGCGGCAGGAAATCTTTCGCCCAGGGCAGCAGTCCGTCGCAGACGATCGCGTCCGCAAGGTCCGGCCGCGTCTTGCGCCACTCCGCCATCACCTCGCTCCTTCACAGATCGAGAGCCGCGCGAACGCGGGCGCCGAGCCCGCGCAGGCGCCGGGTCGGCTCGTTGGCATAGACGAAGCGGATATATTGCGCGCCATGCGTCTCGCCCCAGCCGGCCATGGCGGTGGCGCAAACACCCTGCTCCAGCAGCCGCTCCGACATCGCCGCGCCGTCCAACCCGAAATCCGAGACGCGCAAGAGCAGCGACCAGCCGCCGCCGGGGACGCCGACCGGCAGGCCGCGCAATTCGTCGAGCACGCAATCGCGCCGCGCCTGCAGTTCGTCGGCATAGGGCGCGAGCGTCGTCGCGGAATTCTCCAGCGCGGTCGCGACCGCGTCCTGCCCGATCCCGACCGGCACCACGACATTGGCAAGCGACACGGCCACGAGATCCGGCATGAAGGCGTCCGGCGCGACGATCCAGCCGACACGCCAGCCGATCATCCGCAGCTCCTTGGCCGAGGAGCCGACGGTGATCGTCCGTTCCGCCATGCCGGGCAAGCCGGCGGGATGCAGCACCGGCCGTCGGTCGAAAAGCAGCCGTTCCATTGCGGTGTCGACGATCAGCAGCAGGTCATGCGTGACGCAGAGCTCGTCGACGAGCGCCCAGTCGCCGGCATCGAGGCAGCCGCCCGAGGGCATGGACGGCGACATCAGCAGCATCGCCGTGGTCTTCGGCCCGATGCTGGCGCGCAGCGCCGCGCGATCAAGCCGCCATTCGCCGCCGGGCTCGAAGCTGAAGGGCACGAAGCGCGGTACGCCGCCCGCGAGCCTGATACGGTTGATCAGCCCGGCATAGGTCGGATCGGTGACGATCACCTCATCGCCGACCTCGATCGTCGCCAGCAGGACATTGAGGATGCCGGAGAGGCCGCCGGCAGAGATCACGCAGTTGCGCTCGCCGCTATAGCTAACCCCCGAGATGGCCGAGACATGCCGCGCCGCGACCTCGCGCAGGCGCGCCTGGCCGATGAAGGGCAGATAGCTGTTGTCGGCATCCTCTCTGGCGGCCCGGACCGTGCGCGCGACCGCCTCGGGGTCCGGCAGGATATCGGTGTCGAGGTTTTCGAGCCGCAGGAAATCCTTGCCCGAGGCGTCGGCGATTGATCCCATGCGGTCGACGCCGATTCCGGCGATATGGCGCAAGCGGGCTGGACGAGGGCGTGTCATCGTGAAACCTCATTTCATATATTATCTATGAAACCATACGAGCCATGAGCTTTCAAGACGAGACCGAGGCCGGTGCCTCGCTGACCAGCCGCATCGCTGGCAAGCTGTCGCAGCGCATCCTCACCGGGGACCTGGCGCCCGGAGCCGCCGTGCGGCAGGACCATGTCGCCGCCGAGTTCGGTGCCAGCCATGTGCCGGTGCGCGAGGCCTTCCGGACGCTGGAGGCGCAGGGCCTGCTCGTCAGCGAGCCGCGGCGGGGCGTGCGGGTCGCGCCGCTGGAGCCGGAGCTGGTGCGGGAGGTCACGGCAATGCGCGCCGCGCTGGAAGCCCTCGCCTTGCGCCGCGGCTTCCCGAGGCTCGCTGCAGCCGATCTGGAGGAAGCAGCGTCAGCGATCGCCGAGGCCGAGGCGAGCCAGGAAATCCTGGTCTGGGAGGCGGCCAACCGGCGCTTTCATCATGCGATCACAGCCCCCTGCGGGATGCGGCGCCTGCTCGCGACCATCGCCGATCAGCAGCGAACGAGCGCGCGCTTCCTGTTCGCGGCCTGGCGGGATCTCGACTGGCAGCCGCGCTCGGACGCAGAGCACCGGCAGATCCTCACCGAACTCCAGGCGGGCCGGATCGAGCCCGCCGTTCGGGCACTGGAAACGCACATTCTGGACGCGGGCGAGGCGCTGGCAGCCAAGCTGCTGAGGTCGCCGTGACGCTGCTTCGGCGCGCGCGTGTGCGATAGCCGCCATGCAACCTGTGCGTCATGCGGCGATTGACCTCGCCCGCGCACAGGCGCATGCGTGCGCCATGACCACGCTCCCCTTGCCGACCGCCGCCCGCCCGCTGATGCCGGTCCTGGCGGCCCTCAGCGTCGCCCATCTCCTCAACGACCTGATCCAGTCGATGATCCCGGCGGTCTACCCGCTGATCAAGGAGACCTACCAGCTCGACTTCGTGCAGATCGGCCTGATCACACTGGCCTTCCAGGTCACGTCCTCGCTGCTGCAGCCGCTCCTCGGCTATGTCACCGACAAGAAGCCCTGGCCCTATGCGATGGTCGCCGGCATGGGCGCGACGCTGACCGGCCTGCTCTCGCTCGCCTTCGCCCACAGCTACGGCATGGTGCTGATCGCCGCCGCCCTGGTCGGCACCGGCTCGGCCGTCTTCCATCCCGAGGCGACCCGCATGGCCCGCCACGCCGCAGCGGGGCGACAGGGGCTGGCGCAGGGCGTCTTCCAGGTCGGCGGCCATGCCGGATATGCGATCGGCCCGCTGCTCGCCGCCGCCGTGGTCGTCCCCAATGGCCAGCAGAGCCTGTCCTGGTTCTCCGGCATCGTGCTCGTCGCCATGCTGCTGATGGCCTGGATCGGCTCGCGCTATTCGGCCTTCCGCAAGGAGCAGGTCGCCTCCAAGGCACATGCCGACGACGTCGCCTCGCATGGCATGTCGCGAAGCAAGGTGCTGCTCGCCATGGCGGTGCTGATCGTCATCCTGTTCTCGAAGAACGCCTATTCGGCGGCCTTCACCTCCTACTACACCTTCTACCTGATCGAGCGCTTCCAGGTCCCGCTGCAGCTCTCGCAGATTCTGCTCTTCCTCTATCTCGTCGTCGGCGCATTCGGCGTGATCATCGGCGGCATGATCGGCGACCGGATCGGCCGCCACCGCGTGATCTGGTTGTCGATCCTGGGCTGCCTGCCCTTCACCCTCGCTTTGCCCTATGCCGACCTGATGTGGACCGCGATCCTCAGTGTGATCATCAGCTTCATCATGGCGAGCGCCTTCTCGGCGATCCTGATCTACGCGATCGACCTGGTGCCGCACCGGGTCGGGCTGGTCGGCGGATTGTTCTACGGCCTCGCCTTCGGCCTCGGCGGCTTGGCGGCAGCCGGCCTCGGCGCGCTCGCCGACAGGATCGGCATCATCCAGGTCTTCTGGCTTTGCGCCTGGCTGCCGGCCTTTGGCCTGCTCACCTTCCTGCTGCCGAAGGGCGCGCGCAGCTGAGGCCCGCAGAAAAGCGGCTGCAACGAAAAAGGCGGAGCCTGGAGGCTCCGCCCTTCACATCTCAGCCGCGGGCCGGAATCAGGCCATGTACTGGCCGCCATTGGCGGAGAGGGTCGAACCGGTAATGAAGCCCGCCTCGTCGCTGGCCAGGAACACCACCGCGCGCGCGATCTCTGCGGGCTCGCCCAGGCGCCCGACCGGGATATGCGGCAGGATCGACTTCTCGATCACGGCCGGGTCGATCGCCTTGACCATCTCGGTTGCGATGTAGCCGGGGCAGATCGCATTCACCGTGATGCCGGCCCGCGCGCCCTCTTGCGCCAGCGCCTTGACGAAGCCGATGTCGCCGGCCTTGGCGGCGGAGTAGTTGACCTGCCCCATCTGGCCTTTCTGGCCGTTGATCGACGAAATGCAGATGACGCGGCCGAACTTGCGGGCCCTCATGCCCTCCCAGACCGGGCGGGTCATGTTGAAGAGCGAGTTGAGGTTGGTGTTGATGACCGCGTCCCACTGCTCCTTGGTCATCTTGTGGAACATGCCGTCGCGGGTGATGCCCGCATTGTTGACGAGCACGTCGACCGGCCCGAGCTCGGCCTCGACCTTGGCGATCCCGGCGACGCAGGACTCATAATTCGAGACGTCCCATTTATAGGTCTTGATGCCGGTCTCCGCGGTGAACTTGGACGCCGCCTCGTCATTGCCGGCATAGCTCGCCGCCACGGTGTAGCCGGCGGCCTTCAGGCCCTTCGAGATCGCCTCCCCGATGCCGCGGGACCCGCCCGTCACCAATGCAACCTTAGCCATCGTCGTCTTCTCCCCTCTAGGACGCGGCTATGGAGGCCGCGCTATTCTTTGCTGAGATCGAGACCGGGCTCGTAAGCCCGGTCGACATCCTTGATGATCGCCTGCCCGCAGATCACCCGCCCCGCCTTCTCGTCATAGGTCAGGGTCGGGTGGCCATAGAGCACCCAGCCACGGCTCAGCGCGTCCGAGACCCGGTGACAGAACGAGGCGTCATCGGGACCGGTCAGATAGCGATAGAGCGTGGTCTGCTTCGGCATGGCGGAGAGCCGCTCAGCGCTCCACGGCCAGGGCGATGCCCATGCCGCCGCCGATGCACAGCGTGGCGAGGCCCTTCTTGGCGTCGCGCTTGGCCATTTCGTGCAGCAGCGTCACCAGCACGCGCGCGCCCGAGGCTCCGATCGGATGGCCGATCGCGATCGCGCCGCCATTGACGTTGACGATGTCGGGGTCCCAGCCCAAGTCCTTGTTCACCGCCAGCGCCTGCGCCGCGAAGGCCTCGTTGGCCTCGACGAGGTCGAGATCGCCGACCTTCCAGCCGGCCTTCTCCAGAGCCTTGCGGGTTGCCGGGATCGGGCCCGAGCCCATGATCGCCGGATCGACGCCGGCCGTCGCCCAGGAGGCGATCCGGGCAAGCGGGGTCAGGCCGCGCTTGCTCGCCTCCTTCGCCGTCATCAGCACGAGCGCGGCGGCGCCGTCATTGATGCCCGAGGCGTTGCCCGCGGTCACGGTGCCGTCCTTGGAGAAGGCTGGCTTCAGCTTGGCCATCGCCTCCAGCGTCGCGCCGTCGCGGATATATTCGTCGGTGTCGACGACAATGTCGCCCTTGCGCGTCGAGATCGTGATCGGCGCGATCTCATCCTTGAACCGGCCGGCCTTGCGGGCGGCCTCGGCCTTGTTCTGCGAGCCGACGGCGAAGCGGTCCTGCTCCTCGCGGCTGATCTGCCATTTGGTCGCGACGTTCTCCGCCGTGGTGCCCATGTGGTAGCCGTGGAAGATGTCCCAGAGGCCGTCCTTGATCATCGTGTCGATGAACTTGACGTCGCCCATCTTGGTGCCGGCGCGCATATGCGCGGCGTGGGCCGAGAGCGACATCGATTCCTGGCCACCGGCGACGATGATGTCGGCGTCGCCATTGGCGATCTGCTGCATGCCGATCGCGACCGCGCGCAGGCCCGAGCCGCAGACCTGGTTGAGGCCCCAGGCCGTCGCGCCCTGCGGCACGCCGGCGTCGACCGCCGCCTTGCGGGCCGGGTTCTGGCCTTGCGCCGCCGTCAGCACCTGGCCGAGGATGACCTCGTCGACTTCGCCTGCGTCGACCTTGGCGCGCTTCAGCACCTCCTTGATCACCGCCGAGCCGAGATCGTGAGCCGGCGTGTTCGCGAAAGCGCCGTTGAAGGAGCCGACCGCCGTGCGCGCTGCGCCGACGATCACGATGTCATTCTCAGCCATGGGCTCATCCTCCAGTTCTCCCGCGGCCACGCGGCGCAGCGGCTTGTCCAGCCCACCTTCGAAGGGTGAAACGGCGCCGTCAAGCCGGCTGAGCGGCCAAGCTCATCTTCGAGGCAGACTCGGCTCGATCACGCCTCGCGCTCAAAAAACTTGCAGCAGGCGGCCGAAGGGTTATCGTTCCCATCGGGACCGTTCTCCGGCCTTGCCCGAACCCTCGGGCATGGCCGCAACAAGCCGTGTGGGTGTCGATGGCCAGCGACAAAGAACCGACTGTCATCAAGAAATACGCCAATCGCCGGCTATACCACACGGGTACGAGCTCCTACGTGACGCTGGAGGATCTGGCCGGGCTGGTGCGCAAGGGCGAGGATTTCGTCGTCTACGACGCCAAGAGCGGCGAGGACATCACCCGCTCGGTGCTGGCCCAGATCATCTTCGAGGAAGAGAGCAAGGACGGGCAGAACCTCCTGCCGATCGCCTTCCTGCGCCAGCTGATCCGCTTCTACGGTGACAGCATGCAGGCGCTGGTGCCGCGCTATCTCGAATTCTCGATGGAGCATCTGACGCAGGATCAGAACAAGATCCGCGAGCAGATGAGCAAGGCCTTCGGCACCGGCGCGATCGATGCGCTCCAGGCCCAGACCCGCGCCAATATGGCGATGTTCACCGAGGCCTTCCGCCTGTTCAACCCGTTCGCGGCAGCCGCCGCCGCAAAGGGCCGGGGCGAAGCGCCGGCCCAGGGCGAGAACGGCGAGCTCAGCAATCTCAAGCGCGAGCTCAACGAGATGCGCGAGCGGCTCGACAAGCTCGCCAAGGACAAGTGAGGGACTGCTCCGCTCGGAGCTGTTCGCCCGCGATATCAGCCCGCCGCGCGCAGCGGCGGGTTGTTCTCCTGCAGGTCAGGCCCGGCCAGCTCGGCCTTGCCGATCAGATGTCCCTGCAGATAGGTGACGCCCCAGTCGCAGAGCATCGAGGCCTGCAGCTCGTCGTCCACCCACTCGGCCACCGTCTCGACGCCAAGATGATGCGCCAGCTCCAGCAGGGTGCGCACGAAGAAGCGGTCGTCGGTCGAGCGCCGCAGGTTCTGCGTGAAGGCGCCGTCGAGCTTGAGGATGTCGATCGGGAAGGCGCGCAGGTGCCGCAGCGAAGTGTGGCCCGCGCCGAAATCGTCGATCGCGACCCGGGCGCCGCGCTGCTTGATCCTCGTCAGCAGCTTGGCCATCCGGCCGGGGTCCTCGATCGTCGCCGTCTCCGTGACCTCGACGATCAGGCGCTTCACCGCGATCGGGTTCGCCCTGGCGCTCGCCTCGAATCCGTCGATCCAGTCCGCTTCCGCCAGCGTGCGCGGCGAGACGTTGATCGACAGCACCGCGTCCTGCCGCTCCGTCAGATGCGCCATGGCGAGCTCGAGCACGCGATGGTCGAACAGGTTCACCAGGCCCCGCCGCTCGAGCAGCGGCACCAACTCGGCCGCGGCGAGGAAGCCGCCCTGCGGGCGTTCGACCCGCAACAGCGCCTCGTTGAAGGCCAGAGCCCGCCCCTTCGCCGCCACCACCGGCTGGAAGGCCAGCCTGACCTTGCGCTCGTTCAACGCGGCGACGGCTTCGAGGTCGAGCCGCGGCGCGGCTCCGCCGGCCTCGCCCGCGGCAGACCGGCGTGCGATTACGGCATTGTCGAGCCCTGCCGCCTCGGCGCCGGCGAGCGCGTTCTCGGCCGCCTTGACCAGCACCGAGCCGTGGCGTGACAGGTCCGGAGCGATGGCGGCGCCGACGCGCAGCCGGGCGAGGGCGATCCCGCGCGAGGTTTCGACTGCCGAACGCGCCACCGCCTTGATGAAGCGCTGCGCCGCCGCCTCGATTTGGTTCGCCGGGCAGCCGCTGAGCAGGATCGCGAAACGGTTGCCGGAATAGTGCATCAGCTGGTCGCGCCGGCGCATCACCGAATGCAGCCGCTGGCGGACCTCCTCGATGATCTCCTCGGTGCCTTCATGCCCGAAATCGCTGTTGAGGCGCGCGAGCTCGCCGATCGCCGCGATCAGCACAACGACGGTGCGCTCCGCCGGCAGATGCTCGGCCAGCGCCTCGTCGACCCGCTCCACCAGCACGTGGCGGTCACAGAGATCGGTGTCCGTCGCGGAAAGCTCCTCCGGCCGCACCGCCCGCTCCAGCCGAAGCACGCCGCGCGCGCGGCTGGGACGGCCGTCGATCCCGGCGAACCAGCGTCCGGCATCCTCGATCCACATCTTGCGGCCGGCGAGATCGGCGGCGTAGCGCGTGCGATAGACCGCGCCGTCGCCGAAATCATGCCCGCCGGAGGAGAAGATCGCATCGTAGCGGCTGCGCCCGCTCCCGGGCTCGACGAGTCCGGCGAAGGACAGGCCGCGCTGCAGAACCGCGGCCGGCACCGGCCCCAGCACTTCGGCCGCATTCGGACCCCAGCTCAGCGTGTCGGCACCGATGTCCCAGCTATAGGCCACTTCGCCGATCGAGGAGAGCAAGCTGCGCGGCTCGACGATCCTCTCGTCGCGGGAACCGAACAGGGACGGCGCAGACATGGTGCGGCTGCCTCGGACCACGGGTTGGAGGACCGCCCCGTTCTGATTGCGGAAGGGCTGAAAAATTGTCCCGAAACGATGCAGGCCGCGGCGTTAACGGCCAGTTAAGGCCGGCGCCCCGATTGCAAGGATTCGCTCTCGAACCCCCAGATGTTCCGGAGCGGCACGATGGTCGAAGCGCAATCGCCCCCTGAAACAGCCTTCGCAGATCAAGAGCAGCCCCTGCCGCGCGTCCCCGCGGTCTTCCTCGTCCAGCTCGCCGCGAGCCAGGCCGGGATCGGCCCCTTCGCCGGCCGCGACCGCGAGACGCCCTTCATCGGCGCCCGGCGCTATTACGAGGGGCTGGCGCAGCGCCGGCCGCCGCGCAGGCTCCTGCACTCGGCCTAGGCGCAAACGCAAAAAGGCCGGCCTTTCGGCCGGCACTCTTCGGTCTCGAAGAAAGGCCCCGCAGGGCCCCGCCATATCAGGCCTCGGTCTTGGCCTTGAGCACCTGACGGCCGCGATACATGCCGGACTTCAGGTCGATATGGTGCGGACGACGCAGCTCGCCCGAGTTCTTGTCTTCGATATAGGTGGGCTGCTTCAGCGCGTCGGCCGAGCGGCGCATGCCGCGCTTCGACGGCGAAGTCTTTCTCTTCGGAACGGCCAT
>PNLY01000087.1 GCA_013823325.1 Methylobacterium sp.
GTCGTTGGTGAAGAACTCGGCGATGTCCTCATAGGCCGACCAGTTTACGGGAACGCCGAGGTCGTAGCCGTATTTGGCCTTGAACTTCTCCTTGAGGTCGGCGCGCTGGAACCAGTCGTAGCGGAACCAGTAGAGGTTCGCGAACTGCTGGACGGGCAGCTGATAGAGCTTGCCGTCCGGACCGGTGCCGAAGGACTTGCCGATGAAGTCGTCGATGTCGAGGTTGGGGTTGGTGACGTCCTTGCCCGGCCCTGCCATCCAGTCGGTCAGGTTGGTCGCCTGCTTGTAGCGGAAATGGGTGCCGATCAGGTCGGAATCGTTGATCCAGCCATCATAGATGTTCTTGCCGGACTGCATTTGCGTCTGGATCTTCTCGACCACGTCGCCTTCCTGGATCAGGTCGTGCGTCAGCTTGATGCCGGTGATCTCGCTGAAGGCCTTGGCCAGGGTCTTGGCCTCGTATTCATGCGTGGTGATCGTCTCCGAGACGATGTTGATCTCCATGCCGGCGAAGGGCTTCGCCGCATTGATGAACCACTCCATCTCCTTCTGCTGCTCCTCCTTGGAGAGCGTCGAGGGCTGGAACTCGCTGTCGATCCATTTGCGCGCTTCCTCGGGGCCGGCCAGGGCCGGCCCGGCGGCAAGCGTCAGCGCGAACAGGCTGGCGCCGGCGAGGCAAGAGAGATTCGTCTTGAGCGTCGTCATCGTTGTCCTCCGATGTTCCCTTGGGGTGCCGCCCCTTCTGCGGGGCCGGTCGTTTCTTGTTCTTGGGCTCAAGCCCCTCTCAGACGAAGCGGAACACCGCTGCGGCATAGAGGAGCGCAAGGCCGGATGCCCACCACAGCGGCTGGCCGACGATCCCGAGCCAGGCTAGGTGAATGAAGGCGCTGCCGAGCAGCGAGATGAAGAGCCGGTCGCCGCGGGTGGTGGCGATCCCCAGCACGCCGACCCGCTCGGTCTCGGGCCTGAACACAGCGAGCAGCGTCAGGATCAGGAGCAGGCTGGCGATACCGGCGAAGAAGACGCCGGTCTGCCAGGTCCATGCCATCCAGTTGAGTTCCATCACACCCTCCCCAGGGCGAAGCCCTTGGCGATGTAGTTGCGGACGAACCAGATCACGAGCGCGCCGGGGATCAGCGTCAGCACGCCCGCTGCCGCGAGCACGCCCCAGTCCATGCCGGCGGCCGAGACGGTGCGGGTCATCGTGGCGGCGATCGGCTTGGCGCTGACGCTGGTCAGCGTGCGCGCCAGCAGGAGCTCGACCCAGGAGAACATGAAGCAGAAGAAGGCGGCGACGCCGATGCCGGATGCGATCAGCGGCATGAAGATCTTCGTAAAGAAGCGCGGGAAGGAATAGCCGTCGATCGCCGCCGTCTCGTCGATCTCGCGCGGCACGCCGGACATGAAACCTTCGAGAATCCAGACTGCCAGCGGCACGTTGAACAGGCAGTGGGCGAGAGCCACCGCGAGCGGCGTGTCGAACAGGCCGATCGCCGAATAGAGGTTGAAGAAGGGCAGTGCGAACACCGCCGGCGGCGCCATTCGGTTCGAGAGCAGCCAGAAGAACAGGTGCTTGTCGCCGAGGAAACGGTAGCGCGAGAAGGCGTAGGCCGCCGGCAGCGCGAAGGCGAGCGAGAGCAGCGTGTTCAGCGCCACATATTGCAGCGAGTTGATATAGCCGTTGTACCAGCTCGGATCGGTGAAGATCTTGGCGTAATTGTCGAAGGTGAAGGTTCGAGGCCAGAGTGTCAGCGCGTTGGTGATCTCGGTGTTGGTCTTGAAGCTCATGTTGACGAGCCAGTAGATCGGCAACATCAGCGCGATGAGATAGAGGGCAAGGATCAGCCGACCGCCGCGCATCAGCCCCTCCCTGCGTCGGAGTCGGCCCGCGCATCGGCGGTGGTCATCACCGTGTAGAACACCCAGCAGACCGCGAGGATGATCAGGTTGTAGACGATCGAGAGCGCCGCCGCCTTGCCGAGGTCGAACTGGCCCAGCGCCAGCTTGACCAGCTCGATCGAGAGGAAGGTGGTCGAATTGCCGGGGCCGCCGCCGGTGACGACGAAGGGCTCGGTGTAGATCATGAACGAGTCCATGAAGCGCAGCAGCACGGCGATCAAAAGCACGCGGTTCATCTTCGGCAATTGGATGGTGCGGAACACGGCCCAGCGCGAGGCGCCGTCGATGCGCGCCGCCTGATAATAGGCGTCGGGGATCGACTTCAGCCCGGCATAGCAGAGCAGCGCGACCAGCGAGGTCCAGTGCCAGACATCCATCACGACGATGGTGAACCAGGCCGCGACCGGGTCGGAGACGTAGTTGTAGCGGATGCCGAGGCCGTTCACCGCCGCGCCGAACAGGCCGATGTCGCCGCGCGCGAAGATCTGCCAGATCGTGCCGACGACGTTCCACGGGATCAGCAGCGGCAGCGCCATCAGCACCAGCGTCGCCGAGACCGTCCAGCCCTCGCGCGGCATCGACAGCGCCACCAGGATGCCGAGCGGAATCTCGATGGCCAGGATGATCGCGGAGAAGGCGAGGTTGCGCCAGAGCGAGTCGTAGAAGCGCGAGCCGAGATCGCTCTTGGGGTCGAGCAGCTCGGCGAACCAGCCGACGCCGTTCCAGAAGAACTGGTTGTTGCCGAAAGAATCCTGGACGGAATAGTTCACCACCGTCATCAGCGGGATCACCGCCGAGAAGGCGACGATCAGCAGCACCGGCAGGACGAGCAGCCAGGCCTTCTGGTTGACCGGCTTCATGGCTGGCCTCCCGGCAGCGCTTCGCCTTTGACGAGATGGCCGTCGCTGTAGATGTGGATCTGGCCGGCTTGCAGTGCGAGCGCCGCCTGGTCGCCGTCGAAGCTCGCGCCCTCAGGCACGCTCGCGGCAAGCTTGAGCCCCTCGAGTTCGACGCGGGCGATGCGTGCGCGGCCGATATCGTCGATCCTGGCGATCCTCACCGGCAGGCCGGCGCCGCGCGGGGCAAGCGTCGCGTATTCCGGCCGGATGCCGAGCTCGACCTTGCCGGCAAGCGAAGGATAGTGCCGGGCCAGTGCGATCTCCTGCCCGGCGAGGCTCGCCCGCGCACCCTCGACCTTGCAAGGCAGCACGTTCATGCCGGGCGAGCCGATGAAATGGCCGACGAAGGTGTGCGCCGGGTGCTGGAACAGCTCCTCGGGCGTGCCGGTCTGCACCACGCCGCCGTCGTGCATCACCACCACCGTGTCGGCGAAGGTCAGCGCCTCCGTCTGGTCGTGGGTGACGTAGATCATGGTCAGGTCGAGCTTGCGGTGCAGCTCCTTCAGCATCGAGCGCAACTGCCATTTCAGATGCGGATCGATGACCGTCAGCGGCTCGTCGAACAGGATCGCGGCGACGTCGGGCCGCACCAGCCCGCGCCCGAGCGAGATTTTCTGCTTGGCGTCGGCGCCGAGCCGGCTCGCCTTGCGGTCGAGCGCCGAAGTCAGGTCGAGCAGGCCGGCGATCTCGGCGACGCGGGCGTCGATCTGCGCCTTCGGGACGCCGCGGTTTTTCAGCGGAAAGGCGAGGTTCTCGCGCACCGTCATCGTGTCGTAGACGACCGGGAACTGGAAGACCTGGGCGATGTTGCGCGCCTCGGTCGGCGCTTTCGTCACGTCCTTGTCGTCGAACAGGATGCGCCCGCGCGTCGGCACGACCAAGCCGGAGATGATGTTGAGCAGGGTGGTCTTGCCGCAGCCGGAGGGACCGAGCAGCGCATAGGCGCCACCTTGGCGCCAGACATGGTCGACCTCGCGCAGGGCATAGTCCTGCGGGCCCTGAGGATCGGGCTTGTAGGAGTGGGCCAGCCTGTCGAGCGTGATCCTGGCCATGTCACGCCGCCTTTGCCGGAGCTGCCGCCGCCAGCCTGCCGGCGGCGTCGAACAGGAAGATGCGGGCAGGGTCGAGCCAGGCGGTGACGGCCGCGCCCGGTTCCAGGCGGCGCACGCCTGGCACCAGCGCAATCAGGCGGTGCTCGCCGACATCGAGATGGACGAAGGACTCCGAGCCGGTGATCTCGGAGACCGAGACGTTGGCTTTCAGTTCGATCGCAGGCGCCGGCAGCGTATCGAGCGCGAGATGATGGGCGCGGAAGCCGATCGTGTAGGCGCCATCCGGCACGCCGGCGAAGGCTCCGGTGGCGGGGATGCTCTGGCCGGTCGAGAGCCGGACCTCGCCGCCCTGCTTGATCGCCGACAGTGCGTTGAGCGGCGGGTCGGAAAAGACCTGTGCGGTGACGAGGTCGTCGGGCTGGCGATAGACCTGCGCCGTCGGGCCGAACTGCGTCACCCGTCCCTGAAACAGCGTCGCGGTATTGCCGCCGAGCAGCAACGCTTCGCTTGGCTCGGTGGTGGCGTAGACGAAGATCGCGCCGGATTCGGCGAAGATGCGCGGCAATTCCTCACGCAGCTCCTCGCGGAGCTTGTAGTCGAGATTGGCGAGCGGCTCGTCGAGTAGCACCAGCTCGGCGCGCTTGACCAGCGCGCGGGCGATCGCGGTGCGCTGCTGCTGGCCGCCGGAGAGTTCGAGCGGCTTGCGCTGGAGATAGGGCTCGAGCCGCAGCAGCGCGGCGGCGCTCTTCACCCGCGCATCGATCTCGTTCCCCGGCAGGCCGGCGACGCGCAAGGGCGACGCGATGTTCTCGTAGACTGACAGCGCCGGGTAGTTGATGAACTGCTGGTAGACCATCGCGACATTGCGCTTCTGGACCGGCAATCCGGTGACGTCGCGGCCCTCGACCAGGACCTTGCCGCTGCTCGGTGCATCGAGCCCGGCCATCAGGCGCATCAGCGAGGTCTTGCCGGCGAGAGTCGCGCCGAGCAGCACGTTGAGCGAGCCTCTCTCCAGCGTCAGCGAGATGTCGGCGAGCAGGATCTGCGCGCCGCGCGTCAGGCTGATACTGTCGAGCGTCAGGCTCATCCGCGCGCCTCCATCCTGGCGGAGGCGGGTGGCGAAGCCTTCGCCGCCATGTAGTCGTCGAGCGCCTGGCGCTGCTCCGGAGAGAAGCGCAGGCCGAGCTTGCTGCGCCGGAACAGCACGTCCTCGGCGCTGACAGCCCATTCCTGGTTCATCAACCAGGCGACCTCGCGCTCGGTCAGGTCGGCGCCGAAGACTCGGCCGAGATCGGCCATCGCCTTGGCGCCTTCGAGCAGGGTTTCCGCCCGGGTGCCGTAGGCACGGGCGAGTCGGCGCGCCAGCTTGCGGTCGAGCCAAGGGCGGGCGGCGGTGATGCGCTCGACCAGCCCCTCGAAACCCTCGACCGGGAAATCGCCGCCGGGCAGGTGTGCTGCGGCGGTCCATGTCGCTGCGCGCAGGGCCGGAACCGCTGCTGACAGCTTCTCGACCGCTGCTTCCGCCAGCCGGCGCGCGGTGGTGATCTTGCCGCCGAAGACCGAGAGCAGCGGCGCCGAGCCGGCCGGTTCGTCCAGCGTCAGCACATAGTCGCGCGTTGCTTCCTGTGCCTTGCTGGCGCCGTCGTCATAGAGCGGGCGCACGCCGGAATAGGTCCAGACCACGTCCTCGCGCTTGATCGGCTTGCGGAAATACTCGCTCGCCGCGGCGCAGAGATAGGCGATCTCGTCTTCGCTGGCTGCGACCTTGGCCGGATCGCCGTCATAGTCCTTGTCGGTGGTGCCGATCAGGGTCAGGTCGCCCTCATAGGGGATGGCGAAGATGATGCGGCCGTCGGCATTCTGGAAGATGTAGCAGCGGTCATGCTCGAACAGGCGCGGCACGACGATATGGCTGCCCTGGACCAGCCGCACCGAGGCCGGGCGGTTGCTGGCGACGATGCCGTTCAGCACGTCGGCGACCCAGGGGCCGGCGGCGTTGACCAGCACGCGGGCGCTGGTCTCCGCTTTTGTGCCATCGGCCGATTCGGTCGTGACCACCCAGAGATCGCCCTGGCGGCGCCCGCCGATCACCTTGGTCCGCGGCAGGATCGATGCGCCATGCTCGGCCGCGTCGCGGGCATTGAGCACGACGAGCCGGGCATCCTCGACCCAGCAGTCGGAATATTCGAAGGCGCGGCCGAAGCGCGGCTGCAGCGGCTCTCCCGCGGCGTCGCGCCTAAGGTCGAGCGAGCGCGTCGCCGGCAGCAGCTTGCGGCCACCGAGATGGTCGTAGAGGAACAGCCCGAGCCGCAGCACCCACCAGGGCCGCAGGCCCGCATGATGCGGCAGCACGAAGCGCAGGGGACGAATGATATGCGGCGCGGCGCGCCACATCACCTCGCGCTCGGTCAGCGCCTCGCGCACCAGCCGGAATTCGTAATGCTCGAGATAGCGCAGCCCGCCATGGATCAGCTTGGTCGAGGCCGAGGAGGTCGCGCTGGCGAGATCGCCCTGCTCGAACAGCACGACCGAGGCTCCGCGCCCGGCCGCATCGCGTGCAATGCCGCAGCCGTTCACGCCGCCGCCGATGATGGCGATGTCGAACACCGGAGCCGTCACACGCTTCCTCCCGCAGGCGGCCCTTTCGGTCGCCTCTTCAACGCACGGTAGAGCGTGATTTTCTTGCGTGCAACGGCAAAGCGAAAGTCAAACCGAAAATTCTAGGTTTCGCTTTGACTGTATGCCGTATGCTCGATCAGCGTTTCGGTTTCGACTACCTTGATGCCCTCACTGCGGCAGAGCTCGCGCAGCGGCGCCGGGTCGAGCCGGTCCGTGACGAAGACGTCGACATCGCGCAGATGGCCGATGCGCACCGGCGCGGAGCGCTCAAACTTGGTGCTGTCGGCGACGAGCAGGCATTGCCTGGCATTCTCGATGATCGCCTGGGAGACGCGGACCTCGCGATAGTCGAAATCGAGCAGCGCCCCTTCCTCGTCGATGGCGGAGGTGCCGATCACCGCGTAGTCGACCTTGAACTGCCGGATCAGGTCGACAGCGGCGGCGCCGATCACGCCGCCATCGGAACGCCGGACCGGCCCGCCGGCGACGATCACCTCGATGTTCTCATGCGGGTAGAGCAGCGTCGCGACATGCAGATTGTTGGTGATGACGAGCAGGCCGTGATGGTCGGTGAGGGCGCGCGCGACCTCCTCGGTGGTGGTGCCGATATTGATGAAGAGCGAGGCCTCGTTCGGGATCAGCGCCGCCGCAGCGCGGCCGATCGCCGCTTTTTCGTCGCGGGCGATGAAGCGTCGTGCCTCGTAGGCGAGGTTCTCGACCCCGGACGCGACCACGGCCCCGCCGTGCACGCGCGACATGATGCGCTGATCGCAAAGCTGGTTCAGGTCCTTGCGGATGGTCTGGGCGCTGACCTCGTAGCGCGCCGCCAGATCCTCGACATTGACGCGACCCTGCGCCCTGGCCAGCGCGACGATCTCGCGCTGGCGTGGCGTGATGCTCTCCATGTCCGGCTCCTTGCGACGTGGCGCCAAGCTGACCGCGCCGGCCGGCAGCGTCAACCGCAGCGAATTCGGCGACCAAGGATCGTCGGGGGACCGCCGAACGCACCCGCGATGCGCAACCCTGTCAAAAGACATGCGCGTTTGACAGACACTGCGCTAGCGGTCGAACTGTATCGTCTTAATCTCGACTCGAAAGCCTGCCCGTGCCGACACAGCCCGACAAGGATGCTCGTTTCCTGCGCGCCGTGCTGGCGGCCTCGGACGACTGCATCAAGGTGATCGGCCTCGACGGCACACTCGAGTTCATGAGCGAGGGCGGCCAGCGCGTCATGGAGGTCACGGATTTCGAGGCGATCCGCGGTTGTCCCTGGACGCAGTTCTGGGAGGGGCCAGGGAAGGCCGAGGTCGAGGCCGCGCTCGTGGCGGCCCGGTCTGGCCACAGCTACCGGTTCCAGGGGCAGGCCGACACCGCCGCCGGCAATCCGCGCTATTGGGACGTGCAGGTCTCGCCGATTATGGCCGCTGATGGCAAGCCGGAGGCGATCCTTTCGGTCTCGCGCGACATCACGCAGATCCATGCCGGCGAGGAACGCTACCGCCTGCTGGCGGGGGAGCTGAATCACCGCATCAAGAACCTGCTCGCCATGGTTTCCGGCATCGTAAACCAGTCGCTGCGGGGCTCGGACGAGCCGCTCGATCAGGTGAAGCGGCGCCTGTCCGACCGGCTGCAGGCATTGGCGGCGGCGCAGGATGTCTTGATGATGGCGAGCCGCCATGGCGCCGATCTCAGGCAACTGGTCGAGGTCGTGCTGTCGCCGCACCGCTCGGTCGAGCGCCTCGCCGTCGAGGGGCCCTCGGTGACGCTGTCGTCGAAATGCGCGCTGGCGATGGCGCTGGCCTTGCACGAGCTCGGCACCAATGCGGTAAAATACGGCGCGCTGTCGCAGGAAGGTGGCCATGTCGACGTCTCCTGGCGCAATCAGGGCGGCGAGTTCCATTTCCGCTGGCAGGAAAGCGGTGGACCGCCGGTGACGCCGCCGCGGCGGCGCGGCTTCGGCTCGCAGATGATCGAGAAGGTTCTGGGCAACTATCTCGGCGGCACGGCCAAGCTCGACTTCGCGCCCGATGGCATCGTGCTCTCGCTCGATGCGCCGACCGCGGCGCTGGCGGAGGGCTAGTAGCGGATAGTTGCCCGCTGTAAGCCGGCGTGAAACCGGCTAGTCTTGCCGGCAGGGTCCGGCAGGAGATTCATGCGCTGATGCTGAGGAGGTCGCGCCGCGCCGCCATCCTCGTCGCGGGCCTCGTCGTGTTCGGGCTCGCCTGTGCCGCCTATGCGCTCAACCGGCGCAGCCATGACGCTGCCGCGCTGGAGGAGGCCGGGCGCACGCTGCATCGCCTGATCTCGCAGCGGGTCGACCAGCACGATGCGCACCTGACCAGCCTGTCGGCGCTGGTGCAGGCGGCCGAGCCGGCTCCGATCGCGACGGTCGAGCAGGTCGCGGCCAGCATCATCCGCTTCTATCCTCGCATCGTCGGCATCGATGTCGTCGACCTCGCGCTGGATCCTCCGCGCCCGCTGCTCGATACCGCCGATCCCGCTGTCGTCGCGGAGGAGGCGCGGCAGGCGGTTGGATCGAACCTGCGCACGCGTTCGCTCGATGGTGGCAACAGGCTGCTTCTGGTCAAGCGGGCGCTCACAGATGGCGTCGGCCATTACGCGCTCGCCCTCGTCATCGACATGAACAGGCTCTCGGCGAGCGATACGCCGCTGCCGGAGGGGGCCGTGGTCCAGCTGCGGCTGATCGAACCGGGCAACGCGACAGCTGAGCCGGCAGGTGCCTTCAGTGCCGACATTGCCAGCCGCACCCAACCTTTGCGGCTGACGCTGACTACGAGCGCACCGAACTGGCCATTGCCGCCATTGGGCTTCCTCGCGCTGGCGGGCCTGGTCGTCGCGCTCGCCGCGCTGCTGATCGACCGTCTGCTCGAAGCCCGCAGTGCCGCGCAGGAGGCGGCGCGAAAGGCGGTGCTGGCCGAGCAGGATGCTCGCCTCGCCCAT
Source organism: Methylobacterium sp. (assembly GCA_013823325.1). Taxonomy (GTDB): domain Bacteria; phylum Pseudomonadota; class Alphaproteobacteria; order Rhizobiales; family Beijerinckiaceae; genus Allobosea; species Allobosea vestrisii. The sequence goes on from PNLY01000087.1 coordinate 9,431, forward strand.
GCCGGGCGCGTCAACGCCATGGGCGAGCTCGCCTCCGGCATCGCCCATGAACTGACCCAGCCCCTGACCGCGATCCTCGGTCAGGCCCAGGCCGGTCGGCGCCTGCTGGCGCAGCCCGATGCGGATCAGGCGGTGCTGGCCGGCGCCTTCGAGGCGATCGTGCGCAATGCCCGCCGCGCCGGCGACATCCTGGGGCGGCTGCGCGCCTGGATCAGCAAATCCGAGCCCGCCGTCGAGACCGTCGATCTGACCGAGCTCGCCGGCGAGGTCGTCCATCTCCTTGCGACCAACGCTCGGAGTGCCGGCGCGACGCTGCGGGTCGGCGACGACGGCAGCAAGCCGCTGGTGCGGGCCGATCGGGTCCAGCTCGAACAGGTCGTCTTCAACCTCGCCCGCAACGGGCTGGAGGCGGTCGAGGGCCGCGACGGCGAGCGTAACGTGATCATCGAGGTCGGCACGCAAGGGAACGACGCCGTGCTCGCAGTCAGCGACAATGGCCCTGGCCTGTCGCTGGAAGCGCAGGCCCGCCTGTTCGAACCCTTCTTCACCACCAAGCCGGCCGGGCTCGGGCTTGGTCTCGCCCTCTGCGTGCGCCTGGTCGAGCGCTTCGACGGAGCGCTTGCCGCCGAGAATGCGGCGGCAGGTGGCGCGGTCTTCAGGGTCCGTCTGCCGCGCATCGCGGGTGAGGCTCGGAAGGAGGCGGCCGAATGAGCCGGCAGCTCGTCCATCTGATCGACGACGACTGGGAGGTGCGCGAGGCGCTGAGCTTCCTGCTGCGCACCGTCGGGCTCGATGTCCAGCCGCATGCCGACGGCGCCGCCTTTCTCGAGGCGCTGCCGGGCTTACGGCCGGGCTGCATCGTCACCGATATCCGCATGCCGCGCCTGACCGGGCTGAAGCTGCAGGAACGACTCGCCACCGCCCGCTGCCGCTGGCCGGTCGTCGTCATCACCGGCCATGGCGATGTCGAGGCCTGCCGCGCTGCCTTCCGCAACGGCGCCGCCGATTTCCTGACCAAGCCGGTCGACGAGCAGGTGTTGATCGACACCGTCCAGGCGGCGCTGGCGACGCTCGACGGCATGCTCGCGGCCGAGAGCGGCAGCGCTTCATCGCGCGAGCGGCTCGCTCGCTTGTCGCAGCGCGAGGCCGAGATCCTCGCGCTGATCGCCGAGGGCCGCTCGACCAAGGAGATCGCGCGGGCGCTCGCAATCTCGCCGCGCACCGTCGACACCCACCGCGCCCATATCGCCGAGAAGCTGGAGACGACCTCCGTCGCCGAGATGGTCCGACTGCAGCTCGTCGGCGCCGATCGGTAGAACTACGTAAGCTCCGCGCGGATCGCCCGGATGCACCGGCGAAGCCGGCTTCGGCATCCTCCCCTCACACCATAACGGTGGTCACCAGAGGGATCGTCATGTCGTTCGCCCGTCTTGCCTTGATGTCTGCCGCCATCGCCCTGCCGACGCTCGCCCAGGCCCAGGTCGCCCAGGTTCGCGCTTTGCCGACCGCGCTCGCCGTCGAGCTCGCTCAGGCGACCGTCGCTGCCTGCGCAGCCAAGAACTTCAACGTCGCCGCGACCGTGGTCGACCGTGGCGGCGTCGTGCTCGCCACCATCCGCGCCGACCGCGCCGGCCCGCACACCATCGACGCCAGCCGCGCCAAGGCCTTCACCTCGGTTTCGGCCAAGAACAACACCGGCGCCATGGCCGAGGCTGCCGCCAACAATGCCGGCGCCCGCAACCTCGTCTACATCCCCGGTTTCCTGCTGCTCGGCGGTGGCGTGCCGGTGAAGGTCGGTGACGAAGTGATCGCGGCGGTCGGCGTCGGCGGCGCCCCGGGCGGCCACCTCGACGAGGAATGCGCCAATGCCGGCCTGCAGGCGATCGCCGCCAAGCTGAAGTGACCGGTCTTCGGTGAGGGGGCGTCAGGGCCGCTGCCGCGAGGTAGCGGCTCTGATCGTTCTCAGATGACGGGCTTCGCCGTCACCGCTCGCGTCGCCTCGCTCGGCATCGCCTTCAGCGTCGCCGCCCAGAACAGCAGCGCGACCGCGGCGATGCCGGCGCCGAGCAGGCTGACGCCGGTCCAGCCGGCCTGCGCATAGACCAGCGTGGAGCTCGACGAGCCCAGCGCGCTGCCGATCGAATAGAACACCATGTATCCGGCGGTCAGCCGGCTCTGCGCCTCCGGCCGGACGCGGTAGATCATCGCCTGGTTGGTGACATGCACCGCCTGCAGGCCGAAATCGAGGATCAGCACGCCGGCGATCAGGAAGAGGATCGACTGCGGCAAGAGCCCGATCGGCAGCCAGGCGAACAGCATCAACGTGAGCGCGATGCCGGTGAGGCGCTGGCCATGGCCGCGATCGGTCCAGGCACCGGCCCGCGCCGCGCCGAGCGCGCCCGCCGCCCCGGCGAGGCCGAACAGCCCGATCGCCGTATGCGACAGCGAGAAGGGCGGGGCTGCAAGCGGCAGCACCAGCGGCGTCAGCAGGGTGGTGACGTCGGCGAAGATCAGCATGGCTATCACCGCGCGGATTTGCAGCACCCGCTCCTGCCGGAACAAGGCGAAGAGCGAGCCGATCAGCCGGGGATAGGACAGCTGCGCCGGTGCCTTGCGCTCAGGCGGCAGCGTCCAGAACAGGACGGCGGCGATGATGAGGGTCGCCGCTGCCGAGAGGAGATAGACCGCCCGCCAGCCCGAGAGATCGGCCATCGCGCCGGCGATGGCGCGGGCGAGCAGGATGCCGAGCACAATGCCGCTGGTTACGGAGCCGACCACCTGGCCGCGCTCCTCCGGTCGCGCCAGGCTGGCGGCATAGGCGACGAAGGCCTGGGTCACCACGGCGAGGAAGCCCATCGCCGCCATCGCCGCGAGCAGCATCGCGCCCGAGACCGAGACGGCGACGCAGATCAGCGCCGCGACCGAAAGCAGGGATTGCAGCACGACCAGCTTGCGCCGGTCGACGAGGTCGCCGAGCGGCACCAAGAGGATCAGCCCGAGCCCGTAGCCGAGCTGCGTCGCGCCGACGACGAGCCCGACAGTCGCCCGCGAGAGCTTGAGATCATCGGCGATGATGTCGAGCAGCGGATGGGCGAAATAGGCGTTGGCGACAGCAAGTCCGCTCGCCGCCGCGAAGAGCAGGATCATTCCGGTTGAAAGCCGCGCTGTCGGATAAGGCGGTGAAGGGCGTGCGTCGACGCTCGCGGCGCCGGTCGGCGCCGCCTCAAGATCCAGTCGCATGGGTAGGGCTCCGCTAGAAAGGTTTCATAATGAAACTCATTGCGGTGTAGCGGCGTCGGTTTTATCTTGCAACCGAAGAGTGATCACGGAGCCTTGAGGAGAGCGTCGGAGCGATGGTGAAGCGCCGCAGCCTGGTCAGCGACTATTGCCCGAGTGCGCGGGCGCTCGACGCGATCGGCGACTGGTGGTCGCTGCTGATCGTGCGCGATGCCTTCGACGGCATGACCCGCTTCAGCGAGTTCCAGAAGAGCCTCGGCATCGCGCGCAACATCCTGTCTGAGCGGCTACGCACGCTGACGGCGCGTGGTATCCTCGAAGCCGTCCCGGCCGCGACCGGTAGGGCACGCCAGGAATATCGTTTGACCGCCAAGGGCCGCGATCTCTTCCCGGTGATGGTGGCGCTCAGGCAATGGGGCGAGCAGCACCTGTTCGCCCCGGGCGAGCAGCACTCCTCGCTGATCGAGCGCGACAGCGGTCGCAAGGTCACATTGACCGTGCAGACCGAGGACGGCAGGCCGATCGATGCCGAGGGCGCGATGATCCTGAAAGTGCCGGAGACGGAGAAGCAGCCCTAGTCGAGCGAGGCCGGCTCCGCTTTGGGCAGTTTGGCGCGATAGAGCAGCTTCCAGGCATCGGCGCCGAGCGCGAAATCCCTGCATTTGAGGTCGGCAAGCTGGCGGCCGGCTCTGGAGACGCGGATGCCGTCCTGCTCGCCCTGCCCTTTCACGATGATCGAATAGAGCGTGTAGCGGGTCTCGCCGCGGCTGAAGCGGACGATGTCGCCGGCGAAGCCGCCATCGCCGACGACGGCAGTGCTGAAGGCCTGGTCCGGCGGCATGGGCGCTTCCGGATGGATCAGCTCGATCGCTCCCTTGCGGCCGAAGCGATAGGTCAGGCTCCCTTGTCCCGGGCCGATGTCGGTGGAGGCGCAGAGCGAGGCGACCTTGCCGCCGATCGCGCAGGAGAAGATCGCCGTCTCGCTGGGCCGGCACAGGGAGGGTCGCGTATCGGCCAAGGCGGCACCGGAGGTGAAAACGGCCGCGAGGGCAGTCATGCAACGTAGATGCATCATTTCAGCCAGAGCCTCAGCGGGATCTTCCCGGCCTTGCCGCAATCGGCGAAGGCGACGCCGTCCTCTGCCAAGGTACCGGTGACCGCGCAACTCTCCTCGCCGATCGCCAGCATCGCGGCATAGCGCTGGCCATCGCGCCGCAGGCTCAGCGTGCCGGCTTTCTCCGCGACCTCGCCCGGCCCGCACAAGGCGAGATGCTTCAAGGTCACCGGCCCGGCGAAATCGCGCTTGTGCTTGGAAGCGGCAGGCTCCGCCGCGGCGAGCGTTGCCGTCACCGCCCATTCGCCGGCATAGCCATAGCGGCCGGTCAGCTCGAGTGCCTCGGCGGCGATCGGCATCATCGGCAGCAGGGCCAGGAGCAGATGCGCGCGCATGATCCCTCGCAGTGGAAGGTGCCATGCTAGCCGCTGTCGCGGGCCGGGCCAATCCAGGGCTGCGCCCACTTCGCGGCGGCCTTGCGTCCCCGACTCTGGCGCATGACGAGGGCGGGCTCTATCCTTAGCCATTCCCCAAGCACAGGACAGACAGGTGCCGATGGACAAGCGGGTCGAGACGCCGCCGGCGCAGGCGGCGCTTTCCCATGCGGATATCCGGTCGATCCTGATCGGGACCATGCTCGCCATGTTCCTGGCGGCGCTCGACCAGACCATCGTCGCGACCGCCATGCCGACGATCGGCCGCGAGCTCGGCGATGTCGCCCATCTGCCCTGGGTCGTCACGGCCTATCTGCTTGCCGCAACTGCGGTGACGCCGCTCTACGGCAAGTTCGCCGACATCCATGGCCGGCGCGTCACCATGCTCGGCGGCATCGTGATCTTCGTGATCGGCTCGGTCGCCTGCGCGCTTGCGCCCTCGCTCTGGCTGCTGGTGGCTGCCCGCCTCGTGCAGGGGCTCGGCGGCGGCGGTCTGATGGCCATGGCGCAGACCATCGTCGGCGACATGGTCCCGCCCAAGGAGCGCGGCAAGTACCAGGTCTATTTCGCCAGCGTCTTCTTCACCTCCTCGCTACTCGGACCGGTGCTCGGCGGCTTGATCGCCGAAGCCTTGCACTGGTCGGTGATCTTCTGGATCAACCTGCCGCTCGGACTCGGCGCCTATTGGATGACCGACAAGGCCCTGCAGCGCCTGCCGCGGCATGAGCGGCCGCACAAGCTCGACGTGCTCGGCGCGCTGCTGATGACCGGCGCGACCATGACGCTGCTCCTGGCGTTGTCCTGGGGCGGCACGCATTATCCCTGGGGCTCGCCGCAGATCCTCGGGCTGGTCGCGGGTTCGGCCCTGCTTTGGCTCTGCTTCGCCTGGCGGCTGCGCACCGCTGCCGAGCCCTTGATTCCGCTGACCGTTCTGGCCAATCCGGTTGTCCGCAACGCCACCGTCGCCGCCGGCTTCGGCATGGGCACCTTCATCGGCCTCACCATCTACCTGCCGCTCTATTTCGAGACGGTCATGGGCCTGTCCGCCGCCAATTCCGGGCTCGGCCTGATCCCCCTGACCTGCGGCACCGTTTTCGGCGCGACCTCCTCGGGCCGGGCGATGGGCAAGCTGACGCATTACAAGCGCGTGCCGGTCGCGGGCTTGAGCCTCGCGCTCGTCGGCACCGCCGTGCTGATCGCCTATGGCGACCAGCTCCCGCTCTGGGCCTTCGGGCTCGTCCTCGCCTTGATCAGCGTCGGCTTCGGCATGCTCTTGCCGGTCGCGACCGTCTCGATCCAGAACGCGGTGCCGATGCACCAGCTCGGCACGGTCACCGGCACGGCAAACTTCTTCCGCCAGATCGGCGGGGCACTGATCGTCGCCATCTTCGGCGCGATCGTGCTCGGTGGCCTCGGCGCCAGCGGCCCCGGGCTCTCGGCCGAGACGCTCAAGGCCGGCGGCGTCGATCGCGCCACCATGGTCGGGCTGTTCCGCTATGTCTTCGCTGCAAGCTTCGCGGGATTCGCCTTGGCGCTGCTCTTCCTGCTACGCATGAAGGAGCTGCCGCTGCGCGGCTCGGCCCTTGCGGCCGCGAAGGAGGTGGCGGGGGAGTAGCGGAACGGGCCGTTTCGTCGCGCGTTTGCCGCAAGCCCGTCACAGAGCGGCGGCAGCTTGAGCTGTCGCGTCAGAGGAGTGCGCCATGTCCGATCTCGTCGTCATCGTCTATCCGACCGAAGCCCGGGCCGAGGAAATGCGGCAGAAGCTTTTCGGCCTGCAGAAGGAATACCTGATCCAGATCAGCGACGCCGCGATCGCGGTGATGCACGAGGGCGGCAAGGTCAAGCTCAACCAGCTGCTCAACACCACCGCGCTCGGCGCGGCTTCCGGCGGCTTCTGGGGGCTGCTGATCGGCGCGATCTTCCTGATGCCGATCTTCGGCGCGGCGATCGGAGCGGCCTCGGGCGCGCTAGGCGGCGCGCTGAGCGATTACGGCGTCAACGACGCCTTCATGAAGGAGCTGTCCGCCAGCCTGCAGCCGGGCAATGCCGCGCTCTTCGTGCTGATCCAGAAGATGACCGGCGACAAGGTGCTCGAGGCGATCAAGGGTACTGGCGGCGTCGTGCTCAAGACCTCGCTCGACCATTCGCAGGAGCAGGCCCTGCGCGATGCGCTCGCCGCCTCTCCGGCTGCGCAACGCCAGGAGCTGGCGCCGGGTTCGGCCGAGCCTGCGCCGAATCCGATCCCCGGAGCCTGAGCGCCGAAAACCGGGCTCCCTCTACCGCCGCTTGAAGCTCTGCTTGGCGATGGTGAGGGCGATGGTGCGGCCGGTCTCGGCCGAACCCGTCATGCTTTGCGCCTCGAGCTCGGCGCCGATGCCGGTGAGGCGCGGGCCCGCGGGATCATCGGGCAGGCTCCAGCTCTGCGTGTCGGCATGGAAAGCGAGCGGCTGGTCGAAGCGGCCGCCAGCACTGGCCATGAAGGCGTTGATCTGGCCGACCGTGCCGGCCTTGGTCTGGTCGAGCCTGACGCGGTAGAGCGCGCGCCGGCCGATCAGATCGAGCTCGACCCCGATGACGAGATACTCGGCCGGGTGACGCGTGTAGATTCCGGTCGATGGGACGCTGCGGCGATCGATCGTCACCTCGGCTCGCATGCGGATGACGCCTCCCGCGTCGGTGGCGAGCTGCTGCCCGGCGCCGGGCGCGCTGATCTCGGCCTCGGAGCCGATCGCGACCCGCACGCCAAGGCCAGCGAGCGGCTTGCCCGCCTCATCGACGAGCTTCAGGGTCAACGCGACCGGCTCTGCCTGCGCTGTCGTAGACGCCAGAGTGAACAGGGAGAGGAAAGCGGCGCTCAGAAGGGTCTTCAAAGGCTCCGCCTCCGCTTCGATTCAGTCGCGCAGCAGTTCGTTGATGCCGGTCTTGGCGCGGGTCTGGGCGTCGACCGTCTTGACGATCACGGCGCAATAGAGCGAGGGGCCGGGCGTGCCGTCGTTCAGCGGCTTGCCCGGCAGCGAGCCGGCGACCACGACCGAATAGGGCGGCACCTTGCCGACATGGACCTGGCCGGTGGCGCGGTCGACGATCTTGGTCGTCGCCGAGATGAACACGCCCATGGCCAGCACCGAGCCCTCGCCGACGACGACGCCCTCGACCACCTCGGAGCGGGCGCCGATGAAGCAGTTGTCCTCGATGATCGTCGGGTTGGCCTGCAGCGGCTCGAGCACGCCGCCGATGCCGACGCCGCCCGAGAGATGGACGTTCTTGCCGATCTGGGCGCAGGAGCCGACCGTCGCCCAGGTGTCGACCATGGTGCCGGAATCGACATAGGCGCCGATGTTGACGAAGGACGGCATCAGGATGACGTTCGGGGCAAGATAGGAACCCTTGCGCGCCGCTGCCGGCGGCACGACGCGGAAGCCCGCGGCGCGGAAGCGGTTCTCGCCCCAGCCGGCGAACTTCGAGGGCACCTTGTCCCAGAACACGCCGTCGCCCGGGCCGTGTGCCATCACCTCGTTGTCGGCGAGGCGGAAGGAGAGCAGCACCGCCTTCTTCAGCCACTGATTCGTGACCCACTCGCCGCCGACCTTCTCGGCGACGCGCGCCTGCCCGGAATCGAGCAGTTCGATCGCCTGCTCGACCGCATCGCGAACGGCGCCCTTGGTGGTGATGCCGATCTCGGCCCGGTTCTCCCAGGCGGCGTCGATGGTGGCGGCGAGATCGGTCAGGGACATGGAGCGGCTCTCTCTCGTCAGGGTCGGCCTGGCGCCGACCATCCACGCCCTGCGACGTGGATGAAAGGGGAAGACGTGGCGGCTCGGGACGGGCCCGAGCGTGACGGGGTGAGCGATGGCGGAAGCCCGCAGCGCCGTCAAGGCAAAGCGGAACGCGAGCGGCCCAGCTATGTTACAATGCTGAGTGGCTAACCATACCGGAGGCGGACGATGACCCGGACCCTGATTGCTCTTCTCGCCCTCGGTTTTGCCGGCGCAGCGCAGGCGCAGGGGCGGCCGCAATCGCCGGCGCGCAGTTGCGAGGCCAATCGCCAGAGCGTCCTCGCCAATGGCGCGATCGTGCTCGGCACCGGCGGCTATACCTATGACCGCTTCGTGCGCGACCGCAGCTTCTGTCAGTTCGACGAGACGGTTTTCCCGGCCTGGGTGCCGGCCCGCGACACGCCGCAATGTTTCGTCGGCTATCGCTGCAAGAGCGCATCGCCCTGGGACGACTGAGACGGCGTTAAAATCCCGTGCGCTGGCGGATCGCCGCTGCCAGCGTACCGTCGTCGAGATAGTCGAGTTCGCCGCCGACCGGCACGCCATGGGCGAGCTTGGTCACCTTGACCGGAAGATGCGTCAGCAGGTCGGTGATGAAATGCGCCGTGGTCTGGCCTTCGACCGTGGCGTTGAGGGCCAGGATCACCTCCTTCACCGCCGGATCGGAGGCGCGTGCCACCAGCGCATCGAGCGAGAGGTTCTCGGGCCTTATCCCGTCGAGCGCCGAGAGCACGCCGCCGAGAACGTGATAGCGCCCGCCGACCGCGCCGGAGCGCTCCAGCGCCCAGAGATCGGCGATGTCGGCGACGACGACGATCAGGCTGTCGTCGCGGCGCGGGTCGCGGCAGAGGCCGCAGGGGTCGCTGGTGTCGACATTGCCGCAGGTCGAGCAGACGACGATGCGCTCGCGCGCCACCGCCATCGCCTCCGCGAGCGGGCCGAGCAATTGCTCGCGCTTCTTGACGAGATGGAGCGCCGCGCGCCGGGCCGAGCGGGGGCCGAGGCCCGGCAGCTTGGCCAGGAGCTGGATCAGGCGCTCGATCTCGGGGCCGGCGATGGTGCGGGACATCGGTCTCTAGCGCGTCATGGTCGGCCTTGAGCCGACCAGCTCGGGACAAAAGGGCATTCTGCAAGAGCTGCCCGGGTCAAGCCCGGGCATGACGGCCTTTGCCCCTCAGAACAGCTTCATGCCGGGCGGGATCGGCAGGCCGCGGGTGACCTCGGCCATCCGCTCCTGCACCGAGCGCTCTGCCTTGTTGCGGGCGTCATTGCTGGCGGAGATGACGAGATCCTCGAGGATCTCCTCCTCGCCCTGCACCATCAGGCTCGGGTCGATCTTCACCGATTTCAGCACGTTCTTGGCGGTCATCACCACCTTGACCAGGCCGCCGCCGGCCGAGCCCTCGAATTCGAGGGTGTCGAGCTGGGCCTGCATCTCGGCCATCTTCTTCTGCATGTCCTGTGCCTGCTTCATCAGGCCCATCATGTCGCGCATGGCGGCGCTCCCTTTGCGGTCAGTTGTCGGTCAGGAACTCGATGCCGTCGAAATCGGGCTCGCTGTCGTCGAAGAGCGGCTCGAATTCGGGCAGATCCTCGTCGCCGCCTGTGGCGGTGGCTGAGGCCTCGGCTTCGGCGGCGCGGGGATCGCGGACATCGACGATGCGTGCGCCCGGGAAGCGCTCCATCACGGCGCGGACGGCCGGATGATTCGCCGCATCGTTCTCGCGCTTGTCGCGGGCCGCCATCGCCTGCTCGCGCAGCGTCGCCGAGCCCTCGGCATTGACGATGGCGACCAGCCAGGTCTGGCCGGTCCATTCCTTCAGCCGCTTCGACAGGTCGTTGGCGAGCAGGCGGTTGCCGTGCTCGGCCAGCGCGAACTCGATCCGGCCCTGCTCGAAGCGCACCAGCCGGACATCGCGCTCCAGCGCCAGCTTCATGGTGATGTCGCGATGGCGCGAGGCGAGCGCGACGACCTCCTCGAAGCTCTGCGGCTGCGGCAGGGCGCTGGCGCGCGGCTGTGCGGCCGGGGCGGCGGTCGGCATCGGATTGGCGGTGGCGAGCACCGGCCGGGCCGCGAGCGCGGTCGCGCCGCCGCCGGAAGGTGGACGTGGGGCAGGAGAACCGTTTCCGCCGATGGCTCCGCTGCCGTCGCGCAGCATCCTGAGCGCTTCGTCCGGCGTCGGCAGATCGGCGGCATGGGCGAGGCGCACCAGCGCCATCTCGGCGGCCATCACCGGCCGGTCCGCCTGGCGGACCTCGCCGATCGCCTTCAGCAGCATCTGCCAGGCCCGCGCCAGCACGCGGATCGACAGGCGCTGGGCGAAATCGGCGCCGCGCACCCGCTCGGCCTGAGAGAGACTGGAATCCTTGGCGGCGTCCGGCACCAGCTTGAGGCGGGTGACGAGGTGGCTGAACTCGGCGAGGTCGGCGAGCACCACCGCGGGGTCGGCGCCGGCATCGTATTGCGCCCGAAGCTCGGTCAGAGCGCCCGCAATGTCGCCCTTCATCACCAGCTCGAACAGATCGATGACGCGCGCCCGGTCGGAGAGGCCGAGCATGCTGCGGACCTCCTCCAGCGTGATCCGGCCGCCGGCATGGGCGATCGCCTGGTCGAGGATTGAGAGCGAATCGCGCACCGAGCCTTCGGCGGCGCGCGCCACGGCGGCGAGCGCTTCCTCCTCGGCCTCGATCCCTTCCGCCCGGCAGATCTTGTCGAGATGGCCGACCAGCAGTGCCGCATCGACGCGGCGCAGGTCGAAGCGCTGGCAGCGCGACAGCACCGTCACCGGCACTTTCCGGATCTCGGTGGTGGCGAAGATGAACTTGGCGTGGGGCGGCGGCTCCTCCAGCGTCTTCAGGAAGGCGTTGAAGGCGCCTCCCGAGAGCATGTGGACCTCGTCGATGATGTAGACCTTGTAGCGCGCCGAGACCGGGGCGTAGCGGACCGCGTCGTTGATCTGGCGGACATTGTCGACGCCGTTGTTCGAGGCGGCGTCGATCTCCATCACGTCGATATGCCGGCCCTCGACGATCGCCTGGCAATGCACGCCGAACTGCGCGAGGTCGGTGCTCGGGGCGCCGCTGCCGTCGGCGTTTTGATAGTTCAGGGCGCGTGCGAGGATGCGCGCCGTCGTCGTCTTGCCGACGCCGCGCACGCCGGTCAGCATCCAGGCCTGCGGGATGCGGCCGGCAGCGAAGGCGTTGGTCAGCGTCCGGACCATAGCGTCCTGGCCGATCAGGTCGCCGAAATGCGCCGGCCGGTATTTGCGCGCCAGCACGCGATAGCCGGCGGGCGCAGCGGCAGGGGCAGGCGCCGGGGCCATGCCGGGAAAACCCGGCTCGTCGGCGGGGACGGTCTCGTCGGTCATGCCCCTGCTTTCGCCAATCGCGGCGCGCCGGTCAACGCCGCTCTGTCATAGGAGGGCGCGAACGCGTCAGGAATGTGAGGGAGCGCGGTTCACGCATATCGAGCGCAGCCAATGCTTGCGCTGAAGTAGGAGGTTGGACGAAGACCCGTTCGGTCTCGTTACGGCTGCTTCCTTCCGGACCTGACCGGGTTGGCGAGTGAGACGTCCCTCGCCAACCTCCCGGGCGCTATATCGGCGCTTTGGCGCGCGAGCGCAAGTCCGCAGCAGCAAGTCGAGCGAAACGGGTTCGCGGCAAAAAGCGTCGCTGCGACGGCGCGGCGCAGGCGTTTCGCCATTGACTCGGGGTCCCCCATCCGCCATAAGCCCGCGACCTGCGCTGCCTACCGGGCGGCGCGGACCCTTTTTGCACGACAGGCCTGGCAGGCATCGGCTTTCCCGCGAAAGCTGCGCCTGCCCTGCCGAACAAGGCCCCGGAGACGGACCGTGAAGAGAACCTATCAACCCAGCAAGCTGGTGCGTAAGCGCCGTCACGGCTACCGCGCCCGCATGGCGACCAAGGGCGGCCGCAAGGTCATCGCCGCTCGTCGCGCCCACGGCCGCAAGCGCCTGTCGGCCTGATGAGCCCAAAGGCGCGCGTTTCAGGCGCGCCCGTTCCGGAAGACTGGCCAATCGCCATGCGCCTCGCCCGTCTGACGCAACGCAAGGACTTTCTCGCGGCGGCCGAGCACGGCCGCCGTTTTCGTTCGTCCGCCTTCACCGTGCAGGTGCTCGACAAGCCGGGCCAGGACGATCTGCGCCTCGGCCTCACGGCCTCGCGCAAGACCGGCAACGCCGTGGTGCGCAACCGCATCCGCCGCCGCCTGCGCGCTGCCGCTGCGATCGCCCTCGCGGAGCAGACCCGCAAGCCCTGCGATCTCGTGATCGTCGCCCGGCCCGAGACTGTCCAGGCCGATTTCACCGCGATGGTCGCCGACCTTTCGGTCGCGTTCGACCGCGCCCGCCCAGCCAGTGGCGGCAAGCGCCGCTCCGCCCCCCGCAAAGCCTCCTAGCGGCCCGCTTGGGCCCGCGAGACTGCCTCCGAGACGGATGATGAAAGAAGACAACCGCAATCTGCTGCTGGCGATCACGCTCTCGGTCGTCGTGCTGCTCGGCTGGCAATATTTCTACGGCCTGCCGCAGGCGGAGAAGCAGAAGCAGATCGCCCTGCAGAACCAGCAGACGCAGACCCAGCAGGCGACGCAGCCCTCCGGCGCGCCGACGGCTTCCGGCACGGCTCCGGCCCCGGCGCAGGGCAGCGCCCCGGCGCAGCCTGGCCAGGCGCCGCTCACCGCTGCCCCAGCCGCGACCCGCGAGGCGGCGCTCGCCGCCGGTCCGCGCCTCAAGATCGACACGCCCAAGATCGCCGGTTCGCTCTCGCTGACCGGCGCGCGCATCGACGACGTCTCGCTCAAGGCCTATCATGAGACGGTCGATCCGAAGAGCCCGATCATCGTGCTGCTCTCGCCGGCCGGCGGGCCGAATGCCTATTATTCCGATTTCGGCTGGGTTGCGGGGCCGGGCGCCAATGTCGCTTTGCCGAACGCGACGACGGTCTGGACTGCCGACAGCCAGGTCCTGACCGCGGCCAAGCCGGTGGTGCTGAGCTGGGACAACGGTCAGGGCCTCACCTTCAAGCGCACCATCGCGGTCGACGACAACGCCATGTTCTCGATCCGCGACGAGGTCGAGAACAAGGGCGCCAACGCCGTCACCCTCTACCCCTATGGCCAGGTCGTGCGCGTCGGCAAGCCGGCGACGCTCGGCTACTATGTGCTGCACGAGGGCATGATCGGCTCGCTCGGCGAGCAGGGTCTGCAGGAATACACCTATGACGCCATCGACAAGGAGCCGGCGCTCGGCTCGGCGACGCATGGCAAGGCCTGGAAGGATGTGGTCGGCGGCTTCGTCGGCATCACCGACAAGTATTGGGCCGCGGCCGCCATCCCCGACCAGGGCAAGAAATACGAGGGCCGCTATTCCTCGGTGCAGACCGGTTCGGTGCGCACCTATCAGGCCGACTTCCTCGGCGAAGCCGTCAATGTCGCGCCGGGCTCTTCGGCCAGCGCCTCCTCGCGCCTGTTCGCCGGCGCCAAGGAAGTGGCCGCGATCGACGGTTACGAAAAGAACCTCGGCATCAAGCGCTTCGAGCTGATGATCGACTGGGGCTGGTTCTATTTCATCACGAAGCCGATGTTCTACGTGATGGACTGGGTCTACAAGCATGTCGGCAATTTCGGCATCGCCATCCTGGTCGTGACCGTCCTGCTGAAGCTGCTGTTCTTCCCGCTCGCCAACAAGTCCTACGCCTCGATGGCGAAGATGAAGGCGGTGCAGCCGGAGATGATGGCGATCCGCGAGCGCTATGCTGACGACAAGATGAAGCAGCAGCAGGCGCTGATGGAGCTGTACAAGACCCAGAAGATCAACCCGCTCGCCGGCTGCTGGCCGGTGCTGGTGCAGATCCCGGTCTTCTTCGCGCTCTACAAGATCCTGTTCATCACCATCGAGATGCGGCACGCGCCGTTCTATGGCTGGATCAAGGACCTCGCCGCGCCGGACCCGACCAATCTCTTCAACCTGTTCGGCCTGCTGCCGTTCACGCCGCCGGCCATGCTGCATCTCGGCATCTGGCCGATCCTGATGGGCATCACGATGTTCGTGCAGATGAAGATGAATCCGGAGCCGCCGGATCCGGTCCAGAAGATGATGTTCACCTGGATGCCGGTGTTCTTCACCTTCCTGCTCGGCTCGTTCCCGGCCGGCCTAGTGATCTACTGGAGCTGGAACAACC
>PNLY01000088.1 GCA_013823325.1 Methylobacterium sp.
GAGGAACTTCTCGAAGCCTTCGGCCTCGACCAGCTTGTTCAGGATCGCCTTCTTGCCCTCGCGGGTGAAGGCGATCTCCTTGTCCGGGCCCTCGATCCGCTCCTGCAGCCAGGCCTTCTGCTCGGGATCGGAGATGTGCATGAACTCGACGCCGAGCGTCTGGCAATAGGTCCGCTGCAGGATCGCCGTCATCTCGCGGATGGTGGCGAACTCCAGCCCGAGCACGTTGTCGATGAAGATCTTGCGGTCGAGATCGGCCTCGGTGAAGCCGAACGCCGCCGGCGACAGCTCCTCCGGATCCTTCTGGCTCTCGATCCCGAGCGGGTCGAGCTGGGCATGGAGGTGGCCGCGCATGCGATAGGCGCGGATCAGCATGATCGCGCGGACCGAGTCGCGCGTCGCCTGCTGGACGTCGGCAGCCGACAGCGTCGCGCCGGCGGCCTTGGCCTTGGCGCCGAGCTTCTCGCCAACCGCCTTCTCGACCGCGGCCCAGTTGCCGTCGAGCGCCGAGACCAGCTCGCCGCCGGCCGGGATCGGCCAGTTCGGCTTCTTCCAGGACGCGCCCTTGGCGTTGTCGACGACCGCCTGCTTGTCGTCGTTCAGCGCGGAGAAGAAGCCCTGCCACTCCGGATCGACCGACTTGGGGTCAGCCTGATAGCGGGCGTAGAGATCCTCGATATAGGCCGCGTTGCCGCCATAGAGGAAACCCGTCTGCGCGAGAGCCTCGTTGATGTCCTGGCGAGCCATGGTCGTCCTGCCTTCTTCCTAACCTGCCGCTTCGTCTGGCCGTCATGCTCGGGCAAGGCCCGAGCATCTCTTTGTCGAGCCTGGCTGGTCATGAGATGGTCGGCTCAAAGCCGACCATGACGCAGCCTGCTGCTCAGCCCTTCAATACTTCGACCAAGGTCTTTCCAAGGCGCGCCGGCGACGGCGAGACCCGGATGCCTGCCGCTTCCATCGCCGCGATCTTGTCCTCGGCGCCGCCCTTGCCGCCGGAGATGATCGCGCCGGCATGGCCCATGCGGCGGCCGGGAGGAGCCGTGCGGCCGGCGATGAAGCCGACCATCGGCTTCTTGCGCCCGCGCTTGGCCTCGTCCTTGATGAACTGGGCCGCGTCTTCCTCGGCCGAGCCGCCGATCTCGCCGATCATCACGATCGACGTGGTCTTCTCGTCGGCGAGGAACATCTCGAGCATGTCGATGAACTCGGTGCCCTTGACCGGGTCGCCGCCGATACCGACGGCCGTGGTCTGGCCGAGGCCTTCGTTCGTGGTCTGGAACACCGCCTCATAGGTCAGCGTGCCCGAGCGCGAGACGATGCCGACCGAGCCGGGCTTGAAGATGTTGGCCGGCATGATGCCGATCTTGCTCTCGCCGGCGGTGACGACGCCCGGGCAGTTCGGCCCGATCAGGCGGGTCTTGGAGCCGGAGAGCGAACGCTTCACGCGCACCATGTCGAGCACCGGGATGCCTTCGGTGATGCAGATCACCAGCGGGATCTCGGCGTCGATCGCCTCGCAGATCGCATCGGCCGCGCCCGGCGGCGGGACGTAGACGACCGAAGCCGTCGCGCCGGTCTTGTCGCGCGCCTCGGCGACGGTGTCGAAGACGGGCAGGCCGAGATGGAGCGAGCCGCCCTTCCCCGGCGAGGTGCCGCCGACCATCTGCGTGCCATAGGCGATCGCCTGCTCGGAGTGGAAGGTGCCGTTCTTGCCGGTGAAGCCCTGGCAAATGACCTTGGTGTTCTTGTCGATCAGGATGGACATTGGTTTACCTCAAGCCTTCTTGATCGCAGCCACGATCTTCTGGGCGGCGTCGTCGAGATCATCGGCCGGGATGACGTTGAGGCCCGAGTTCCGGATGATCTCCTTGCCTTCCTCGACATTGGTGCCTTCGAGGCGCACCACCAGCGGCACTTCGAGGCCGACGGTCTTCACCGCCGCGATCACGCCGCGGGCGATGACGTCGCACTTCATGATGCCGCCGAAGATGTTGACCAGGATGCCCTTCACCTTCGGGTCGGCGGTGATGATCTTGAAGGCTGCTGTGACCTTCTCCTCAGAGGCGCCGCCGCCGACGTCGAGGAAGTTCGCCGGGCTTTCCCCGTAGAGCTGGATGATGTCGAGCGTCGCCATGGCGAGGCCGGCGCCGTTGACCATGCAGCCGATCGTGCCGTCGAGCGCGATATAGGCGAGGTCGTACTTCGACGCCTCGATCTCCTTGGCGTCTTCTTCCGTCTCGTCACGCAGTGCCATCAGCTCCGGATGCCGGTAGAGCGAGTTGGAGTCGAACGAGACCTTGGCGTCGAGGCACTTGACCTGACCCTGCGTCGTCACGATCAGCGGGTTGATCTCGAGCATCGCCATGTCCTTGCCGACGAAGGCGGCGTAGATCTGGCCGAGCACGCTCGCAGCCTGCTTGGCCTGGTCGCCGCTGAGGCCGAGCGCCTTGGCGACGGTGCGGCCATGATGCGGCATGATGCCGGTCGCCGGATCGACTGAGAAGGTCTTGATCTTTTCGGGCGTATCATGGGCCACCTTTTCGATGTCCATGCCGCCCTCGGTCGAGACCACGAAGGCGACGCGCGAGGTCTCGCGGTCGACCAGCGCCGAGAGGTAGAACTCCTTGGCGATGTCCGAGCCGTCCTCGATATAGAGGCGGTTGACCTGCTTGCCGGCCGGGCCGGTCTGCAGCGTCACCAGCGTGTTGCCGAGCATTTCCTTGGCGTGGCTCTCGACCTCTTCGATCGATTTGGCGAGCCGCACGCCGCCCTTGGCGTCGGCCGGCAGTTCCTTGAACTTGCCCTTGCCGCGCCCGCCGGCATGGATCTGGCTCTTCACCACATAGAGCGGTCCGGGCAGCTTCTTCGCGGCCTCGACGGCCTCCGCCACCGATAGCGCCGGGAAGCCGGCGGAGACGGGCGCGCCGTACTCCTTGAGAACCGCCTTGCCCTGATATTCGTGGATGTTCATGCCTGATGTCCTGTGCCGGTAAAGGGAGAGGCGATGGCGTGACGGCCGCCGGCCATCACGCCATCCGTCTGTCTCACGCCAATGACGCGTCGATGCTCTTGCAGGCGTCGATCAAGCTCTGGACCGAGGCGACCGACTTCGCCAGCATCTCCTTCTCGGCACCGTTGAGGCGGATCTTGACGACCCGCTCGACGCCCTTGGCGCCGATCACCACCGGCACGCCGACGAACATGTCCTTGACGCCGTACTGGCCCTTGAGCGCGGCGGCCGCCGGCAACACGCGCTTCTGGTCCTTGAGATAGCTCTCGGCCATGGCGATCGCCGAGGCGGCCGGGGCGTAGAAGGCCGAGCCGGTCTTGAGCAGGTTGACGATCTCGCCGCCGCCCTTGCGGGTACGCTCGACGATGGCGTCGAGGCGCTCCTGCGTCGTCCACTTCATCTTGACGAGGTCGGGCAGCGGGATGCCGGCGACGCCGGAGTAACGGACCAGCGGCACCATGTCGTCGCCATGGCCGCCGAGCACGAAGGCCGAGACGTCCTTGACCGAGACCTTGAACTCGTCGGCGAGGAAGTGGCGGAAGCGGGCCGAGTCGAGCACGCCGGCCATGCCGCAGATCATGTTGGGCTTCAGGCCCGAGAACTTCTGCAGCGCCCAGACCATCGCGTCGAGCGGGTTGGTGATGCAGATCACGAAGGCCTTGGGAGCGTACTGCTTGATGCCCTCGCCGACCGACTTCATCACCTTGAGGTTGATGCCGATCAGGTCGTCGCGGCTCATGCCGGGCTTGCGCGGCACGCCGGCGGTGACGATGATCACGTCGGCGCCCTTGATGTCCTCATAGGAGTTCGTGCCCTTGTAGCCGGCATCGAAGCCGTCGACCGGAGCGGACTCGGCGATATCCAGGCCTTTGCCCTGGGGAATGCCCTCGGCGATGTCGAACAGGACGACATCGCCCAGTTCCTTAAGACCGGCGAGGTGGGCGAGCGTGCCGCCGATCTGTCCGGCGCCGATGAGGGCGATCTTCTTGCGGGCCATTGCCGAATCCTTGTTGTTGGATGCGAAAGCAGGTGAAGCCGAAAAGCCGTGGGTTCTTTGACCTAAGCCGCTCTCGGGCTCAACCCTGTCGAAAATTGGACATTGGAACGCTCCCAAGCGGCGCTTTCGGCCCTCCAATCCCGGAATATCCAGTAAAACCAAGCCGTTAGAAGCTAACCCGCGAAAATGCGCCGTCAACCTGCCACGAAAACGTGCAGTTACATTTTACAAATTTTGTCATTTTTTTCAGATGACGCCGGTCGCAAGCGTACGAAGCGCCACCCTGATCAGGGTCGCGAGCCTAGCATCGACCGAGGCCTGCGGGACATCCGCCTCCAGTTCCAGCGAGGCAGGATGGATGAAACGATGGGTGGCGTCGATCACGAAGGCGATAGCGCGATCGCGGTCGCGCGGCTCGAAGGCCCCGGTCGCGATGCCGTCGTCGATCACGCGCTCGAACAGGGCGCGGACGCGCGTGCGATTGCGCCGGCTGATCGCATGGCGCTTCGCCACCGCCTGCGACAGTGCCGCGAACAGATGCGGCTCCTCGTGCAGCAGGTCGCGATTGGCCTTGGCCAGCGCCAGGATCAGGCGCTCCAGCTTGTCCTCGGCCGGGTCCGGCCCGTCGGCGATGTCGGCGAGCTTGCGTTCCGCCGATTTCAGCCAGACATCGACCACCGCATCGATCAGCGCCGTGCGCGAGGGAAAGTAGCGGTAGACATTCGCATGGGTCATGCCCGCCTCTTCCGCCACCGCGACCACGGTGAAGCGGCGCAGGCCGTGCTGGCGCAGATGCTCGCCGGCGACCGAGAGAATGCGCATCTCGCTCGGTTCGCGCGGCGCAGCCACGCTCAGGTCTCCACCAGCCCGGTCGCGTCACCGCTCGCGGCCGAGTCCGCGCGGCCATGCGGCAAGGCGAGATATTCCTCCGAGCGCATCTCGATCAGGCGCGACACCGTCCGGTCGAACTCGAAGGCCTCCCGGCCGGATTGCGCGACATAAAGCCCCGTCGGCTCGGCCGCCGCCGAGGCGACGAGCTTCACATGGCTCTCATAGAGCGTGTCGATCAGGATGATGAAGCGCTTGGCCTCGTTGCGCCGCTCGATATCCATGATCGGGATGCCGTCGAGGATCAGCGTATGGAAATGCTGGGCGAGCGCGAGATAGTCGGACGCGCCATAGGCCTGGGCGCAGAGATCGGCAAAGCTCGCCCGCGCCACGCCGCCCGCCGCCTGCGGCAGCTTCAGCTCATGGCCTTTGATCGCGATGGTGGTGGGAGCGCCCTGCGCCACGCCGGTGAGCTGGCTGAAGGCCTTGTCGAGCGCAGCCTTGGCCTTGTCGTCGGCGGGGACATGATAGGTCGGCGCGCCGCCGAGCTTCTCCAGCCGGAAATCAGTGCGCGCTTCCAGCTTGATCACATCGACCTTGCTGGCGAGCAAGTCGATGAAGGGCAGGAAGAGCGCCCGGTTGAGGCCGCCCTCATAGAGCCGCAATGGCTCGACATTCGAGGTCGCGACCACGGTGACGCCGTCGGCGAAGAGCTTGGTGAACAGCCGCCCGAGGATCATCGCATCGGCGATATCGGTGACGGTGAACTCGTCGAAGCAAAGCAGGCTCGCTTCCTCCGCCAGCTCGGCCGCCACCGGCCCGATCGGATCCGGCTCCTTGACCGTGCCGGCCTTGAGCGCCTGGCGATAGGCGTGGATACGCTCATGCACATCAGCCATGAAGGCGTGGAAATGCACGCGCCGGCGCGCCGCCACCGGAACCGTCTCGTAGAACAAGTCCATCAGCATGGTCTTGCCGCGGCCGACCGAGCCCCAGATGTAGAGCCCCTTGACCGTATCCGCCGCCGGTTGCTTACGGCCGAACAGCCAGCCGAGAGCGCTGCTCTTCTTCGCCAGCTTGCGGCTGGCGAGCGTATCGGACAGCGCCTGCAAGCGCCTGACGACGGCGATCTGCGCCGGATCGCGCTCGATCGCGCCCGAAGCGACTAGGGCGTCATAACGTTCGGATAGCGTGGCGGACATGGGCTCTAGGCGGGAAGAAGCTTCGTCTCGTGGGTTACGGCAGGGCGGCCCGACCCGCAACCCTCGACAAGTCCGGCAGGCTATGCGGCCTGCCGCGAGCGCAGCCAGCCGGCGCGCAGATGGCGGGCGAGCTCGCGCGCCGCTTCCGAGGGCTGCGAGCGCGACAGATGCAGCGTGATCGCGAAGGGCGGCAACTCAGGCAGCCCCTCCGACGATCCGAGAATGTCGAGATCGAACGGTACCGTGCAGGCCAGCCAGGCGGTGACGGCAAGGTCGGTCCTGACCGTCGCGGTGGTCGCGTCGATATTGCCGTTCTCGAACACGCTGCGCCAAGCCCTCCCCTGCCCGTCGAGCGCTTCGGTCACCGCCGGCCGGAAGGCGCAGCTATCGGCCACCAGCGACAGCGGCAGGGGCTGCTTCAGATGAGCGTTGCCGGCCTTGGCGCCGACCCAGACCAACCGCTCGATACCGAGGCACTCTCCGCCCGCCGTCGCAAACGGCTCCTCGACCAAAGCAAGATCGACCTCGCCCTTGCTGAGCGCCTCCAGCAATTGCGGCGAGGACGCGCAGACCAGCGAGATTTCGACCAGCGGGCTCGCTTCGGCAAAGCCTTTCAGGATCGGCGCGAGCGCGGTGCCGACGAGGTCATAGGGCACGCCAAGCCGCACCGTGCCGGCGCAGCCCGTCGTCATCTCGGCCCAGATCTCGTCATTGAGACCGATCAGCCGGCGTGCCTTGGCGAGCAGGCGATCGCCCGAGGCCGTCAGCTTCAGCCCGCGCCGCTCTCGCAGGAAGAGAGCCTGCCCGAGCCGTCGCTCCAGCCGCATGATCTGCTGGCTGACGGCGCTCTGCGTCAGATGCAGCGCATTGCCGGCGATGGTCATGCTGCCATGGTCGGCGACGGCGACGAAGGCCCGGATCAGCTCGAGGTCGAGATTGCGCATGTCTAGCATTATCGATGCTAATGCCTGATCGCTTCAACATTCGTTTTCATCATTCGTCGGACGAACCTAATGCGATGGCTTCTAGCCGGAGCCGCCCATGTCACCGGAATCATTCCTGCCGCTCATCGCCTTCGCCGCCATCTCCACCGTGACACCGGGCGCCACCACCACGCTCGCCACGGCCTCCGGCGCCCATTTCGGTTTTCGCCGTTCCCTGCCCTTCATGATCGGCGTCGCGATCGGATTGGCCGGAATGGCTGTCGCGGCCGCGGCCGGGCTCGCCGGCCTGCTGCTGGCGATGCCATCGCTCGAATTCGCGATGAAGCTCGCCGGTTCGGCCTATCTGCTCTGGCTCGCCGTCAGGATCGGCCGCAGCGGCCCCCCGCATCTCGACAGGAGCATCGCCAGGCCGACGAGCTTCCTCGGCGCGCTCTGGATCCAGCTGCAGAATCCCAAGGGCTGGGCCATGACGCTCGGCGCCGCCGCCTCCTTCGGCGAGCTTGCCCGCGGCGCAGGAGAGCTCGCCGCCCTGCTCGGCACCGTCTTCGGCGTGCTCGCGCTGCTGTCGCTGATGCTCTGGTGCGTCGCCGGACTGCTTCTGGCACGGCTGCTGACGCAGGCCTGGCAATGGCGCGCCCTCAATATCGGGCTTGCTCTGGCGTTGGCCGCCTCGATCGCCACCATGTGGCGTTAGCGCGCAGCCTTGACCATTCCGGCCATTTTTACAGGCATTTAGCTGTAAATTGCCGCAATCGCGCCACTTGTATTCCCAGATCGGAAGCGCATCTTGGTCTCCGAGTTAGGGAAGACACGCCTCCTTTGGGCAGCGCCATCAGCGCTTTCACAGGAGCTGCAATTGAATCGTTCGATCAAGCCTGGCGCCAAGGCCAGGCACGGCGAGGTCAGGCGTCTCTGGCCTGCCGAGCGCGATCTCTTCACCGCCCATCTGCTTCGCCTCGACGCCGACACACGGCGCGAGCGTTTCGGCACGGCGGTCACGGATGATTTCCTCCGGAACTACGCCGAAACCACCTTTGGTGTCGGCGGGCTGGTCTATGCCTATGTCGAGGCCGGCGAGGTCCGCGGCGCCGCCGAATTGCGCGGGCTGGAGGAAATCGTCATCCAGACTGGCGAAGCCGCCTTCAGCGTCGAACGCACCTGGCGCCGGCGCGGCATCGGCGGAGAGCTGTTCAGCCGCCTGATCACGGCGGCGCGCAACCGCAATATCAGGACGCTCTACATGACCTGCCTGCCCGAGAACGCCGCGATGCGGAACCTCGCGCGCAAGTTCGAGGCCGAGATGGTCGGCGGCTACGCCGATGTCGAGGGCAGGATCGCCACCGGCGCGCCGACGCCGTTCACCCTGCTGGACGAGGCAATGGACAATGCCCGCAGCTTCGCAACCCTGTCGCTCTCGCTGCAGCGCAGTTTCTGGCCTTCCGCCCTGTTCGGCCGGAGCGCCTCGCGGCACTGAGCATTGGCAAGAGGCACCCTCGCGGTCATGATCGGGCTCGCCCGACCATCCACGTCTTCGCATCACTCGTCACGTGCGGTGTTCAAAGCGTGGATGCTCGCCACAAGGGCGAGCATGACGCGGGGGTGCTGCTTTTGAAGACGATAAAGCGTCGTGCTCAGCGGTTCATCGAGAGTCCGGCGCCCGATTTGGTGATCGCGCCGTTCATGGTGCCGGCGCTGCCGACGCGCAGGCGCGCCACCACCGAACCACCGCGCTGGTAGAGGTAGACCTCGCCGTCGCGGTAATCCCAGGCGTTGACCTGCTGCAGGTCGCGATTGCTGCAGCCCGTGGCGTTGGCGCGATAGAGGTCGAGCGAGGGCGAACTTGAGAGCTGCACCCGGCAGGAGCTGCCGGTCGCCTCCTGCGCCGTCCAGTTGCCGATGACACCGTCGCGATTCGAGACCGAACCGGAGCGTGTCGAGCCCCCGCCTGGCGTCGAGCCGGGATTGGCGCTGGCGACCTGAGGGGGCGCCGGCTCGACCGGGCGCTGCTGCACCGGCGGCTGTTGCCCCGGCTGAGCCGCCTGCGGATCGAAGAACGGATCGTTCTGGGGCGGCATGCCCGGCGCGGCGCCACCGGGTGGATAACCGCCTGCTTGCGGCGGCGCGCTGGGATACCCCCCAGGCGGCGGCAATGGCTCGGAGGTGATCGGGGCGGACTGGATCGGCGGGGCCGACTGCACCGGCTCGCCATAGACCGGCGCACGCGCGACGGCCTGGCCCGAACCCGAGCCATACCCGCCGAAACGCTGCGATCCCGCACAGGCGGTCAGCAGCATGAGAGGCAGCAGGCTCGCGGCCCGCAGCAGCACAGAAGTCCTCAAGCTCATCCCCGTCGTCTCGCGCAGCCGCCGTCCGAAGGCATTGTGCCCATCCCGCCTGAACGCGGCATGAAACTATCTGGCATGTACGCGTTCAAGGCTGCAAAACGCGCATCGGTCAAGTCTCAACATGGTTTTGCAGCGCGCATATGGCATGGCAGAACGGTACTCCCGTCATCCGGACCATCAGATGAAGCCGCTTAGCCCCTCCTCGATCCGCGCCCCCTTCGCCCGCTACAGCCATGGCGTCGAACTGCCCGCCGGCCAGCGGCTCGTCTTCTGCTCCGGGCAGCTCGGCATCGCCGCCGACGGCACGATTCCAGAAGGCGCGCGGGAGCAGGCCGATCTCTGCTTCGCCAATATCGCCGCGATATTGGGCGAAGCGGGGATGGCGCTGAAGGACATCGTCCGCATCAACGCCTACGTCACCGACCGCGCCCATATGAAGGGCTATATGGAATCGCGCGACGCCCATGTCGGCACGCCGCCACCGGCCTCGACCCTGATGATCGTCTCCGGCTTCACCCTGCCGGAGTTCAAGGTCGAGATCGAGGTGGTCGCGGCTGCGCCCGAAAAGCGGCGCAAGCCGGCACGCAGCAAGAGCGCGCCGCAGTTCTGACCGGACACCCCTCCAAGTCATCCCGGACAAGCCGCGTCAGCGGCGCCGATCCGGGATCCATTCCGGAGCCTTTCCGAATAAGGTTCCGGAATGGATCCCGGGTCTTCACTTCGCTAAGCCCGGGACGACCGGCGCAATTGAACCGATCCTTCTCGCGAGGCTCAGCTCGCGTCGGGCGCCCGCCAGGGGAAGCTCCAGGTCTCGGTCAGGGTCTTGCTGCCGCTCTTCAGGAAGGCGCGCATCTCGGCGAGCTGGCCCGGCTCGACCACGATGTCGATGAAGGCGCGGAAGCCCTCCGTCTTCGGGTTCGGCACCAGGAAGGCGCGGTTGATCCGGCCATAGGCGATCGAGGGCACGATCTCGACCTTCTCCGGCTGCTTCAGATAATAGCCGAGATCGCCGCCGGCGAAGTCGACGATGAAGCGGCGGGTGTTCTCCGTCACGGCCTCGCCGGAACCGAGCGCCTTCGGCTTGGCCTGGTAGGTGTTGATCGCCCGCCCGCCCGGATGCAGCTCGCTGGAATCCAGCATCGCCGTCAGCTTGTAGCCGAAGCGGAATTCGCGCCCCGGCTCCAGCGCCAGCTTCGGCGCCCAGAGCGCGACGATGTTGTCGTTGGTCTCGTCGGTGGTCGGCAGCTCGATCAGCTCGACCACGCCCTCGCCCCAGTCGCCCTGCGGTTCGATCCAATAGGACGGCCGGAGCTCGTAGTTGAGGTCGAGGTCCTGGTAGTGCTCGAACACCCGGTCGCGCTGCATCAGGCCGAAGCCGCGGACATTGCGCTCGACAAAGGAGGAAGCCGCCGGGACACGGGCGTTGCGCAGTGGCCGCCAGATCCACTCCCCGGTCGAGGAGTGGATCAGGAGCCCGTCCGAATCATGCAGCTCGGTACGGAAGTCGTCATGGAAGCGCCGGTCGTTCTCGCCGGTGAAGAACATCGAGGTCAGCGGCGCCAGGCCGAGCTTCTCGATCGCCTTGCGCGGGAACAGCGCCGCACCGACATCGACCACGCTGTCGCCGTCCGGATAGATGTGGAAGCGATACGCTCCGGCGACCGAAGGCGAGTCGAGGAGGGCGTAGACCGTGATGCGATCGGCATCGGCGGTCGGGGTCTCGACCCAGAACTCGCGAAAAACCGGGAATTCCTCGCCGCCGGGCACGCCTGCGCCGATCGCCAGGCCACGCGCCGAGAGCCCATAGCGCTGGCCGCGCCCGAGCACGCGGAAATAGCTCGCGCCGATGAAGGAGATCAGTTCGTCGAAGATGCGCGGATCGTTGAGCGGGTAATGCAGCCGGAAGCCGGCGAAGCCGAGATTGACCGGCAGCGGCTTGTCGAACTTGGTCCTTCCATAGTCGAAGAGGCTTGCCGAATAGGGCACCGGTGTCGGCACGCCGTCGCGGATCACGTTCACCGTCACCGGCCGGGTGAACAGGAAGCCGGGATGGAACATCTGCATGCGGAAACCGGAATTCGACTGGGCGAGCAAGGCCCGCTCCGGCCGGAAGCGGATTTCGCGCCAGGCGTCGAAATCGAGCTTCGTCAGTGCTTCCGGCAGCGCCGGTCCGGCTTCATAGGGTACGGCGGCGACTTCGCGAGCCCGGCGCACCACCTCGTCGAAGCCGAATCGCGGTTGCGGCGGCGCCTGCTCCGGCTGCTGCGCCAGCAAAGCCTGCGGCGCGGCGGTGGCGCACAAAGCGGCGCTCAGCCCGGCCAGAACCCGGCGGCGATCGGTAACCGTCATGATCGAAGCTTGCCCCTTGGATATAGGCGCGCGAAGACGCGCTGCGCCAACGACTTAGGCGATGAAATGGGGCTGGTCTAGGGCGCTGCCACGGCCTGTGCGAGCCAGCGTTAAAAGGAAATGAGAACAGCGCCCTCCTCCCCTCGCTCCGTCCTGTAAAAAATCCGGCCCCGGCCGTCAGAAAAAACTTGAAGCGCGGGGCACACGTCCGTATATGCACCTCACCCAATTCGCACGTGCCTGTGGCCGCGTGCTGGTCGGTGGGCATCCGGACAAGAGGCCGGACAGCCGCCAGGGATGGGAAACGGATGGAGGGGGATGGACATCCCCTCAAATCACGCTCCCGGCTCTCGCAAGAGGGCCGCTCCCGAACAGCGACCAGCAGCCGGAGGCAAAACCGGCGAACCCCGAATCTCCACGGGGGACGCAGCTTAAAGCAACGACGGAGCGGGCTTTTTTGGTCTCGCCGGCTTTCCACAGGCCGGCACCGAAGAGGCTTGTCCTTCATTGCCGGCCGTGCGGGGTCTCCCCAATCGACGGTGTTTCGGGTCCGGACGTTTCGTCCGCAGTCCTTAGGCGTCTCCACAGCGCCTCGGGTCGCGGTCGTTTCAACCGGCTACACGTCGTATCGGCGCCGCTTGCGCCGAAGGGAGCTGCGTCTCATGACCGAGCGCATCCGTGAATTTCTGCGTGACCGCCGCGAGGACGGCCCCTGCGTCGTGATCGACCTCGAGGTCGTGCGCGAGAACTATGTCGCCTTCTCCCGGGCGCTGCCGGACACCCGCGTCTTCTACGCGGTCAAGGCGAACCCGGCGCCGGAAGTGCTGCGCCTGCTGGCCAAGCTCGGCTCCTGCTTCGATTGCGCCTCGGTCGTCGAGATCGAGCTCGCGCTTTCGGCCGGCGCCACGGCGGACCGCATCTCCTTTGGCAACACCATCAAGAAGGAGCGCGACGTCGCCCGCGCCATGGAGCTCGGCGTGCGCCTGTTCGCCGTCGACTGCCAGGCCGAGGTCGAGAAGGTCGCCCGTGCCGCCACGGTCACGAAGGCCGAGGGCGCGCGCATCTTCTGCCGCATCCTCTGCGACGGCGCCGGCGCCGACTGGCCGCTCTCGCGCAAGTTCGGCTGCGTGCCCGAAATGGCCGCGGACGTGCTGGAGCACGGTCATCGCCTCGGCCTCCAGGCCTATGGCATCTCGTTCCATGTCGGCTCGCAGCAGGCCAATGTGAACGCTTGGGATTCGGCCCTGGCCTCGGCCTCGGCCGTGTTCAAGGAATGCGCCACCCGCGGCCTGTCGCTGTCGATGGTCAACCTCGGCGGCGGCTTCCCGGCGCGCTACCTGAAGCCGATCCCGGGCGTCCCGGCCTATGGCGATGCGATCTTCCAGGCGCTGTCGAAGCATTTCGGCAACCGCCTGCCCGAGACCATCATCGAGCCGGGCCGCGGCATGGTCGGCGAAGCCGGCCTGATCGAGGCCGAGGTCGTGCTGATCTCGAAGAAGAGCGAGGACGACCAGGTCCGCTGGGTCTATCTCGACATCGGCAAGTTCAACGGTCTCGCCGAGACGATGGACGAGGCGATCCGCTACCCGATCCGAACGATCCGGGACGGCGACGCCACGGTTCCCTGCGTGCTCGCCGGCCCGACCTGCGATTCGGTCGACGTCATGTACGAGAAGACCCCGTACATGCTGCCGTTCAGCCTGGAGATCGGCGACAAGGTCCTGATCGAGGGCACCGGCGCCTATACGACGACCTACGCGGCCGTCGCCTTCAACGGCTTCCCGCCGCTGAAGCAGTACGTCATCTGACGAAATTGGGGCTGGCTCGCCAGCCTCGAACCAATCGGGTCCGGCGAAGCGCCTGCCACTATCGGCAGGCTGCCCGGGAAACCGGGCGGAGCGTTCGTGCCTCCAAGAATGGGGCGCGAGCGTGGCTCCCGCCGGACCCTCTTCCACACAATCCCTTGCTTGTGGCCGCGTCCGCGCGGCGCCGGGAAGGTCCGCGTGATGGCGGGCGCTCCGGCAGGAGGTGCGTCATGATCACGATCCGCGACGAGATCGATAGCGATATCCCGGCCCGCGAAGCCCTGCTCGACCGCTGCCTCGGCGAGCGCCGCACGTCGAAATCGAGCGAGCGCCTGCGCGAAGGCCGCCTGCCGGCCGAAGGCCTCGCCCTGACCGCCGAGCGCGACGGCGCCGTCGTCGCGACCGTGCGGCTCTGGCATGTCGAGGCCGCCGGCAAGCCGGCGCTGCTGCTCGGCCCGCTCGCGGTCTCGCCGGACCTGCAGGGCGAGGGTCTCGGCAAGGCGATGATGCGCGAGGCGATCTGGCGTGCCGCCTGCCGCGGCCATGGCGCGATCCTGCTCGTCGGCGACGCGCCCTATTACGAGCGCTTCGGCTTCACGCCTGAGCCGATGGCCGAGCTCGCCATGCCCGGCCCGTTCGAGCGCGAGCGCTTCCTCGGCCTGGAATTGCGCGACGGCGCGCTCCAGGGTGCGAAGGGCGTGCTCAAGGCCACGGGGGTTCTCGCCCCGGCTGAAGGAGCGGACGGGCTCCGACGTCGCGCAGCCTGACCTCCTCTCGGGATCGTAGTCGATCCGTCATCAAATCGCGTCATTGAAGCCCGCGCGGCCTTGGCCGCGCGGGCTGCCGTCAGGTAAGGCGGTCGCAAGCGCTTCCCTTGACGAAGAAGACGACATGCTGATCGCCCATCTCTCCGACCTGCACATCTGCCCGCCGGGCCGCCTTGCGCTCAAGGTCTCCGACACGATCGGCATGACGCAGCGCGCCTTCGAGGCCGTCGCCGCCCTGCCCGTCCGGCCGGATGTTCTCGTCATCACCGGCGATCTCACCGAGAGCGGCCTGCCCGAGGAATATGCGCTCGTCCGCGCGATGCTGGACAAGCTCGGCCTGCCGGCGCTGCTGATCCCTGGCAACCACGATGTCCGCGAGGCGATGATCGCCGGGCTCGACCTTGGCCCCCATGCCGATCTCGGCGGTGGCTTCATCCAGTTCAAGGCCGATCTCGGCCCCGTCAGGCTGATCGGCCTCGACACGCTGCTGCCCGGCTCCAGCGCCGGCGCGATCTGCGACGTACGCCTCGATTTCCTCGAACGGTCGCTGGCGGAAGCCGAAGGCCGACCCGCCGTGCTGTTCACGCACCACCCGCCCTTCTCCTGCGGCCTCGGCTATATGGACGCGGTCATGCTCAAGGACGGCGCAGCACGCCTCGCCGAGATCATCGCACGCCATCCCAACATCGAGCGCGTGCTCAGCGGCCATCATCACCGCGCGGTCCAGGTGCGCTATGCCGGCACGATCGGCCAGGTCGTGCCGGGCGTCGCCCATCAGGTCATCCTCGACCTGACGCCGGGCGCCAAGGCGCGCTTCCTGATGGAGCCGCCTGCCTACATGCTCCACATGTGGCAGCCCGGCGCCGGGCTGATCTCGCATACTGCCTATGTCGGTGCCTTCGAAGGACCCTACCCCTTCAACTGAGGCGGTCAGCGAGCCGCCGCCATTGACGCCGGATAGCCCGCCCCATACCAGCGTCCGCTTATCCTCAACCAGACCACCCAGGAGTGAAAAAGAATGACGGATTGGCCCGTATACGGCGAGATCAGCGGCCCGATTGTGATGATCGGCTTCGGTTCGATCGGCCGCGGGACACTGCCGCTGATCGAGCGGCATCTCAAATTCGACAAGAGCCGGTTCGTGGTGATCGCACCCGACGACGACAACCGTGCTTTGCTGGACGAGCGCGGCATCCGCTTCATCCATGAAGCCGTGACGCTCGAAAACTACAAGACCATGCTGGAGCCGCTGCTGACCGCGGGCGGTGGCCAGGGCTTCTGCGTCAACCTGTCCTGCGACACGGGTTCGCGCGACCTGATGGAATTCTGCTCCAGCCTCGGAGCGCTCTATATCGACACGGTCAATGAGCCCTGGCTCGGCTTCTATTTCGACGAGACGAAGGGTCCGGGCGAGCGCTCGAATTATGCGCTGCGCGAGATGACTCTCGCCGCCAAGCGCGCCCGTGCGCCGGGTTCGACCACGGCCGTCTCCTGCTGCGGCGCCAATCCCGGCATGGCCTCCTGGCTGGCCAAGAAGGCTCTGCTGAATATCGCCTCCGACATGCGCCTCAACGTGCCCCAGCCGACCACCCGCGAGGAATGGGCCGGGCTGATGAAGCAGGTCGGCGTCAAGGGCATCCATATCGCCGAGCGCGACACGCAGCGCTCGAAGAACCCCAAGCCTCCGGGCGTCTTCGTCAACACCTGGTCGGTCGAGGGCTTCATCTCCGAGGGCGTGCAGCCGGCCGAGCTGGGCTGGGGCACTCATGAGAAGTGGATGCCAGACAATGCCCGCACCCACGAGACCGGCTCGCAGGCGGCGATCTACCTGATGCAGGCCGGTGCCGAGACCAAGGTGCGCAGCTGGTGCCCGACCCCGGGCCCGCAATACGGCTTCCTGGTGACGCACAACGAGTCGATCTCGATCGCCGACTACTTCACCGTGCGCGACGAGGCCGGCAAGGCGATCTACCGGCCGACCTGCCACTACGCCTACCACCCGGCCAATGATGCCGTGCTCTCGCTGCACGAGATGTTCGGCAATGCCGGCCAGCCGCAGGAGGAGCACCACATCCTCGAGGAGAACGAGGTCATCGACGGCATCGATGAGCTCGGCGTGCTGCTCTACGGCCACGACAAGGGCGCCTACTGGTTCGGCTCGCAGCTTTCGACGGAGGAGGCGCGCAAGCTCGCTCCCTACCAGACCGCGACCGGCCTGCAGGTCACCTCGGCGGTGCTCGCCGGCATGGTCTGGGCGCTGGAGAACCCGAATGCCGGCATCGTCGAGGTCGAGGAGATGGATCTCGACCGCTGTCTTTCGATCCAGATGCCCTATCTCGGACCGGTGAAGGGCTACTACACCGACTGGACGCCGCTCGATGGCCGCCCGGGGCTGTTCCCGGAGGACATCGACACCAGCGATCCCTGGCAGTTCAGGAACATCCTGGTGCGTTGAGCCCAACGCAAAAGGCCCGCCTCACGGCGGGCCTTTTCGTTTCGACCTTGCCGCCGCTCAGAAGCGCGGCGTCGAGAAGCTGTTGGCGAAGGGGTTGGCGCCCGAACCGATGCGCGAGGGCAACGTGCCTTCGCCATAGAGCTCGCCGGACGAGAAATAGACCGGACTCGCGACGATGTTCTGCGTGGCATAGCGGTTCATGCTGCCGACCGGCACGACATTGCCGGCATCGAAATAGCTGCGCTTCTGCACGGTGACGCGCAGCGGCTTGCGCTGCTGCTGGGCTTCGGCCACCGACGCGGCGAAAGTGACTGCTGCGACGGACAGAGCCAAGCCGGCGGCGAGGCGGGAAAGCGAACGCATGACGATCTCCTGAGGCGGTTGCCCCCGCCGAAGCTGCCGGCGGATCGGCTGTCGCTGACGATACAATTCTTCAGTTAATGCTTTTGTTGCGCCCCGCCAGTGCGGCGCGGCAACACGAGGCCGTTACCGTGCCTGCGCCTGCTTGGCGCTGGTCGGCCGCAGCGCCGGCGTCTTGCCGTCGGCGTCCAGCCAGGAGCCCTTGCGCCCGGTCGCGGCAAGCCGCGGTATCGAGCAGCCCTGCCGTCGATTGAGCTCGGTGCGGGCGAAATTGGCGCGCAATTCGGGATCGTCGCCGGCGCTCAGGAGATCGATCCGGTCGATCAGACAGATCAGTTGCGCCCGGTCGGCCGGCCGCGCCTCGCTGCCGCACCACCAGCCGGAGAAGGAGAGGTGGGCCGCCGCATCGAGATGACGGAAGGCGATGCAGGCCCGGCCGGCAACACCGTCACTCAGGCCGATATCGGCGGTCTCGACCGTGCCGAACTTGGTCTCGATCGTCGTAGCCGCGCCGCTGCGCCCGACCGAGAGCCCGCGCGCAGCGCTCTCGCGCACCAGCGTGATCACGAAGGGCTGCGACATGCCGGCGAGCGCCTTCTGAACCTGGGCATCGCGGTTGACCTGGAATTTGAGCGACAGGAAGGATTTGCCGTCGCCGAACTCGCCGAAGCTCAGCATATCCTCGCGGCGCTGGCCATCCTGGCTGCGCCTTGCCTCGTAGCTGCTGCGCTTGTCGAGCTCCGGCGATTCCACGCCGAAGAGTGCGATCGGCCGGCCGATCGTCACCCAGCCATCTTGCCCGGCGGCCATCGGCAGCGCCTGCAGGCGAACGTCACGGACGAGCGGAGCCGCTACGGCCTCCGTCGACGTCAAACTGGCGAGCGCGGGTTCCGAAGAACCTGAGGAGAGGCCCGCAACGAGCATCGCGGTCAGGCTGACCCCGGTCAGGGCGGCCAGGCCGCGCCAGACGAGGCCGCCGGTCAAGCCGATCGCGCCCGAACGCAGGGCACGCCGGATCGGCCGCAGGACCCGTGCGAAGCCGGCCTCGGTCGCGTCGGCGAGGTCGACCAGCCGCGCGGCGAGATCGAAGCGGCCCGGCGTGGCGTCGGCCAGGCCCTGCAGGCGCGGCCCGCTTTCCTGCAGGCGCAGCTTGAATCGCTGCCAGATGGCGCTGATCTCGTCCCCGGACACGACAGAACCCAACCCGTTGCGCGGCCCGCACCCCTGCCAGCCGCTTCGTCCCACTCGCAGGCGAGCTTTCGCCCGCCGCGGTGAGCAGGTCGTTACCGGGCGCGGTCCTTCGTGAAACAGGGTCAATGGCCGGTAAGGAGGCAGGGTTAATGTCGGTGAGCGTCCGGAACGATTGACTTTTTATCGCGCCTTGTGTTTGGGATTGCGCGCCGGACGCTTATCTCCCGGCTTCGCGATGATGCTCAGGTTGGCTCAGTGACGTTCCGTCTGACGACGAAAACCACGACCAAAACGACGGCCGGGAAAACCCGGACGTCGCACTGACACGTCGCCTCGATTCCGGGCTCTCCCCCCCGGCCGGGGTCAAACGGCCGAACCCGCAGCCAGTAGAGTGCGGAAGCGGCTTTCCCGGGGAGGCTGAACCGGTTTCGCCAGAAGGAATTCATCGAAATGAGCTTCAAGGTCGCGGTCGTCGGCGCCACGGGCAATGTGGGCCATGAAATGCTCGACATCCTCGCCGAGCGCGCTTTCCCCGTCAGCGAGGTGGTGGCGCTCGCCTCTTCCCGTTCGGTCGGCACCGAGGTCTCCTTCGGCGACAAGACGCTGAAGGTGAAGGCGCTCGAGCATTACGATTTCTCCGACACCGATATCTGCCTGATGTCGGCCGGCGGCGCGGTTTCGAAGGAATGGTCGCCGAAGATCGGCGCGCAGGGCGCCGTCGTGATCGACAACTCCTCGACCTGGCGCATGCACCCCGACGTGCCGCTGGTCGTGCCGGAGGTCAACGCCGCTGCGGCCGCCGGCTTCAGCAAGATGAACATCATCGCCAACCCGAACTGCTCGACGGCGCAGCTCGTCGTGGCGCTGAAGCCGCTGCATGACCGCTTCGGCATCAAGCGCGTCGTCGTCTCGACCTATCAGTCGGTCTCCGGCGCCGGCAAGGAGGCGATGGACGAGCTCTTCAACCAGACCCGCTCGGTCTTCGCCGCCGGCGAGGTCGAGGCCAAGAAGTTCCCCAAGCGCATCGCCTTCAACCTCATTCCGCAGATCGACGTCTTCATGGAGGACGGCTTCACCAAGGAAGAGTGGAAGATGATGGCGGAGACCAAGAAGATCCTCGATCCGAAGATCAAGCTGACCGCCACCTGCGTGCGCGTGCCGGTCTTCATCGCCCATTCCGAGAGCGTCAACATCGAGTGCGAGAAGCCGATCACGGTCGAGGAGGCCCGCGAGGTGCTGCGAACCGCGCCCGGCGTCCTCGTCATCGACAAGCACGAGCCCGGTGGCTACATCACCCCGCATGAGGCGGCCGGTGAGGACGCGACCTATATCTCGCGCATCCGCGAGGACAATACGGTCGAGAACGGCCTCGCCTTTTGGTGCGTCTCGGACAATCTGCGCAAGGGCGCCGCGCTCAACGCGGTCCAGATCGCCGAGGTGCTGGTCAACCGCAAGCTGATCCAGCCGCGCAAGCGAGCGGCTTGAGACCGAGCCACGCTGTTTAAAGAAAATTTCAAGGCGGGCCTCGTGCCCGCCTTTTTCTTGCGCGCACGCATGGCAACCGTGCCGGATTTGCGCAAGGGATCGTCCCGATCATCGGCTAGGGTCGCCGCGCCCATCGAGATTCGCTGAAAACCTTGCCCGACACCTTGACCCGAGTGCCTCTGCCGGTCGAACCAACCCCGGTCGAGCCGCCGCAGCGCCCTGTGCCGCGGCGCGAAAACAGCCTGCGCGGCATCGGTCTGATGCTGCTCGGCAGCGTCTTCCTCTCCGCCGCCGACGTCGCCTCGAAATACCTGACCGCGACGACACCGGCCATCCAGGTGGTCTGGCTGCGCTATGCCGCCTTCGCGCTGATCATGCTGGCCATCGCTGCTCCCGGCGGATTCAAGCAGCTGAAGCCGCGGCGCGCGAGCATGCAGATCCTGCGCGGCATCACCGTCACGGTTTCTTCCATCCTCTTCGTCTCCTCGCTCAAATATCTGCCGATCGCCGACGCGACCGCGACGAGTTTCGTCGCGCCGCTCTTCGTCACCGCCCTGTCGATCCCGATCCTCGGGGAGAGAATCGGCTGGCGGCGCTGGACCGCGACCGCCGTCGGCCTGGTGGGCGTGCTGATCGTCGTGCGCCCCGGCGGCCACGATTTCCATGCAGCCTCAGTATTGCCGGTCCTCTCGGCAGCCACCTGGGCCTTGGCGCTGATCGTCACCCGGATGATGAGCGCGACCGAGAACCCGGTGACGACCCTCGCCTGGTCGGCAGTCGTCGGCTGCATCGTGCTGTCGGTGCTGCAGCCCCTGACCTGGCAACCTGTGTCAGGTGAGGCGCTGCTGGTCGGCCTGTTCATCGGCGTCTCCTCGACCGTCGGCCACTGGTTCGTGATCCAGGCCTTCCGGCATGCCGACGCCTCGCTGCTGGCGCCCTTCTCCTATGTCCAGCTGCTCTGGGCCTCTGCCTTCGGCTTCCTGCTGTTCTCGGTGCTGCCCGACGCCTTTACCTGGCTCGGCTCGGCAATCATCATCGCATCCGGCCTTTACACCGCCCATCGCGAACGGATCAGGGCGCGCAAGGTCACCGGGCACTGACCAACCTGCGAAGGCCGACTGGCCTCAGGCTGCCTTCACGCCGTAGCGCGCCATGAAGGTCGTCACCGCCTCGCCGACGACATAAGCGATCTCGTCTTCACTGGGCGGCATGCGCTCGGCATTGAACAGGCGTGGGCGCATCAGGGTCGACTGCGAGAGATCGACGAACTGCGCCGCCGCCAGGGCTGGATCCGCGATCGCCAGCTCGCCTTCCGCCACCCGGCGGGCGAGGAAGGCGGCGAGCTGCTGCGCGCCCTGCATCGGGCCGCGCTCGTAGAACTCGCGGCCGAGATCGGGCATGCGCTCGGCGACCCCGAGCACGATGCGATGCGCGCTCAGCGCGAAGGGATTGGTCAGCAGGCGCACCAGCCCGCTGCCGAAATTCGTCAGAGCGAGGGTGAGATCAGGCTCTTCGGCGAGGGCCTCGTACATGCCCTGCTTCTGCTTCTCGCGTTCGCGCTCGATCAGCGCGACGAAGAGATGCTCCTTGTCCTCGAAATAGACATAGAGCGTGCCCTTGGAGACGTTCGCCGCCGCGGCGATGTCGTTCATGCTCGCCGCATCGAAGCCACGCGCCGTGAACACGGCATGCGCCCCTTCGAGAATCTGGTGGCGCTTCCCGGGATCGGCGCCGGCAACCCGCCGGTTGCGGGAGATCGCCTTGACATGTCGCGGCTCGAGCGTCGCGCTCATCGTGTTCCATCCGTCCCGCGCATATTCGCGCTTGCAAAAATAATCGAACCGGACGGTTCGAAACCAGATTGTCAGGGCATTGTCACCATGACTGCCGAATCCACTCTTGAGAAGCGCCGCGACCGTTTGAAGTTGGTCGATCCGGTTCTTGAACAGACCCCCGCTACCGTCGAGGCCCGCAAGGCGAGCGAGGATGCCGCCGCCGCGCCGCAGGCCGCCGAGAAGCCGGCGCGCAAGCGCAGCGGCGCCAAGCGCGTCGCGCTGATCCTCGTCGCCGGCACTGCCCTTGCCGCTGGTCTCTGGTATGGCGTCGACTGGTGGCGCAATGGCCGCTTCATCGTCTCGACCGACGACGCCTATGTCGGCGCCGAGATGGCGACGATCTCCGCCAAGCTGCCCGCCAACATCGCCACGATCGCGGTGACGCAGAACCAGGAGATCAAGGCCGGCCAGCCTCTGGTCAAGCTCGACGACGGCGACCAGCGCATCGCGCTGGAGAGCGCCCAGGCCAAGAGCGCCACCGCCAAGGCGACGCTCTCGCGCATCGACGCGCAGATCGAGGCCGCCCGCGCCAGCCTGCAGCAGGCACAGGCGCAGCAGACCTCGGCCGAGGCCGCCGTCACTCGCACCGCCGCCGATTTCGACCGCGCCCACAACCTCGCCGCCAAGTCCTATGGCTCGCAGGCGACGCTCGACGCCGCCACTGCCGCACGCGACCAGGCCGTCGCCTCGCTCGCCAGCGCCAAGGCCGGCGTCGTCCAGGCTCAGGCCAATATCGAAGTGCTGAAGGCGCAGCGCGTCGAGGCCGCCCGCCAGATCGACGAGCTGAAGGTCGCCGAGGACAAGGCCGCGCGCGACCTCTCCTTCATGTCGATCTCGGCGCCGATCGACGGTCTCGTCGCCAACACCAACATGCAGCTCGGCGACCTCGTCAGCGCCGGCAAGCGCCTGATGTCGATCGTCCCGCTCGACAAGGTCTATGTCGACGCCAATTTCAAGGAAACGCAGGTCGGCCCGCTAAAGATCGGCGACAAGGCGAAGATCACCGTCGACGCCCTGCCCGGCCAGGTCTTCGACGGCACGGTCAGCGGCATCGCCGGCGGCACCGGCTCGGTCTTCACCCTGCTGCCGCCCGACAACGCCACCGGCAACTTCACCAAGATCGTCCAGCGCGTTCCAGTCCGCATCGCCCTGTCGCCGGAATCGGCCAGCAAGCACATTCTGCGCCCGGGCATGTCGGTCGTGGTCTCGATCGACCCGCGCCCGAGCGCCGCAAAGTAAGACGTCCGGGCCCTCGACCCGAGGAGCCGTTCCCGACCGGGGAATGGCGATGTGCAGAGGCTCAATCGCCCCTTCTGGGCTGATGCACACCGCGCCTCACGGCGCTCCTCGGGCCGGGGGCCCGGCTCCTTGAACCAGACGAAAATCTCCTGTCGAGGAGGCCTGGATGGCCACCGCCACGACTGCCGTTCCGGCCGGCGCTACGCCGGCCACAGACGCCATTCCGCTGCGCCGGATCTTCGCCTTCATGGCGATGGTCTTCGGCATGTTCATGGCGATCCTCGACATTCAGATCGTCTCGGCCTCGCTCGCCGAGATCCAGGCCGGTCTCTCTGCTTCCAGCGACGAGATCGCCTGGGTCCAGACCGCCTATCTGATCGCCGAAGTCATCATGATCCCGCTGTCCGGCTATCTCAGCCGGGCGCTCTCGACCCGCGTCTTCTTCTCGATCGCCGCTGCCGGCTTCACCGTGGCGAGCATCCTCTGCGCCACCTCCAGCTCGATCAACGAGATGATCCTGTGGCGGGCGATCCAGGGCTTCATCGGCGGCGGCATGATCCCCGGCGTCTTCGCCGCGGCCTTCACCATCTTCCCCGCCTCGAAGCGGCCGATCGTCTCGCCGCTGATCGGCCTGATCGCCACCCTCGCCCCGACCATCGGCCCGACCGTCGGCGGCTATCTCAGCCATGCCTTCTCCTGGCACTGGCTCTTCCTGGTGAATGTCATCCCCGGCATCGCCGTCACCATCGCCGCCTGGACGCTGATCGACTTCGACAAGCCGGATCACAGCCTGCTCAAGCGCTTCGACTGGGTCGGCCTCGGCGCCATGGCCGCCTTTCTCGGCAGCATGGAATACGTGCTCGAAGAGGGCACGCGGCTCGACTGGTTCGAGAGCCACGAGATCGTGCTCTTCACCGTCGTGATGGTCCTCGGCGCCGTCCTGTTCTTCTGGCGGGCGCTGACGCGGAACGATCCGCTGGTCGATCTCTATGCCTTCCGC
>PNLY01000089.1 GCA_013823325.1 Methylobacterium sp.
ACGGCTGCAGCGTCCGGGCTCGGTGACGCAAGGCTTCGCCGAGCTCGGCTACGGCTTCGCCTTCAGTGGGATCGCACTCGAACCGTTCGCCCAGCTCGCGCTGATCCGGGTCAGCACTGATGCCGGCACAGAGCGCGGTGGGGCTGCGGCCTTGCGCGTGCTCTCTTCCGAGCAGACGCTCGGCTTCACCACGCTCGGCCTGCGCGCCGAGGCGCAGCTCGGGGCGATGCCCTTGTTCGCCCGCGCCATGCTCGGCTGGCGCCATGGCTTCGGCGAGCTGACGCCGCAGGCCCGCACCGCCTTCGTCGCCGGCACCACCCCGGCCACGGTCTTCGCCGCCCGGATCGATCGCGAGGCACTCGTCGCTGAGGCTGGGCTCGACTGGCGCATCTCGCAGGCGACCGCGCTCGGCCTGACCTACTCGGCCGCCATCGGCGAGCGCGCCAGAGACCATGCCCTCAAGGGCAGGGTCGAGATAAGGTTCTGAGGGAGCGGCCGAGGTCGACGTCCACGTGGTCGTTCATAGGCTTTCGCCGCATGAATGCGCGCCTGTTTTGACGAAGGTTCGCGCTCCTCCGGGCCATTGCACTACGCTCCGACGCTCATGGTGTGGTTCGTGAGGATACGCTGGTCATGAACACGAGAGCTGCTCCGGAAGATGCGGGTTCGTCAGAATCTGGCGTTGAAGATTACCTTGGCGGCATGGTCGGCGATGTCTGAGCCGAACTGCCCGCCATAGCTGAGGCTGAGCGAGGCGTTGGGCGTGATCGCATAGTCGAGCCCGGCCTCGATCAGAGCCGCGTTGCGCGCGATCGGCACGCCGGCGATGCCGAAGCTGTTGCCATCGCCGGAGAAGCGCAGGCGCGCGAGCGGCGTGACGTCGCCAAAGGCGTGGCGCCAGGCCAGCGTCGCTTTCGCCGTCAGGTTCGCACCGCCGAGATTGAACGTGGTCTGGGCACGCAGGCCCAGCGTCGTGAAGGTCGCATCGGTATCGGTGGAGCTTCCGATCAACGCCGCGGCGCCGCCGGTCTCGCGGAAACCGTCGGTATGCAGGTCCACATAGGCCAGGTTGGCGAAGGGCTCGATCCGGGTCGCGCCCAGTGCGAAGCCATAGGCAAGCTCGCCGAAGAGCTGCGTGGTGCCGGCACCGTAATCGCTCTTCAGCCTGTCACCGAAGCCGGGGAAGCTGACGGTCCGGTTGGTCGAGATATCGTGCCAAGTATAGGCGGCACCGGTCCGCAGCGCGACCGCCCCCCAGGTCGCGCCGCCATAGAGGCCGAGATGGTAATTGTCGCTCGTGCCGGAGGAGTTCCGGCCCTTCACGTCGACATCGGTGCGGCTGTAGCCGGCGACCGCGCCGAGGTGCCAGTTGCCGGACACGGGGGCGTCGGCACCGATGAAGAAGCCGCCAGTCTTGCGCTCCAGCTTGGCCGCATTGCCGTCGCTATCCGTGCGGCCCCAGGAGCCGAAGCCCTGGCCCCAGAGCGTGAGGCGCCCGGTCGTGGCCGGCGCGGCGGCCGGCCGGCCTTTCTCGGAGGCGACGACGGCATCGCCGGCCACGGTGCTGCCGGAGACCGCGCGCAGGCGATCGTTGACGGCGTTGCGCAGGAAACGGCTGTCCTCGATCAGGGCGGTCCGGGCCGAGGCGTGGATCTCGCCCGAGAGCTGGTCGAAGGCATTGCGCGCCTGATCCGCCGAGAGGCTCAGCGCGGCATTGTGAACCGGGTTGCCTGGCCCGAGGCTCTCGACACCGCCGCCGGCAGAGACCTGGTTCCAGGTCAGGCCGACATTGGTGAAGCTCGTGCCGTTACGCGTCATGGTCAGGTAGACGTTGTTGGCGTCATAGCCGAGCGCTGGATCGAGGAAGGCGAGGTTCGAGGTCACGCCGGCGAAGGTGCCGCTGCGCCCGCCTGCCGCGGTCAGGATGGTGTATTGCGTCTGCTGGGCGTAGTTGCCCGCACCTGCCAGGACCTTGACCGAGCCGCCATTGATCGTCGCCGTGCCCGTCGCGACGATCCTGTCCGAGGCGCCGGCGGCGTCGATCTCGACCTCGTAGGTCGAGCCGGGGTTAAAGGTGATATTGCCGGCAACGTTCAGCGTGCCGATCGAGTTGCCCGGTGCGATCGTGCCGGAGACGACGGTGCTGCCCACGGTACCGGCGCCGCCGAGGCGCCCGCCCGTCCAGACGTCCAGCACGCCGCCGAGCTGGCATAATTCGAGCCTGGAAGGTGACCCTTTCGGCTTTTTTGCTGGCGAGCCGATCATTTGCCCGAAGGCGCACCTCCGCCGCGTCGGCTAAGGGCCATGCTGTCAAACGGCTCGCAAAGTTGCCCCCGATCGGCGTCCAATGTTGACCCCCTGAGTATGTCGCGCGGCGAGGAGGTGGCGCGGCAGAGCGGGTCTGGATTGCGCAGCGCTGCGGCTCCGGATCGTTGGGGCGCAGAGAGTTCAGAGCCTGTTCTTGAAGCGCCAGCTCTCGTTGCCGGTTTCGACGATGTCGCAGTGCTGGGTCGGCCGGTCGAGGAGTGCGGTGGTCATCTTGGCGTCGCCGAAGACGGACGGCCACCCGCCGAAGGCGAGGTTCGTGGTGACGATGACGGAGTCTGCTCGTAGAGCCGGCTGACCAGGTGGAAGAGCAGTTGCCCACCGGACTGGGCGAAAGGCAGCTAGCCGAGTTCGTCGAGGACGATGAAGTCCATGCGGGCGAGATGGTCGGCCATGCGCTCCCGGCAGCAGGCGCGTGGCGCGTGCCCCGCCTCGTGTGAGATCGAGAGAGCATTTCGGGATCGAGGTCGCCGCTTCAGCCGTCGCCGATGGCCTCCTGAATGGGATCCTCTTTCGCCATTGCGACGCTAGCCGTCGTTCGAAGAGTTCAGCTCGTCGGGCGTGACCGCTTCATCGCCACCGATGGCCGCGGCCTGCCGCAGCGCGTTGTTGATACGATCCTGCCAGCCTGGCCCGCCACTCTGAAAATGGTCGAGCACACTGCGATCGATCCGGAGCGAAACGAGTTCTTTCGCTCCGGGAATGCTCGGCCGCCTGTCGGCAGGCGTGGGGGCTTTCGGCGCGGCGGGCTTGAACAGTGCCTCGGCCTTGTCCCGGGCGCTGGTGGGCCTGCGCGTTCTGTCGCTGTTCATCGAGTCTCTTTGTCGTTGGCCGCCGCGTCGGCCGGTGACGCTCTATCGTGCAAGCGTCTCGGTCAGGCCTTGGCCTTCACACGCCGTGGGTTCTTGGCAATCACTGCCTTGCCTACAGCGGTTGCAGCTTTCCGACCAAGCCCCATCGACTTGGCCAAGGCCGAGCGCGCTTCGGCATAGTTGGGTGCCACCATCGGGTAATCGGAAGGCAGGCCCCATTTTGCTCGGTACTGGTCGGGCGTCATATCGTACTTGCTGCTGAGATGGCGCTTCAGCGATTTGAACGCCTTGCCGTCCTCGAGACAGATGATCGCATCCGGAGTAACCGACTTCCTGATCGAAACGGCGGGGACAAGCGGCTGGACGGCAGGTGCGGCAACTTCCGCTCCCAAGCCAGCCAGTGCTGCATGAGTCTTCGCGATAAGCTCGGGCAGATCGGCGCGGGTGACATTGTTATGTGCCACGTAGGCCGCAACGACCATCGCTGACAGCTCGATAAGCTGGTTGTTGTCTTCAGGCATGCGTATTGGTGATCCCAAGAGATGATCGGAATGGACGGTGACGCAGACGTTGTCCTCGCCGAGGTTGAAGGTGAGGTAGCCGCTACGCCGAGCGGCTCGCAACTATTTTCGGGGCTCTTTCCGACTATATCCTATTGAGCCAGAAGCCTGCAGCCCGTCGATTTCTTCCAATCGTTCGCGAATTAAATGGCGCTCGTCGATGCCGCAGGCGCGCCCTCGACGCTGCGCGAAGCGCTGGCGAAAAGGTGGGCAAGGCCCGCCACGTGTCGACATCAGGTCATCATCCAATGCGGCTGAAATCAGC
This sequence comes from Methylobacterium sp., assembly GCA_013823325.1. Taxonomy (GTDB): domain Bacteria; phylum Pseudomonadota; class Alphaproteobacteria; order Rhizobiales; family Beijerinckiaceae; genus Allobosea; species Allobosea vestrisii. Next base: position 3,963 of record PNLY01000089.1, read on the forward strand.
CAGCAGCGGACGTTGGCTGAATTCCGGAAAGCGGCGTCTAGGCGTGCCAGAAGCGCCTAGGCTCATAGGGGCGACACCGGTGACGTGAGGCCGTTTTTTGCTTGGGCGACTTTGAGGCGGAAGCGAAAGCTTTTGCATATCAGTATGCCATGGTTTTAGGTAATTAACAGTCCGTTAACTTAGATCATGTAATCTTTCTCCTTGAGAGGATTTAATTCGCTAATCCTGCATGAGGAATTAGGCTATGGCAAGAAAAGGTCTCTTGTCGGTGCTTGTAATGTGTATATCTGCTCCTTATGGAGCTGAGGCAGCGACTGCTACGGGAAACTTCCAAGTTCAGATCAATATTCAGGCGAATTGCATTGTCGTCAGTGCTTCGGATCTGAATTTCGGCAATGCCGGCGTCTTGTCTGCGAATATTGATTCGACGAGTGCGATCAGCGTGCAGTGCACGACGTCTACCCCCTATACGATCGGCTTCAACCAGGGTGTGAACGGCGGTTCGGTGACAACCCGGCAGATGGCGGGGGCGGGCGGGCTGATCAACTACTCGCTTTACCGCGACGCCGGCCGCACGCAGAACTGGGGCTCGACGGCCGGCAGCGACACCATCGCAGGCGTCGGCAACGGGGCGGTACAGAACTATACCGTCTATGGCCGGGTGCCTGCACAGACCACGCCCGCGCCTGCGCTCTACACCGACACCATCACGGTGACGGTCACCTACTGACCACGGCCAGAGCCGCTGGCCTGCTGACGATCGATTCATCAGGCAACCGAGACTGGACGACGCTGCTTGCGCGGCGCCGGTCGCCTCCGTTTTGCCGGACCAGGAGGAGGGCAGGATGAGAAGCACGGCAATCGGCACGGCCCTCGTGGCCCTGGTCGCCGGAATGGCGGATGCGGCATCGCTGCAGGTGACTCCCGTGCTGTTGGATCTTCCGACCCCGGGGAACGCGGCGATGATCACCCTGCGCAATACCGATGTCGAACCGATCACGGCGCAGGTCCGTGTTTTCCGCTGGATCCAGCGGGACGGAACAGAGCGGCTCGAGCCGACGGACGAGGTCGTCGCCAGCCCGCCCGTCGTGCAACTGCGCTCCCGCCAGGACTACATGGTGCGCGTCGTCCGGGTAATCGGCGGCCCGGCCGGTGGCGAGGCGGCCTTTCGGCTGGTCGTGGACGAGTTGCCCAAACCGAACCGAACGCCGGGAACCGTGGCGCTGGTCATGCGCCATGTCATCCCTGTCTTTTTCACGGACCGCTCCGCGTCGCCGGCATCGGTGACGTGGTCGGTGAGCCAACACGGGAAAAGCCTGGCGATCGGTGCCGCGAACAGCGGCGATCGTCGGGTCAGGCTCGCCGCTGTGACGGTTCGCGACGGGGCCGGGAAAGTGGTCGCGGCCAACAAGGGATTGCTCGGCTATTCCCTCGGCCACTCCGCGATGCAGTGGGTTCTCCCCTCGCAGCCGGGCTCGAAATCGGGCGCTCACTTCACGATTTCCGGGTTGACGGAAGCAGGTCCATTCAATGCAACGCTGCCGATGTCAGTGGGCCGGTAAGGTCATGGCGCTGGCGCTGGCGCTTGGATCAGCGTGGTGGACGGCTGCGCCGGTCCGCGGGGAAGACGCTCCGGATCGCAGCCTGCACCTGGACGTTCTTCTCAACGGCCAGTCGATTGGGCTGATCGGCGCATTCCGGCAGAACCAGCGCGGCGAGATCCTGGCGGTCCGCAAGGAACTCGAGGAACTCGGGATCAAGGTTCCCGCGAGCTTCAAGGTCGAGGACGAGGTTGCGCTCGGCGCGATCCCGGGCGTGAGCTTCCATTACGACGAGCCCGCGCAACGCATCGACATCAAGCTGCCGCCTGACGGCCGCTTGCCCAAGACCTACGACATGCAGCCCGGCACCGCACCCGGACCGGCTCCGGAACGCAGCAGCGTCGGCGCGGTGCTCAACTACACGCTGTTCGGAACCTCGGAAGACAAGCAGTTCCGCAGCTTCTGGCGCTATCCCACGCTGTCGGCCAGCCTCGATGCCCGGCTCTTCAGCCCGGTCGGCGTCTTCTCGCAGACCGGAATCCTCAGCGACCGGTCACTAACGGGCGGCGGGACGGACGCGCTTCGCCTCGAGACAAGCTGGACGTATTCGGATCCCGGCAGCCTGGTGAGCTACCGTGCCGGCGATCTGATCTCGAGCGGCCTCGCCTGGACCCGGCCGGTTCGCCTCGGCGGTTTGCAGGTCCAGCGCAATTTCGGGCTGCGCCCGGATCTGATCACGCTTCCGCTTCCTGGCGTCACCGGCTCGGCGGCGGTTCCTTCGACGGTCGATATCTTCGTCAACGGGACGAAGACGATCTCGCAGGATGTCGGCAGCGGGCCGTTCCGCATCACCAACATTCCGATTCTGACGGGTAACGGCAATGCCAGTGTCGTGGTTCGGGACGCCTCGGGCCGCCAGAGCGAGTCGAACTTGCCCTTCGTGGTGTCCAGCAATCTGCTGCGGCCCGGCCTCGTCGACTTCTCTGCGGAAATCGGCCTGCCGCGCCTGCAATACGGGCTGCGGTCGAGCATCTACGACGAGGGCATCGCGGGCTCGGCGAGCGGGCGCTACGGCATCACCGACACGATGACGGTCGTGGCACATGCCGAAGGAGCACGGGGGTTTGGCATGGGGAGCCTCGGTGGGGTCTTCGGGCTCGGTGGATATGGCGTGCTGACAGCCGCCGGCGCGGGGAGCTGGCGGGACGGGCAACTCGGCGGCCAATCCTATATTTCTTTCGAGACCCAGCTCTGGGGTGTCTCGCTGATGGCCGCATCCCAGAGGACCTTCGGAGCCTACAGGGACCTCGCCTCCATCAGCGGGGCTCCCTTCGCCAACGACTATGGCAACTACGTCGCCTCAACGACCTCGACGGCAGTGACCGGGACCAGCTGGGAGCGGCTGCTGCTGCCACCGCGCGCCCTCGACAGGGCTTCGGTCAGCCTGCCGGTACCGCTGCTGGGAGGCGCCATCAGCCTCGGCGTCGCCTATGTGAAGCCGGTGCTCGGCCGTGCCAACCGGATCGTCAATGTTAGCTATACACGCCCGCTTTGGAGCGGAGGCTCGTTCTACGCGACCGCCTACACGGATTTGGCGGATCGCAGCTCCGCCGGCGTTTTTGCCGGGCTGTCATTTCCGTTCGGGACCAATATCACCTCGTCCGCCGGCGCCAATCGCGTCGGATCGAGCTGGTCCCTGGCTGCCGACCTCAACAAGCCCATCGATCAGGAGATCGGCAGCGTGGGCTGGCGCATACGTGACGCCGAGGGGCAGGATGGACAGAAGCGCCGCTCGGCTTCGATCGCCTATCGCGGAAGTGCCGGGTTGCTCGAGGCAGGCGTCGCACAAGCCGCGCCGGGGTTCTCGGGCACCGTGCAGCTCGACGGGGCGATCGTCATGGCCGGAGGCAGCATCTTCGCCGCCAATCGGATCGACGACGCCTTCGCCGTGGCGAAGGTCGGCGCGCCCGATGTGGATGTGCTCTTCGAGAACAGGGTGGTCGCCCGCACCAACGCATCCGGCAACGCGCTCGTCGCAGGCTTGCGATCGTACCAGCCGAACAAGATCTCGATCGATCCGCGCGGCCTCCCGATCGACGCCCTCTCGGAAACCACGGTCGAGGTGCGAGCGCCTTCCGATCGTGCCGGCGTGGTCGTCGACTTCGGCGTCAGGTCAACCAGAAACTCGGCGATCGTCATCCTCCAGGATGCGGCTGGCCAGCCGATCCGGGTGGGGGCGACCGGTTCCCTTCAGCCGGGACTCAAGGGCACCAGCGCGGCAGGACCGGAATTCGTCGTCGGCTATGACGGTCGTGCGTTCATCGAGAATCTCGCGGCCGACAACGAGGTCCTCGTCAAGCTGGAGACGGGGAGCTGCAAGGCTCGCTTCTCCTTTGTCCCGCATGCCGATAGGCAAGTCTCGATAGGAGCGGTGCCATGCCGATAGGCTCCCGCGTTCTGGCGCTCTGCCTGTGGGCCGTGCTGATCGCAGCCGGCAGTCTGCTGGCAAGCCCGCCGGCCGTTGCACAATCCTGCTCGCTGAGCATCACACCGCTGGCTTTCGGCGACGTCGATGTCACCGCCAATGCCCAGGTGAATGGAACGGCCACTGCGACGGTCTCATGCACGGGGTCGGCGCTCCTGCCGGTGGGGGTCTGCATCGAACTCGGGCCCGGGAGCGGCGGCGGCACCAGCGCAGCAAACCGGACCCTGACGAACGGCGCCAACCAGTTGCACTACGGCCTGTTCTCCGATGCGGCGGCCAGCGTGCCCTGGGGATCGGGAGGCTGGCCTGCGGGCGGAGCTTCGGCAGTCGGCTTCAACCTGACCTTGTCCGCATCTGGCACCGGCAGCCGGAGCGTCACCATCTATGGCCGTGTCTACAGTGGCCAGGCTACCGCGGCGCCCGTCACCTACTCCAGCAGCTTCGCCGGCACCGACGCCCGGGTCCGCTACGGGCTCCTGTCTTTCCTGCTCGGCTGCGAGCTCCTTACCGTGACCCAGTCGACGAGCTTCACGGTCAGCGCGAACGTGCCGGCGACCTGCCGGGTGACGACAAGCGATCTGAATTTCGGCTCGGTCGGCGTGCTGGCCACGCCGCAGGACGCGTTCACGACCCTGGCACCGACCTGCACGAATGGCACCGCCTATCAGATCGGCCTGAACGGCGGCTTGTCGGGTGCCACGAATCCAACGATGAGGCGCATGACGAAGGGAGCGGAGACGATCACCTACGGGCTCTATCGGGATGTCGCGCGAAGCCAACCCTTCGGCAGCACGCTCGGCCTCGATACATTGACGGGCATCGGCTCCGGTCTGGCGCAGACGAGCCATGTCTACGGACGTGTCCCGGCTCAGGCCACACCGTCACCGGGTCAGTACGCCGACACGATTCAGGCGGTGGTCACCTATTGAAAGTTGTAGCGGCTTTGCACAGCACGGCGATCACGGGTGGGACGGTGCAGGTGCTGGCCGAGAGCGGCAACTACGCGGCGGCGACGCGCTAAACCATCCTGACCGCCACGGGGGCGTGACCGGCCAGTTCTCGGCGCTGACCTCGAACCTCGCCTTCCTGACGCCGTCCCTGGCCTATGACAGCCAGAACGTCACGCTGACGATGACGCGCAATGGCGCCGGCTTTGGCCCGGACAATGGCGGAGGCAGCACAGGCGGCATCTCCATCGCCGCCACCCGCAATCAGGGCTTCATCGCGGTGGGCCTGCGGGCCGAAGCACAGATCGGGGCGATGCCCTTGTTCGCCCGGGCGATGCTCGGCTGGCGCCACGGCTTTGGCGAGCTGACCCCGCAGGCCCGCACCGCCTTCCTCGCCGGCACCACCCCGGCCACGGTCTTCGCCGCCCGGATCGACCGCGAGGCACTCGTCGCCGAGGCCGGGCTCTACTGGCGCATCTCTTCCGGCACCGCGCTCGGCCTGACCTACTCGGCCGACATGGGCAGCACCCGATATGGATCAATTCCGACAATCACGGGCGGCAATCGACTGGGGCCGGCGCGAGGCGGATCTCAGATCGCAACGTGCGGCAGGGCCTTCATGCCTTCCAGATGCAGCCGCATCTTGATGTCCTGGTTGTGGTTGCCGAAGCCGCGGCCGAAAATGTTGACGCCGCCAGGCCGGCCCTCCTTCTCGTCGATGCCGATGCGCACCTTGATCGAATGGTGGCGATCGAGATCGAGATCCGTGGTCGCGACGTCGCTGAGCCGGCGCTCGCCGAGATAGGTGCCGTCCGCCGTGATGCGCCAGGTCGTCAGGATGCCGTATTGGGAGCCCTCGAGCTTCCACCAATGCGGCGTATAGGTGCCGCGCCGGTCTCCGTAATCGCCCGGGCAGGTCCAGGTACCGATCTTGCGGCCATTGACCCAGAGGCTGATGTCGGACGGCCAGTCGGCATTGGTGCCGGGCACCTCCGACGACATCTCCATCTCGAATTCGAGCGCGGTGATCGCCTGGTTCAGGACCTTGGCATTGTTCGGGAACTTGTATTCGACATAGCCGCGCCCGAACCAGATCAACCCTGCCTGGACCCGGCGCGGGTCGAGGAAGAGCTCGGGAACGTCGAGCACGCCGAGGATGCGTTCGGTCGAGCACAGCCCGCAGGGCGCCGAGACGTTCGAGCTGGTGTAGAGCCCGAGCGGCATCTCGACCTCGACGATGTTGCGCTCGCGGCTCGGGTCCTCTGGATCGAGATTGACGACGATCTCGGCATAGCGCGCCGAGCAGACTTTCTGCTGGCCCTTGGCCGCCTTGCCGAGCGAGGTCGAGATCAGCTCGGCCTCCTCCAGCACCTGGACATTGGTCACGATCGTCGATTGCGGCAGGCCGAGCACCTCGGCGATCTGGTTGATGTTCTTCGGGCCGTGGCGATTGAGCAGCCGCAGGATGCGCAGCCTGACCGGAGAGGCCAGGCCGCGCAGCACCTGATATTGCCGATCGGCGTTGACGACGAGGAAGCTGCGGTCGCCCCGGGCCTCTGCCCCCGGCGCGGGACTGCCTCCGCCGGGGCTCCGGCGTCCGCGTTGCGATCTTGGTGGGCTCTCGTCCATCGTGGCGAAGACGCGTGCTCCTAGCCTTCCAGTCTGATCACATTCCACGAAGCCGGCTGCAACTCCAGCGCGATCGCGTTCGCCTTCGCCGAGACGCCCTTCAGCGTCGCGGGCTTGACCTTGAGCGGCTCCTGCTTGCTGTTGACGGCCTTCAGGTCGGCATGGCGCAGTTCCGTTGCCTCCGTGACCTTGAGCTTGCCGAAGCCGCGCGCATCGAGCGTGACGGTGACGGGCTGCTCCAGATCGCGGTTGAGCAGGAAGAGCGAGACGCCCTTGTCGTCGGCGACCACCGAGGCCTTCAGATAGGGCGCGTCGATCGGGTAGTAGAGGTCCTGCTTGCCGCGCGGGTCGTAATAGTCGGCCCGGTAGCTCTCGGACTTGACGATCGCCTTCAGCACACTGCCGCGCCCGAGCCGGCTCATCTGGGCGAAGGGCCAGAAGATCGTCTGGCGCCAGGCCGGACCGCCGGTCTCGGTCATGATCGGCGCGATGACGTTGACCAATTGCGCGAGGCAGGCTGCCTTGACGCGGTCGGCATGGTTGAGGAGCGAGATGCAGGCGCCGCCGAAGACGAGCGCGTCCTCCATCGAATAGATCTCCTCCAGGATCGGCGGCGCCACCGGCCAGCCCTCCTTGACGCGGTCGGCCCGGACGCGGCGTGTGCGGTACCAGACGTTCCATTCGTCGAAGCTCAGCATGATCCGCTTGTCGGAGCGCCGGCGCGCCGCGACCGCATCGGAGATCGCGACCACCTCCTCGATGAACTGGTCCATCAGGTCGGGGCTGGCCAGGAAGGCCTTGGTGTCGGCGGCATAGTTGTTGAAATAGGTGTGCAGCGAGATGAACTCGACCTGGTCGAAGGTGTGCTCCAGCACCTCGTCCTCCCAGCGGCCATAGGTCGGCATGTTGCGGCCGGAGGAGCCGCAGGCGGCCAGCTCGATCGACGGGTCGATCCAGCGCATCATCTTGGCGGCCTCGTGCGCGACGCGGCCGTATTCGGTCGCGGTCTTGTGCTCCATCTGCCAGGGGCCGTCGACCTCGTTGCCGAGGCACCAGAACTTGATGTCGTGCGGCTTCTTCCAGCCGTGCTTGATGCGCAGGTCCGACCAGGCGGTGCCGCCGGGATGGTTGCAGTATTCGACGAGGTTGCGCGCCGCGTCGCCGTCGCGTGTGCCGAGATTGACGGCGAGCATCGGCTCGATCTTCGCGGCGCGGCACCAGTCCACGAACTCGTTGGTCCCGAACGTGTTCGGCTCAGTGGTGAACCAGGCGAGGTCGAGCCTTGCCGGCCGGTCCTTGACCGGGCCGACGCCGTCTTCCCAATTGTAGCCCGAGACGAAATTGCCGCCGGGATAGCGCATGATCGTCGGGCCGAGTTCCTTGACGAGATCGAGCACGTCCTTGCGAAAGCCGCGCTTGTCGGCGGTCGGGTGGCCCGGCTCGTAGATGCCGCCATAGACGCAGCGGCCGAGATGCTCGACGAAGGCGCCGAACAGCCGGGGATCGGTGTCGCCGATGGCGAAGGCGCGGTCGAAGGTGATGCTGGCTTGTCTCATGGCTTGGCTCCGGAGGCTGGAACGGCTTTGGGCGGATACCCGCCGCGGAAGGCTCCGGCGCTGTCGGGCGTGAGCACGGCGTCGCGGAGCTGGCGGGAATAGGGATGCGTCGGATTGGAGAGCACGGCGCGCGCCGGCCCCTCTTCGACCACGACGCCCTTCTGCATGATGATCAGCCGGTCGCTGATGTAATAGGCGGTGGCGAGGTCGTGGGTGATGTAGATGATCGACAGGCCGAGCTCGTCGCGCAGGCGCCCGAACAGGTTGACGATCGACATGCGGAGCGAAGCGTCGACCATCGAGACCGGTTCGTCGGCGACGATCAGGCGGGGCCTGGCGACGAGCGCGCGGGCGATCGCGACACGCTGTAGCTGCCCGCCGGAGAGCTCGTGCGGAAACCGCCCGGCGATCTCCGCCAGCGACAATCCGACCTGCCTCAGCGCCTCGTCGGCCCGGCCTTCGGCGGCCTTGCGGTCCGCTGCCTCGCCGAAGCGCTCCGCCGTCATGAACAGGTAGCGATCGAGCTGCTTCAGCGGGTTGAACGCCTCGAACGGGTTCTGGAAGATCGGCTGCACCCTCGCCATGAAGGCGCGCCGCTCATAGGCCGCGACATCCTGCCCGGCGAGCCTGATCGAGCCGGAGCTCGGCGCATGGATGCCGAGGATCATCCGCGCCAGCGTCGACTTCCCCGAACCGGACTCGCCGATCACCGTGAAGATCTCGGGCGTCTCGTCCTGGAGCGCGAAGCTGACCTCCTTCACCGCGTCAACGCGTCGGGAAGAGAACAGCCCGCCCCGCGAGAAGCTCTTGCCGACCTTGTCGAGTGCGAGGAGCGCGCTCATGCCACAGCTCCCGGATTGACCGCATGGCAGGCGACGCGATGACCCGGCAGCGTCTCGACCATGGCCGGCACCGTCGTCGCGCACACCGGCATGGCGAGCGGGCAGCGCGGGTGGAAGCGGCAGCCGGGCGGCGGGGAGGCGAGATTGGGCGGCGTGCCCTCCAGCCCCTCGCGCTGCTTGACGTCGCCGATGCGCGGCAGGCTTGCGATCAGGTGGCGGGTATAGGGATGCAGCGGCCGCTCGAAAATCTCCGGCGTCTCGCCGTCCTCGACCAGGCGGCCCGCATACATGATGCCGAGCCGGTCGGTCAGCGCAGCGTGCACACCCATGTCGTGCGTGATGAACAGGACGCTCGACCCCATCTCCTGCTGGATCGAGCGGATCATGCCGAGCACGTCCTTCTGCACGATCACGTCGAGCGCAGTCGTCGGCTCGTCGGCGATGACGAAGTCCGGCTTGCAGATCGTCGCCAGCGCGATGGTGACGCGCTGGCGCATGCCGCCGGAGAGCTCGTGCGGGTAGGCGGCGAGCACCGATGGATCGAGCTTGACGCGCTCCAGATGCGCGGCCGCCCTGGCGTCGAACTCGCCCTTGCTGCCGCCGAGATGGCGCCAGGCGAAGTCGCGGAAGCTGTGCCTGATCCGCCGCAGCGGGTTCAGCACGTTCATCGACCCCTGCATGATGTAGGACAAATGCCGCCAGCGGATGCGGCGGACCACCTCCGGCGGCGCGCGCCCGATCGCATCCCACTCCGGCAGGAAGGAGAAGCGGGCCGAACCGCCGACCATCTCCAGCGGCGGCTTCAGCAGCCCGGCAATGGTCTTGACCAAGGTCGTCTTGCCGGAACTGGACTCGCCGGCGAGCCCGTAGATCTCGTTGCGGCGGACGTCGAAGTCGACGCCGTCCACCGCCCTGACTTCGCGATTCACGCCGAAATAGCGGGTGCGGAAATGGGCTTGCAGATCGCGGACCTGCAGCACCGGCGTCTGGTCGGCCGCCTTGCTCATCGGCCGCCTCCCATCCGGGCTAGGCGGCTGCGCGGGTCGATGTACTCGTTCATCGATACGGCGAGCAGGAAAAGCCCGACGAAGGTCATCACCACCAGCGCGATCGGGAAGGCGATCCACCACCAGATGCCGGCGACCAGCGCGGTGTGCTGGTTGGCCCAGTAGATCATGCCGCCGATGGTCGGCGCGTTGATGTCGGTGAAGCCGAGCACGGCGAGGGTGACCTCGATGCCGATCGACCAGTTCATGTTGTTCATCGTGGTCGAGAACACGATCGGCAGCACATAGGGCAGGTGTTCGCGGGCCAGGATCTCGTGCGTCTTCATGCCGGAGAAGATGCTGGTCTGGGTGAATTCGCGCGTCTTCAGCGAGAGTGCGACCGAGCGGATCAGGCGGGCGTCATAGGCCCAGCCGAGGCAGGCCATGATCGTCGCCAGCAGTGGCGTCGACATCGTGTCGCGCAGCACGAAATAGAACAGGATCAGGATCGGGAAGAGCGGGATGATGATAAAGGTGTCGTTGATCGACATCAGCACCCGGTCGATCCAGCCGCCGCTATAGCCGGCGAGCAGGCCGACCACGAGCGCGATGATCCGCGACAGCACAGCCACCATGATGCCGAAGCTCAGCGTGTTGCGGATGGCGAAGGTCAGTTGCCAGAAGACGTCCTGCCCGCGCGAGGTCGTGCCCAGCCAGTAGGCGGCGGAGGGCGGCACGTCCGGCGGCACAACATAGACGTCGCCGGGCGGATAGGGCGAAACGAAGGAAAGTCCCGCCATCACGACCACGATCGAGACGAGGACGAGCCCGATCCTGAACTCGAGATTGTAGCGGATAAGGTCGCGCAGGATCGCCAGCATCAGCGCAGCTCCACGCGCGGGTCGATCAGCGGATAGAGCAGGTCGATGACGAGGACGCCGACCGAGACCGCGATGATCGAGACGGTGGTGACGCCAAGCACCAGCCCGTAGTCGCCGGCATAGACAGCATCGACCAGGAGCGTGCCGACGCCGGGATAGCCGAACACCTTCTCGGTGATCACCGCGCCGTTGAAGATGCCGCCGAGTGACATGGCGAGCCCGGTGACCTGGGGCGCCAGCGCGTTGCGCATGACGTAGGAGCCGAGCACACGGCGGCTGTCGAGCCCCGCGATCTCGGCATAGACGACATAATCCTCGGTGACGATGTTCGAGACCAGCGAGCGCATGCCGAGGAACCAGCTGCCGAGCCCGATCAGGATGAGCGACAGTGCCGGCAGGATCGAATGCAGCAGGACGCTCGAGACGAACGGCCAGTTCCAGCCCTGCTGCAGATTCATCGCCGAGCCGCCGGTGATCGGCAGCACCGGCCAGAGGAAGCCGAAGACGATCAGCAGCAGCAGCGCGACGATGTAGTAGGGGATCGGATGGACGCCCATGGCGACCACGCCCATCAGCTTCAGCGTGCGGTTGCGCTGGTAGTACCCGGCGAGGCCGCCGAGCAGATTGCCCAGTACCCAGGTGATCAGCGTCGAGACGATCAGCAGCCCGGCGGTCCAGGGCAACGCCCGGCCGATCAGGGCCGAGACGGGTGTCGGGAAGGCGGAAAGGGATGGCCCGAAATCGCCGCGCAGCACCCGGCTCCAGAAGGTGAAGTATTGCTCGCCCAGACTTCCCTTGAGCCCATAGAGCTCCTGCAGCGAGGTGCGCATCGCCGCGATCGCCTCCGGGGCGGTGTTGCCGAAGGAGGTCACCGCCGAGATCGACTGCTCGACCGGATCGATCGGCGAAGCATGCGTGATCACGAAGGCCAGGTTGACGCCGATGAAGACCACCAGGGCGAACTGGACGAGGCGTTTGGCGAGATAGGCTGGGTAGGCGCTCATGCGATCCCGAAAGCTGCGCCTTGCCGAAGGCGGCGCGGCGCCGCCGGCTGGCGTTTGTCCTGGGCGGGAGGCGAGCTGCCGCTCGGAGCGGCGGCTCCGTTCAGTTCGCTGGCTTCAGGCGCACGAACATGTAGCGGGAATTGCCCCAGTTCGTGACCGGATTGGCATAGGGGTCGTCGGCGGTCGGATAGCCCTTCCAATAGGTCTGATCCATCGCCGTGAAGACGTTGTAGGCCATCAGCGGGATGATCGGCATTTCGCGGGTCATCAGCTTGACGTAGTCGCGGCCGAGCTCGACGCCCTTGGGATCGTCGAAGCCGATCTTGCGGATGTTCTCGATGATCTTGTCGAGCTCGGGATGCGACCAGCGCTGCCAGTTGCGCAAGGGCTGCGGCTGGCCGGGCTGGGCGACGAACTGCGAGTGCCAGCTGTCCATGAAATAGGACAGGTCCTGGTGGCCGCCCCAGGTCTCGACGCTCCAGCCGATGAAGGCGTCGAAATCGCCGGCAGCGCGCCGCGTCAGCAGCGTGCCTTGCGCCACGTCGATGCGCGCATCGATGCCGGCCTGCTTCCATTGCTGCACGATCATCGTGCCGGCGCGGGTCATCACCGGGCGCAGGTCGCCCTCGACCATCAGGCGCACCACGAAAGGCTTGCCGTCCGGCGTCAGCCACTGGTTGCCCTGCTTGCGGAAGCCGGCGCGCGTCAGCAGTTCGCCCGCCGCCGCGACATTGGGCTTCCACCAGCCCAGGCCGAAGGAGTTGGCGATCACCGCCGGGTCGGACGGGATCTGGTCGCCCATGGACGGTCGCAGCATGTCGGCGATCTGCTTGCCGACCGTGGGGTCGTAGGGCTTGATCTTGCTCTTGCCGGTGTCGATCTCGAAATCCTTGAGCCAGGCCTCCATCGGCTTGTGATAGGCCTCGGGATGGACGCCGGTCGGCGGCACGGCGATCGCCGAGATGGTGGCGGCGCCGCGATAGGCCGCCATCGTCACCGCCTTGACGTCGATCAGCAGCGCCAGCGCCCAGCGCACGTCGCGGTTCTTCAGATGCTCGTTCTGGGTGTTGAAGATCACCGCCGGCAGGGTCGGATCGGGATGGCCGTAGGGGAAGCCCTTGAACCAGGCGCGCGTGCCCTTGTCCTGCTTCGCCAGGGTGAACATGCCCTCCGGCGCGATGTCGTGGATCACGTCGAGCTCATGGTTGAGCTGGGCGATGACGCGCTTGTCCGGTGGGCCGGGGTCGATATAGGCGAGGTATTTCGGCCCCGGCTTGCCATGGCGGCCGAGCGAGGTGCGCTGCCAGTCGTCGCGCAGCTGCCAGATGTACCATTTCCCGTCGGGATCGAAGGAGTGCAGCGTATAGGCGCCGAGCGAGACCGGTTTGTTGAAGTCGAACTTGGCGGGATCATCGACCTTCTCGAAGACATGCTTCGGCAGGATCCAGATGGCGCCCCAGCGCACGGTGAAATTGGTGTGGAAGCGCGAATTCGGCTTCTTGAGCTTGAAGATCACCGTCTCGGCATCGGGCGTCTCGACCGAGGCGACATTGTTGGCCAGCACCGCCGAGAAGCGCATGCCGGTATTCTTGACCTGGATGTCGACCGTCGCCTTGACGTCGGCGGAGGTGAACTCGACGCCATCGCTCCAGAACAGGCCGCGCCGGAGCTTGACCTGCATCTCGGTGAAGTCGGCATTGTAGACCGGCTTGTCGGCGGCGAGCGAGTTGTCCCAGGCGCCGTCGAGGCCTTTCTCCGGGTCGATGTACCAGAGCGTGTCGAGCGCCGCCTGCTGCAGGCCGTTGGATTGGCTGCCGGCATTGATCGCCCAGATGTTGAACCAGCCGGCATTCTTGATCGTGCCTTCCGGGTTCTCGAGGATCAGGAGTTCCTTGCGAGGAATATTCTGTGGGATGCCCTGTGCAGCCACGGGCGCCGGCGAGAACGCCGCCAAGGAGCCCAGCAGCGAAGCAGCAAGCAGCACTGCGCGCAGACGCGTCATCGTCACCTCCCGTCAAGACGGGGCGTTTTCCGCCCTTCATGACCGGAAGCTTAGGGTGCGCCAAAAACCGGAGCAACGACAGATGTGATCCATATCAGAACATTGGATATGAACGATTTAAGTTTCTGAAATAATTACATAATTTGACCATTTCACTGGTGCAGCCAAAACACGCTTCAATGGCGCGCATCTTCTATGTCATTGCAGAAAGCGCCAGAAATTGACCTTGCGTGCCACGCCGAAGCGGAACCGAACGTTTGCAACTGAAGCAGCCACCGCATTCGATCCGCCAGATCGTGGCGGGCCTGCGCATAGTCATTCGTTCCCAGTGAGAGCCGCCCTGACCGACTGGGTGAGCAGACCTGAAGGTTTGGAGACGAGTTTGAAGATGGCAGCGTCCGCCTTCCCGGCGGGAGAGATGCGACGAGCGGGTCACGCGAAGCCTCGGAAACGAGAGGAAACGGTATGAGACATCCCTCTGAGATCTCTCATAATCCGCAGGCGCGAGGTGCTCTGAGAAGAGCGATCTATTTCAACGTCTTGAACGTGGTCGGAGGTCCAGGAAGGAAAGTGGTAGCGGGAGAGGGACTCGAACCCCCGACACGCGGATTATGATTCCGCTGCTCTAACCAGCTGAGCTACCCCGCCCCGATGGCGACGCGCCGAAGGACGGCGGTCAATCGCGACGGCGCGGATATAGGGGGCGGCAGGCGTCGGCGTCAAGCCTTGATGACGCGGCTCAGCTCAGCTTCCTCAGCCTGACCACCTTGAAATAGCCCTGGCCGACATGGACGGTCTCGTAACGGCCGGTCCCGGCAGCCCAGCCGGTCAGGCGGGAGACCTTGAAATCGCTGCTCCAGCCGATCGCCCTGGCCAGCGGCGCCACCGCCTTCCAGAACGGCGCGGCGAAACCGCCATCGTCGACGAGGCGGCTGGAGATGACGATCTCGCCGCCGGGGCGCAGGACCCGGTCCATCTCGGCGAGCGCCTGCTCGGGATCGGGCACGAGGGTGATGACGAACTGGGCGGTGACCGCGTCGAAGGAGTTGTCGGCGAAGCCGAGCCGGCAGGCGTCCATCACCATCAGGCCGCGGACATGGTCGAGCTTCTGGCTCAGCACCTTGGTGCGGGCGACGCGCAGCATGTCGAGCGAGAGGTCGGCACCGACGACCTGCTTGTCGCGTTCGAAATAGGGCAGGGTCAGGCCGGTGCCGACGCCGATCTCGAGGATGTCGCGGCCGCTGGCGCAGGCCGCCGCCACCGCCTCGCGCTGGGCGCGGGCGAGCAGGCCCTGATAGATCCGGTCGTAGAATTTCGCCCAGACCGCATAGACGCGCCGCTGCGCGTCGAGACCATTCGTCGTCGTCATGAGGTGGCGTAGGCGGGCTCGGGCTGCGGCGTTGGGCGAGACGCCCGGTTGGCCATGATGACGCCGCCGCCGAGCACACGCGCTCCGCTGCCGGCATGGTCGTAGATCACGCAGGCCTGGCCGGGCGAGACGCCTTCCTCGCCCTGCGCCAGCAGGACATGGACGCCCTTGCCGTCGGCGAGCAGGCGGGCCTCGCGCGGGGCGCGGGTCGAGCGGACGCGGACCGCGACCTCGATGCCCTCGGGCGGCAGGTCGGCGAGCGCGAGGTCGCCGATCCAGTTGAGATCGCGCAGGTCGACGCGGCTGACGCTGAGCGCCTCGCGCGGGCCGACGATGACGCGGGCGTCCTGAGCATCGAGCGCGACGACATAAAGTGGTTCGCCGCTGCTGATGCCGAGGCCCTTGCGCTGGCCGACGGTGTAGCGCAGCACGCCCTCATGCTCGCCGAGCACGCGGCCGTCGAGATGGACGATGGCGCCGGGGCGGGCGGCGCCGGGCTTCAGCCGCTCGATCACCTCGGCGTAGCGGCCGTTCGGCACGAAGCAGATGTCCTGGCTGTCGGGCTTGTCGGCGATGGCGAGGCCGAACTCGGCGGCGAGCGCGCGCGTCTGGGCCTTATCGAGGGCCCCCAACGGAAAGCGCAGCAGATCGAGCTGCTCCTGCGTCGTCGCATAGAGGAAATAGCTCTGGTCGCGGCTCTCGTCGGCGGCGCGGAAGAGGCCGCGATGGCCGGTGCCGAGATCGCGGCTGGCGACGTAATGGCCGGTGGCGAGCGCATCGGCCCCGAGCTCGCGGGCAAGGCCGAGCAGGTCGCGGAACTTCACGGTGCGATTGCACTCGACGCAAGGGATCGGCGTCTCGCCGGCGAGATAGCTCTCGGCGAAGCGCTCGATCACCGCGTCGCGGAAACGGCTCTCATAGTCGAGCACGTAATGCGGGATGCCGATCGCCTCGGCGACGCGGCGGGCGTCATGGATGTCCTGGCCGGCGCAGCAGGCGCCGGCGCGATGCACGGCGGCGCCATGATCGTAAAGCTGCAGGGTGACGCCGACGACGTCGTAGCCCTGGCGCTTCAGCAGCGCCGCCACCACCGAGGAATCGACGCCGCCCGACATGGCCGCGACAACGCGTGTCGCCGCGGGCGGCTTGGCGATGTCGAGCGAGTTGAGCGAAACGGTCATCAGGGTTCCGGGCGGGTTCGGGCACGAGAGCCCGAGGATTTGGGCGCTCTATAGCGGTTTTGACAGATGCGGGCCAGCATCCGGCCGGCAAATCCTGCCGGGTCGGATGGCGTCATGACGCGATTCCTGCCGGGCGAGAGGCGGGGCCGATACGATCAAGCTTTTGAATCGAAACGATTTTTCGATTGGCTCATCTCTTGCTGAGAGCGCCGTGGCCACATCGTCACGGTTTCGTTCCGGAGAGTACCCATGTCAGCCGCGCCGGTCTCGCGTTCGTCTGCGCTGCCTGAGATCACGTTTCCGAGTCGCCGCGGTCCCGAGCGGGACGGGTCGGAGCAGGCCTTCACCTTGCCGCCGGAGCCGGCGGATCGGCCGCGCCCGCGCATCGACGATGACCGAAATACCCGCGATGATGTCGGCGCGCGCGACCAGGCGAGGCCGGATGACGCTGCCCGCAAGACGACCTCGGCCGAAGACAGGTCGTCGGCGCGTGCCGACGATGATGGCCGGGCCGGGAAGGCGGCGGACGCCAAAGGAGCGTCGGAGAGGACGAAGGCGGATGTCGGCGGCGACCAGGCCGCGACGAAGGACGCCACGGCGACCGAGGATACGAAGACCGGGACGGCCGCCAGCGACAAGCCAGCCGAAGGCAAGACGGCGGGCGGCAAGACGATCGAGGAGCGCAAGGCCGCGCTGGCCGCTGCCCTCGACGGAGCGCCGGTGATCGGCAAGGGCACGCTGGACGAGCAAGCCGCGGCGGGCGCAGTGATGCAACCCGTGCCGCCGCCCGCGATCGGCGCGGAGTTCCTCGCGCTCGCCGCTGCCGCGCTCCAGGGAAGCGAGCCGGCGAAGCCGGAGGGAGCTGCCACCGAGGGCAGCCAGACCGTCACAGAGGCCAGTGCAGCCGGAGCGACGGCCAAAGCGACTGGCGAGGCCATGATCCCGGTGCCGGTTCCGCTTGCGCTGCCGACGAAGGCCGACGGCCAAGCGAGCGCGGGCGGCGAAGCCGCCGCGGCCGACATCAAGGCGGGGCTGAAGCCGCAGCTCGCGGGGGCCGGCAGCGAGATCAAGACGGATGCCAAGTCGGGCGAGACCAAACCCGGCGAGGCGCTGCAGAGTGCGGTGAAGGCGGCGGATGCCAAGCCGGGCGACGCTCAGGCCCCGGCCAAGGACGATAGCGAGGCGGGCAAGATCGCCGCGAGCAGCGATGCGAAGGCCCCGGGCGACGCCAGGCCCGCCGACGCGGGCACAGCTACCGCCGCCACCGGCCAGACGACGCCGGCTGCCTCGACCGACGCCGCCAGCGGCGCGCAGCCGGCCAGTGCGCCTCTGAGCCCGCAGGCGATCCTCGCGGCCGGGCCGCAGAGCCTCACCGCGCCGCAGGCGCCATTGACGGAACTCGACGCCGCCGCCCAGGCGACGGCCCGGGCCCAGGCCGAGGCGGCCCACAAGACGGTCTCCGGCGACACCGGACGGCCGACGCCGCTGCATGTCGTGCCGATCGAGATCGGCGCCAAGGCGCTCGCCGGCAACAAGCGCTTCGACATCCGGCTCGATCCGGCCGAGCTCGGGCGCATCGACGTCAGCCTGGAGATCTCCGACAAGGGCGATGTCAGCGCCAAGCTCACCGTCGACCGGGTCGAGACACTGCACATGCTGCAGCGTGATGCGCGCACGCTCGAGCGCGCCTTCGAGCAGGCGGGCCTCAAGCCGTCGGAAGGCGGAATCGATCTCAGCCTGCGTGACCCCGGCCAACAGGCGGGCGGGCGCCAGCAGCAGGGCGACGAGGCCCCGCGCGGCCGCCGCGCCTGGGTCGAGGCTTCGGAAGACAGCGCTCTCGTGACTGACGTGGCCAGCCTGCCGCGCAACGCCAGCCGTCTCGGCGGCGTCGATCTCAGCATCTAAGGGAGGGGCGCGCCATGACCGTCTCCAATACAGGCAAGCTGTCCAACTCGCAGATCGCAGCCGCGCAGAACAATACGGCGACCGGCAGCGGCACCTCGATCGCCAATAATTTCGACCAGTTCCTCACTTTGCTGACGACGCAGCTCAGGAACCAGAACCCGCTCGATCCGCTCGACACCAACCAGTTCACCCAGCAACTGGTGCAATTCGCCGGCGTCGAGCAGCAGCTCAAGCAGAACGAGACGCTGACCGCCCTGCTCGGCGTCAGCAAGGCGACGACCGGAGCGAGCGCGATCGGCTTCGTGGGCCAGACCGTGACGGCCGATGGTGCCGCGACCCAGCTCAGCGCGGGCAAGGCCGAGTGGAAGCTCAACGCCTCCAAGGGCGGCACCGCCACGGTGACGATCAAGGACGCCAAGGGGAACGTGGTCTTCAGCGGCACGAAGACGCTGACGGCCGGCGACCAGACCTATACCTGGGACGGCAAGACCTCGACGGGCTCCAATGCGCCCGACGGCGAATACAGCATCAAGGTCGAAGGCACCGATGTCTCCGGCGCGGCGATCACGGTCAAGACCGAGATCACCGGCAAGGTCGACGGCATCGACTTCTCGACCACGGTGCCGACGCTGCTGATCGGCGCGATCAAGGTCCCGCTCGACAAGGTCAAATCGGTGAAGAGCACGTCCTGACGAACCCGGCCGTGAGCCATGCCGAAAGCCTGTGTGATTGCTTTAGGCAAAATTTAAGCCCGCTGGGGCTAGGCTCTTCGGCAGTAGGTCTGTTGAGTTGTGTGAGAGTACCATGACCGAGCCGCTGCGACCGCGCGTCAAATATGTCATCGGGCCCGATGGCAGTCCTCTGACGATCGCCGATCTGCCGCCGATGAATACGCGCCGGTGGGTGATCCGGCGCAAGGCCGAGGTCGTCGCCGCCGTGCGCGGTGGCCTGCTCAGCCTGGAGGAGGCCTGCCAGCGCTACACGCTGACGGTCGACGAGTTCCTGAGCTGGCAGTCCTCGATCGATCAGCATGGCCTTGCCGGCCTGCGCACCACCCGCATCCAGCATTATCGGCAGTAAGCCTTTCTCTTTTTTAGAGAAATTAACCAGGCGCTGGCCCGTTGGCCGGCGCCTTTCGCGTTTCGAAGGCACGTTATCCGCATCGAACTGTGCCATTTCCTAACCGTCGTTAACCGGGCGCTAACCATGCACCGGGAAAAACTTGCCTAGCA
>PNLY01000090.1 GCA_013823325.1 Methylobacterium sp.
GGGCACGAACAAGAGGAAGCCGATCTCGAAGGCGCGCCGGAGCTCCGAGATCATGAAGGCGGGCACCAGCACCTGTATCTGGATGTCCTCCGGCTTCTCCGGCTTGGGCTCGCGCGACATCTCCATGAACAGCGCCAGGTCCTTTTCGCGCACATGCTTCAGCATGAATTCGCGGAACGGCACGATGCCGCGCTCGAACGCTTCCTGCGGCTGCATCTGCCCGGCGATCATTGGCGCGCCGGCGACGCGATAGGCCTCCTTCAGGGTCGGCGCCATCACGAAGCCGGTCAGGAACAGCGAGAGCCCGATGATCACCGCATTGGGCGGCGCGGTCTGGGTGCCGAGCGCCGAGCGCAGCAGCGACAGCACCACCGCGATGCGGGTGAACGAGGTCACCATGATCAGGATCGACGGCGCCAGCGACAGCACCGTGATCGCGGCGATCAGTTGCAGCGCCCGCTCGGTGACACCGCCCTGGCCGAGATCGAGCGAGAGCGTCTGGGCCTGCGCCGCCGCGGCGATCCCGAGCAGGCCTAGCCCGGCGGCCAACGCCGCCAGCCAGCGCAAGCTCCGTCTTGTGGGTATCCGCCTGCCCATCATCCGTCCCCGCCCGAATCACGGCTCGGGCAGGAGGAACGCTAGAGCAAGGCTCGCTGGCGGGCGAAGTGGGTTTCGCGCGCTATCCCCCGGCGCCTGCGCTCGAGGGAGCCTGCCTCAGCCCTTCTTGGGATCGCGCCCGAGCAGGCGGGCGAATTCGGCCTCGATCGCATCGACCGAGAACGGATCGTCCTCGGGCGGCTTGGCGGCCGGCTTTGATTCCTCCACCGGCTTCGCCTCGGCAGGCTTCGCTTCGGCAGCCTTGGCATCCGCCGGCTTGGTCTCCTGAGGCTTCGCCTCGACCGGCTTGCCTTCAGCAGGCTTCTGCTCGTTCGGCTTGGACTGGCTCTTGGCCGGCGCTTCGGCTTTCACGGCAGCCTCGACCTCGTCGAGCACATCGTCGAAGACCGGCGCGAACTTGCCGGGCTTGCTCGGCTCCGGCACGGGGGCGGGCGGCGCCTGCTCCTTTGCCGGCTCGGGCTTTTTCTCGTCCAGCTTCGCCGGGCCGGGAGCCGGCGGCTTCGGCGGCGCGAAGACCGGTGGGGCGACCAGCGGCGGCTCGGACGCAGCCAGACGCGCCGGCCCGGGCTTCAACCCCAGCGCCATTTCGAGCTCGGCCTCCATGTCGAGCGCCGGACGCGCCGGCGCAGGGGCCGGAACCGGCGGCTTCGCTACGGCCGGCGCAACGGGCTGCACCGGAGGAGCCGGCGGCGGCACGACGGGCTTGGGCGCCGGCGGCGCCTCGGGTTCGGGGCGCGGAGCAGCCGAGCCGGGCCGCACCGCCGAGAACGGACGCTTCAGCGCCTCTTCGAGCTGCCGGGCCATGTCGCCGAGCTCGCTGGCGCTGGCTGCGGGCGCCGGATCGCGCGTCAGGGCCGCGCCGATTCCGGCAGCCCCCGCGGCGACGGCCGGCGGAATCGGTGCCGGAGCCGGCCGCGGCGGAATCGGGGGCTGGGGCTGAATCGGAGGTTGGACCACGGCGCGCGGCGGCGGAGGCGAGACCGGCCGCGGCGGCGGCACCGGATCGACCGGAACGGCAGGGGCCGGCACCGGCGAAGGCGGCGCCGGCATGGGCGGCACGGGCCTGATGTCCTCGACGGGCTGCGGGCGCGACTCGGGCTCGAACGCCAGCGGGCGTTCCGCCAGGCCTTCGCTCGGCAGGGGCGCCGCGACGCGTCCGCCACTGCGCACGATATTGGTCTCGACCACCACGTCGGAGGCGCCGCCGATCATCACCAGATGCTCGACATTGTCGCGCCGCACCAGGATCAGCTGGCGCTGCCGGTCGAGGTCGTAGACGTCGACCACGCCGAGGCGCGGCTGGCGGGTGCGGCCCCCGCCCTGTCCCTTGAACTTCAGCCGGCCGCCGCTCATGCGCCGCAGGAAGAAGCCGAGCAGCGCGACCAGGAGCAGCACTACTGCGAAGGCGATGATCCAACGCAGGCCGGAGGAAAGTTCGAAGCCAAACAGAGTCTGCAAGGTCTGCCTCATGAAGCGACGCGACAGCCGCCGACCGCTCTTTGTAAGGGCGCTCAGGCGGATAGACGGGGTTGGCTATACCATAAGCCCCGCCAATTCGGGAAACGTGGTTAGCGGATGGTTAACACCATCGCGCAGATCCCTGTGAATTAACCCGATATTAACCATGCACCCGGCAATAATTTCCCACTTCGGCAGGAGCCGACGGGAGATTGCGGCATGGCGAATGACGGCCTTGGCCTGATGGGAGCGCTGAAGGCGCGGATGCACTGGCACCAGGCGCGCCAGAAGCTGCTCGCCGAGAACGTCTCCAATGCCGATACGCCGCGCTTCAAGCCGCACGATCTGCGTGCGCCCTCGCCGGCCGGCACGGGTGGCGTGACGCTGGCGCAGACCTCGCCGCTGCATCTCGGCCTGTCCGGTCAGCGGAACGGCTTCGACCCGCGCGATCCCAAGCGCTTCGAGACCACGCCGAGCGGCAACAGCGTCAATCTCGAGGACGAGATGATGAAGGTCGCGCAGAACCAGTCCGACTACCAGCTCGCCGCCTCGCTCTACAGCAAGAGCCTCGGACTGATGAAGATCGCGATCGGCAAGGGCCGGTAATCGGGACGTTAAGGAGCCTCGTCATGGATCTGCTCAAGAGCCTCGCCGTCGCCGCCTCCGGCCTGAAAGGTCAGGCCGGCCGCATGCGCGTCATCGCCGAGAACCTCGCCAATGCCGATTCGTCGCCGGAACGCGCCGGCACCGACCCCTATCGCCGCAAGATCGTGACCTTCCAGGGCAAGCTCGACCGCGAGCTCGACGCCCAGGTCGTCGAACTCGGCCGCGTCAGCCGCGACCGCAGCGATTTCCGCAGCAAATACGATCCCGGCCACCCGGCGGCCGACGCCAGCGGCCAGGTCAAGCTGCCCAACGTCAACTCGCTCGTCGAGACCATGGACATGCGCGAGGCCCAGCGCAGCTACGAGGCCAATCTCAACGTCATCTCGTCCACGCGCCGGATGATCCAGCGCACCATCGACATCCTGCGCGCCTGATCTCGCACGGCTGAAGCGGAGCCATTCTCATGACCACCTCGAGCTTTGCCGCCGGTGCCTACGCCTCGATGCAGGGGATGGGCGCGAGCGCCCTCCTGAAGAAGCCCGCCTCGGTCGGCGGCCTCGACGGCGCCGGCGCCGGCCTGCCCGATTTCTCCTCGCTGGTCAGCAAGGCGCTGGATTCGACCGCGCAGAGCGCCCGCCAGGCCGACATCCAGACCGGCAAGGTCGCCGCCGGCCGCTCCGACGTCGTCGACGTCGTCACCGCGGTCGCCGAGAGCGAGGCTGCGATCGAGACGCTGGTCGCCGTGCGCGACCGCGTCATCGCCGCCTATGAAGAAATCATGCGGATGCCGGTCTGACGACCGCCATCCCGCCGAACGCCGAACGGAACGCCAGCCGATGACCTCCGCAGCCATCCTCGACGTCGCCCGCGACGGCATCGTCGTCTTCCTCAAGGCCGGCGCGCCGCTGATGCTGATCGCGCTCGTGGTCGGCCTCGTCGTCTCGCTCATCCAGGCGCTGACCCAGATCCAGGAGCAGACCCTGGTCTATGTGCCCAAGATCATCGCGGTCTTCGCGGCCTTGCTGCTGTTTTTGCCGTTCATGGGCGACGCCTTGGCGGGTTATATGGGCAGGGTCGCCGTCCGAATCGCCACGGGCGAATGAGCCTCGCGCCAGCCAGCGCCTCCTTGCTGTGGAGTCCGGTCGGCGCGCCCTGCTGGCGCCGGAGCCGGGTCCGCCCGATGCAGATCGCCGTCCTGCCCGAGATCAGCGCGCTGTTCGTGCTGGTCTTCGCGCGCGTCGGAACGCTGGTCATGCTGATGCCGGGGATCGGCGAGCGCCTCATTCTCTCGCGCGGCCGGCTTTCCCTCGCCTTCTTCGTCGCGCTCGTCATCCTGCCGATGGCACGCGGCGCGATCACCATCCCGCAGACACCGGCGGCGCTCGGCGGCCTGCTGATCAGCGAGATCCTGGTCGGGCTCGTCATCGGCGCCAGCGTGCGCCTCTTGATGGGCGCCCTGCAGACCGCCGGCTTCATCATCGCCCAGACGCTCGGCCTCGGCTTTGCCGTCACGGTCGATCCGACCGGCGGCCTGCAGAACCCCTCGCTCGCCAACTTCCTCTCGATGCTCGGGATCACGCTGATCCTCGCCGCCGACCTGCATCACCTGGCGCTCGCCGCCATCCATGAGAGCTATCGCCTGCTGCCGCCTGGCGGCTTCCCCGAGATCGGCGACGTGATGACGCTCGCGGTCAAGGCGATGAGCCAGGGCTTCTCGATCGCGGTGCAGATCTCGGCGCCGTTCATCGTCTTCGGCCTGCTCTTCAATCTCGGCCTCGGCGTGCTGGCGCGCCTGATGCCGCAGCTCCAGGTCTTCTTCCTCGCCGTCCCCGCCTCGATCCTCGGCGGCATGCTGGTGCTGCTCGCCTCGGTCGGGGTGATGATGGGCGTGTTCCTCGACGATCTCGGCGCCTTCCTGCGCCAGTTCATCGGCCTGTAAGGAGACAGAGCGATGGCGGGAGACGTCGAGAACGAAGATCGCACAGAAGAACCGACCCAGCGAAAGCTCGACGAAGCGGTCGAGAAGGGCGACGTCGCGAGATCCCAGGAGATCGGCACCTTCTTCGTGCTTTGCGGCTTCACGCTCGCGCTGCTGGTCGCCGCCGGCAGCTCCGCCCGCGACGCGGCGCTCTCTTTGCGCTCCTTCCTGATGAACGCCCATCAGGTCTCGGACGATGCCGGCGCCCTCTTCCACATCACCA
This sequence comes from Methylobacterium sp., assembly GCA_013823325.1. Lineage (GTDB taxonomy): Bacteria > Pseudomonadota > Alphaproteobacteria > Rhizobiales > Beijerinckiaceae > Allobosea > Allobosea vestrisii. The sequence goes on from PNLY01000090.1 coordinate 4,884, forward strand.
GCCAGGGCGTGATGACCGGCTTTGCCATCATGGCCCTGCCGCTCGGCTTCATCCTGATCGCCGCCTTCGCCGGCGCCTTGATCCAGCACAAGCCGCTCTGGACCACCGAGCCGATGATGCCGAAATTCGACCGGATCTCGCCGATGGCCGGAGCCAAGCGCATCTTCGGCAAGGAAGCCTGGATCAACTTCGCCAAGGGACTCGCCAAGATCCTGGTGGTCGGCATCGGCGTCTGGATCGTGCTCTGGGGCGAGCGCGACCGCCTGCAGGGTTTCGCCCAGATGGATGTGCACGCGCTGCTGCCCGCTGTGCTCGTCCTGACGATCAAGCTGATGGCCGGCGTGCTCGCGATCTTCGCCGTCATCGCCATTGGCGATTTCGGCTACCAGCGCTTCACCTGGTACCAGCGCCAGCGCATGACCAAGCAGGAGCTGAAGGACGAGTACAAGAACACCGAAGGCAATCCCGAGGTGAAGGCCAAGCTGCGGCAACTGCGTGCCCAGCGCGCCCGCTCGCGCATGATGGCGCAGGTGCCGAAGGCGACGGTGATCATCACCAACCCGACCCACTACGCCATCGCCCTGCAATACGATCAGGGCCAGGGTGCGCCGCTCTGCCTCGCCAAGGGCGTCGACGCGATCGCGCTGAAGATCCGCGAGGTCGCCGGCGAGCACCGCATCCCGATCGTCGAGAACCCGCCTCTTGCGCGCGCACTCTATGCTACCGTCGACATCGACGATGAAATTCCTGTCGAACACTATCAGGCGGTGGCCGAAGTCATCGGATACGTCTTGCGCCTGAAGCGCCGGCGCGCCTAACTCGCTGGTCGGGCAGGCCTCTCTAGGCTATGCCCGGCGCCGACCCATCACCGACGGGCGACTGAAGGAAACGGACCCGCTGCAATGAGCGCAAGCACGGCACCGAGCGCGATCGACCGCTCCGACCGGCCCGGCCATGTCGGCATCATCCTCCTGGTCGCAGGCCTTCTGGTCGGCGCCGCCATCGCGCTCGGCTTCATCGCCAACGAATGGGCGCAGCCGCTGATCCTCGGCCTGCTCGCGCTGCTGTCGGTCGTCGGGGTGTTCTGCCTGTTCGCCTTCGCGATCGGACTGATCCAGTTCGCCGGGCGCTCCGCCCGCAACGACCTCACCAAGGCGATCGTCGACAGCGCCGAGGACGGTGTCGTCGTCACCGAGGGCGAGAACCGCATCGTCTACGCCAACGAGGCCTATCTCGCTTTCGCCGGCGCCCGCAACGCCAGCGAGATCGCCCCGGTCGAGCGCCTGTTCAAGGGCCGCGCCGAGGTCTCCGAAGCGATCTACCGCCTCGCCACCGCCGCCCGCGCCGGCCGCCGCCTCTCCGAGGAGATCAGGCTGGAGCCCGCGCTGAACGAGCGTGGCGCCGTCGGGTGGTACCGCGTGCGCGTCTCGCCGATCACCCGCGCCGGCCGCCCGGCCTGCCTGTGGAGCGTCACCGACGTCACGCCCGAGCGCGAGCGGCAGGAGAACGCCTTCCAGGAGCTCCAGCACGCGATCGACTATCTCGACCATGCGCCGGCCGGCTTCCTCTCGATCGATGCCGACAGCGAGGTGCCCTATCTCAACGCGACGCTGGCCGGCTGGCTCGACTACGACCTCGCCCGCTTCGGCTCCGGCGGCCTGCAGCTCGAGGACATCGCCTCGCCCAATGCCGCGGCGCTGATCCAGGCCATTCGCGGCCAGCCCGGCGACGTCCGCATCGAGGTGCTCGATGTCGACCTGCGCCGCCGCAACGGCCAGTCGCTGCCGGTTCGCCTCCACCACCAGGTCGCCTTCGGCCAGGACGGGCGCGCCGGCGCCTCGCGCACTCTCGTGCTCAACCGCGCCGCCGGCGAAGCCGGCGCCGACCGCCACACCGATGCCGAGGCGCGCTTCGCCCGCTTCTTCCACGCGACGCCGATGGCGATCGCGACCGTCGACCGCCACGGCGCGATCCTGCGCTCGAACGCCTCCTTCGCCCGCCTGACGCAGGGACAGACCCAGCCGGCGACGATCCAGGAGCTGGTCAACGGCAACGGCGCCCTCGCCCAGGCTTTCGACGCGGCGCTCGCCGGCAAGGGCGAGATCGCCCCGCTCGACGTCGCGCTCACCGGCGAGGACGGCCGCTCGGCGAGGCTCTATCTCTCGCCGGTCCCGGCCAGCGAGGACGCCGATGGCGAGCGCGCCATCGTCTACGCGCTGGAGACCACCGCCGAGCGCAAGCTCAAGGACAATATGGACCAGGCCGGCAAGATGCAGGCGGTCGGCCAGCTCGCCGGCGGCATCGCGCACGACTTCAACAACGTGCTGCAGGTCATCATCAACGCCTCGGAATTCCTGCTCGCCAGCCACAAGCCGACCGATCCGTCCTTCCCGGACATCATGCAGATCAAGCAGAACGCCTACCGGGCGGCCTCGCTGGTCCGGCAGCTGCTCGCCTTCTCGCGCCGGCAGACGCTGCGCCCGCAGGTGCTGGCGCTCGGCGACGTGCTCTCCGACCTCTCGCTGATGCTGAAGCGCGTCGTCGCCGACAAGATCTCGCTCGACGTCCGCCAGGGCCGCGATCTCTGGCCGGTCAAGGCCGATCTCGGCCAGCTCGAGCAGGTCGTGGTCAACCTCGCCGTCAACGCCCGCGACGCCATGCAGGATGGCGGCAAGCTGCAGGTGCGCACCCGGAACGTGCCGGCGTCCGAGGTCGGCGAGCTCGGGCATGACGGCCTGCCGACGGCCGACCATGTCCTGCTCGAGGTCGAGGACAGCGGCACCGGCATTCCGCAGGAGCATCTGGAAAAGATCTTCGAGCCGTTCTTCACCACCAAGGATGTCGGCAAGGGCACGGGCCTCGGCCTTTCCATGGTCTACGGCATCGTCAAGCAGACCGGCGGCTTCGTCTTCTGCGATTCCGTCGTCGGCCGCGGCACCAATTTCCGCATCTTCCTGCCGCGCTATATCCCGACGGAAGAGGACATCGCCGCCGAGGCTGCCGCAAGGGAAGCCCCGAAGAAGGCGGCGGCCGACCATACCGGCGCCGGCGTCATCCTGCTGGTCGAGGACGAGGACGCCGTGCGCGCCCTCAACGCCCGTATGCTGGTCTCGCGCGGCTACACCGTTCATGAGGCCGCCTCCGGCGTCGAGGCGCTCGACCAGTTCCAGAAGCACGAGGGCAAGATCGACCTCGTCATCTCCGATGTGGTCATGCCCGAGATGGACGGGCCGACCCTGCTCGGCGAACTGCGCAAGCGCAGCCCGTCGACCAAGGTCGTCTTCGTCTCCGGCTATGCCGAGGAGGCCTTCCGCAAGAACCTGCCGGAAGGGGAGGATTTCCACTTCCTGCCCAAACCGTTCACGATGAAGCAGCTCGTCGAGACGGTGAAGGCGGCGATGGCCTGAGCATAGAGGCCACTATTGCCTCTACCCACGAGGCGGATATTGCACTGACCGCGACAACAGCTAAAACATGTCCAATACATGAGCTGGACTCGCGACCGTGCCGACATCCCGACGGATCTCTTTCCGGTTTCTGCTGGTCGCACTGACCTTCCTCTGCGGCCTGGCAGGCGCCGTCGCAGCCGAGACGGGCGAGCGGCGCGTCGCGCTGGTCATCGGAAATTCGGCCTATCGCGCCGCCCCGGCCCTGCCCAACCCCGGCAATGATGCGCAGGACGTGGCGGCGGCACTGCGGGCCGTCGGCTTCGAGGTGATCGAGGGGCGCGATCTCGATCGTCGCGGCATGGGCGAAGCTCTCGGCCGCTTCGCCCGCGCGGCCGTCGACGCCGACGCGGCCCTGTTTTACTACGCCGGCCACGGCCTGCAGTTCCGCGGCGAGAACTTCCTGCTGCCGGTCGACAGCGCGCCGAACGACGAGTTCGGCATCCCCTACGAGACGACCCGGGTCGCCGACGTCATCGATGCCTTGCAGAACGCCAAGGGCGTGCGCCTGCTCATCCTCGACGCCTGCCGCAACAACCCGCTGGCCGACCGGATCGCCAGTGCGGGCCGCTCGCGCGATACCTCGATCGGCCGCGGCCTCGCCCGCATCGCCCAGACCCGCGGCATGGTCATCGCCTATGCGACGCAGGCGAACGACGTCGCCGCCGACGGCAAGGGCCGCAACAGCCCCTTCAGCGCTGCGCTCGTCGAGCAATTGGCCGAGCCGGGGCTGGAGGTCGGCCAGCTCTTCCGGCGCGTCGCAGCCGGCGTGAACCAGCGTACCGGCGGCCGCCAGACGCCGGAGCTCTCGATCTCCCTGCTCGGCGACTTCTACTTCAACCGCAGCGAGACCGACCAGCAGGCCTGGGCCAAGCTGCGCGACAGCCAGGACGGCCCGGCGCTGCGCGATTTCCTCACCCGCTTCCCGAAGAGCTATCTCGCCGATGCCGCCCGCGCCCGGATCGAGACCGTCGAACGGGCACAGCGCGAGGAGGCGCTGCGCCGCCAGCTCGCGACCTATGAGGAAGAGCGCCGCAAGGCCGCCGCCGCCGCCGAGAGTGCGCGACAGGCGGAAACCGCTCGCCTCGCCGCTGCCAGGGCAGAGCAGGACAAGCTGGCAGCGGCGCAGGCCGAGCAACGGCGGAAGGCCGAGGAGGACGCGGCCAGGCAGCAGGCCGAGCAGCGTCGCAAGCTCGACGAGCGCCTGGCGCAGCTCGAAGCCGACAACCGCAAGGCGCAGGCCGAGCTCGCGGCCCGGGCCGACGACCAGGCCCGCCGCGCCCGCGACGACAAGGAGCGCGAGCGCCAGGCCCTCGAACGGGATCGCCTCTCCACCGCCCAGGCCGAGAAGCTCAAGGCGGCCGAAACCGACGCGAACCGCCAGAAGCAGGACGAGGACCGCCGCATCGCCGAGCGGCTCGCCAAGCTGGAAGAGGAGAACAAGCGCGCTGCCGCCGAGCTTGCGGCCAGGCTCAAGGCCGAGCAGGAGATCCGCGAGGCCGGCGAGCGCGAGCGCGCCAGGCTCTTGGCCGAGCTGGAGGCCGAGCGCCGGCGCGCCACCGAGGAATTGCAGCGCGTCCAGAGCGCGGCTGCGGCCGCTCCGGCACGCACCGACGAGCCGACGCGCCTGGCCGCCCTGCCCGGCGGCACGCCCGAACCGGCCAAGCCGGCGGTCATCGATCTCGCCGGCCTGACGCGCACCATCAATCTCGAGCTCGGCCGTGTCGGCTGCTACAGCGGCAAGCCCGACGGCGAATGGTCGAGCAAGGCCACCAGCCGCGCCGTCCGCGAGTTCGCGCGGCTTGCCCATCTCGACGTTCCCGGCGCCCCGACCAGCGAGTTCCTCGACGTGCTGAAACGCCAGAGCGGCCGCATCTGCCCGCTGACCTGCTCGGCGCGGCAGGTCGAGCGCGACGGCGTCTGCGTCGCCAAGAGCTGCCCGCGCGGCGAGCGGCTGGATGCGGACGGCGACTGCGTCGCGCCCAAGCCCAAGCGCGTGGCGCAGGAGCGCTCCGTCCGCCCGGCCGCCGCGCGCCCGCCGGCCCCGGCCAGGGCGCCCGCCCCGGCGGCGCGCGGGCGCTGCTTCAACTTCAACGGCCAGTCGTTCTGCGAATGAGGCTGATGGTGACCCGCTCTGCTTTGCTCTTTGCGGTCGTTTCTGCCTTCTTGCCGCAAGCAATCACGCCAGCCGCGGCCCAGGAAGCGCGTTTTCGCGTCACGGTCTCCTGGATGCAGCATGAGATCGAACCGAGACAGCAGTCCCGTCCGACCTCCAGCACCTATCTGGTCACATTGCGGGGCAACACGGTCCACGAGGAATTCGTCCACAGGGCCGGCCGCCGCGCCAGGGGTATCCGCCAGGCGTCGCGAGAAACCGCGCTGGGCGAGGACATGAACGGGCGCTTCACAACGAAGTGGACCGTCATCAGCCAGAATACGCTTCTGCGCGTTGCCGCGCGGCCTTCGCATACCTTCGCGATCTGGCTGCGAACCGACGGAACCCGCTCATGCACCGCCTCGGCGGAATGGCGTCTCAAGCCCGGCCACAGCGTGTACGAGACATGGGCCCCCAAGCGGCGTGTGAAGATGCTCTTTTCGGAACCGACCGAGCAGAGCGCCGAATGCGAGGTCCTGTGAAGATTTCCGCGCGAATGCATGACCTTGCCTCGCCGCGGGTCCTCGCGGTCGGCGGCGTGCTCGCGGTCTTGGCTTGCCTGCCGCAGGCCTCATCCGCCGAAGAGGCGAAGTTCCGCATCACGACGAGCTGGATCGTCAACTATGTCGAGCCCAAGCCCCGATCGGTCATGCAGCAGAACTCGTATTTCGTTTCCCTCAAGAGCGACGGCACCGTGACGGAGCGGACCGAAACCAGGATCGGAAACGGCTGGCCCGGTGCGAATCTCGTCGAGACCGATACCGAGCTCGGCGGAAGCGACAGCCGACCGCGCAGAAAGGTCTGGCGGGTGGTCAACGAGACCACGCTCGTCAGGCTCCTTGCGCGCGAGTCTCACACCTTTGCGATCTGGCTGCGCACCCAAGGGAAGGATTCCTGCACGGCGACGCTGGAGTGGCGCCTGAAACCCGGCTTCACGCTCTTCGAAGCGCCGAAGAAGCCGGGCAAGCCCGTGGTTCGCTTCGCCGAGCCGAGCTGGCCCACCGCCCGGTGCGACGTTCTGTGAGGCGGCATCTCGCACTCGCTGCGATGGCCTGCCTCACCCTTCTCGGCACCGCTCGCCCTGCCCGCGCCCAGGAGGTTCGTTTCCGGCTGTCCCTGGCCTGGACGATTCCCGAGATCGAGCCGCGGGAAAGGATCAGGCCGGCGAGCCGCACGATCACGGTCATCCTCGGCAAGGGCGGCGCGGTCAAGGAGGAGGTCAGCCGCAATCGCGGCGGGCGCCAACGCGCCGGGCGCGTCCACGAGGGAGCGCTCGGCGACGAGCTCGACGGCTCGCCCGCGCGCTGGAAGGTGCTCAACGAGACCACGTTGCTGCGCCTGAAGGCGGAGCGCACCCACACCTTCGCGATCTGGCTGCGGACCGACGGCGCACGCTCCTGCTCGGTCACGCTCGAATGGCGCCTGAAGCCGGGATTCACGGCCTACGAAGCCTGGGCCCGCCGGCGCGACATCGCGATCAGATACAACCAGCCGACGGTCCAGCAGGCCACGTGCGAAGTGCTATGAGCCGCCCCTTCGCTCTTGCGTTCACCTGCCTCGCCCTGCTCGGCATTGCCTGCCCTGCCCTCGCCCAGGAGGCACGCTTCCAGCTCTATCTTTCCTGGACCGAGCCTGAGATCGACGAAGAACCGAACGAGATCGTCCGGACGATCTATCTCACGCTTGGCAAGGATGGGACGATTACCGAGCAGATTCGTCGCGATGGACTCGGGAGACGCCGGCCAGGGCTATCCCAGCAAGGCATCCTTGGCGAGGATGTCGACGGACGGGTGAAGGGGCGCTGGAAGGTCGTGAACGCAGGGACGCTCGTGCGTCTCACCGCCGAGCGCTCGCACACCTTCGCCATCTGGCTGACCACGGACGGCAAGGCCTCCTGCTCGGTCAGGCTGGAATGGCGGTTGAAACCCGGCTTCAAGACCTATGAGCGATGGGACCTGCGCGAGCAGGACACGGTGAGGTTCGCTCAGCCCGTCGTCAACCGGACGTCCTGCTCGGCCTTCTGAGCCCGGATCAGCATATGCGGGCGGAAGCGCGGGAACAGGTATTCGAAGCTCCGGAACGGCAGCTTCTTCAGGCTCTCCGACGGACTCTGCCAGAGCATCTCGACCTCGACCGGCTTCAGGCCCGCCTCCCGCAGGCAGGCCTCCAGCTCCGGCCGCGTATATTCGCGCCGGTGAACGTATTCGTGCTCGAAATCGACCTCGGCGAAGAGATCCTTCGGCAAAGCGACGATCGAGCGGTTGAAGATCAGCTTCAGGATGTTCCGCAGCCGCGCGAAATTGTCGGTCGTGATGAAGATCTGGCCGTTCTCGGACAGTGCCGAACGCAGCTTGCGCAGGATCGTGGTCGGGTCGATGCGCAGATGTTCGATATTGTCGAACCAAAACACCGCATCGACGCCGTCGAGCGGGGAGACCCAGTCGGGCGCCGAGATATCGCCGGCGAACATCCCCGCGAAATTGCCGTAGAGATCGCTCTCGATCGCCAGGGTCTCGGCGAAATCCACCACGAAGACCGAAGCATCCAGATGCTTCTGGACGACTTCCTCGACGAAAGCGCCACCCGCCCCAAGAGACAGGACGCGAGGACTGCGCCCCAATGCGCTCAGCGCCATGTTCGCCGAGCGATACTGCCGGTAGAAGCTGCTTTCGAAATAGGACTTCATGTGGAACTTGCGCTTTTCCAGATCGATCGACGACCTGAATTCATCCGGCGTCAGCGCGTTCATGCAGCGCAACCTTCCCAAGCAATCTCCGGCAGGCTGATAGCGTGGACAGATTAAATAATTGTCCTCCGCTTCGTAGAATTGGCGCCTATCCGGTCAACGAATCCTGCATCGTCACCGGTCATCTGACCCGACACCCGGCCCATGCCCTGTCGCGCGGCCTGGCTTCGGGGTATAATGGCGCGCTGTCCGGCTACCGCTCGCCCAGCCCTTCGCCAGCATTACGAAGAGTTCATGCTGCGGACAGGCACCCCATGCGGGAAGGCGGTAAAGTGGCGCGTGGACAGTGACGCGCCGAGACCATCGATGAAACGCTACGCGATCATAGCTCTTCTGGGGGCTGTCGCCGCCTTTGCCGCCTATCGCGTGATCCGGCCGCAGGACGGACCGGAGCAGGCCCATGCCGAGCGCCGCGCCGGTCCCATCGCCAGCCCGGTCACGACCGTGCTCGCCGGCCGCGCCGACGTGCCGGTGACGCGCCGCTCGATCGGTTTCGCCGAGCCGGTCGCCATCGTCGCGGTCAAGTCCCGCCTCGACGGCGTCATCGCCGACATGCACGTCAAGGAGGGCCAGGAGGTCAAGCAGGGCGACCTGCTCTTCACCCTCGACGATCGCGAACTCAAAGCGCAGGTCGCCCGCGACGAGGCCAATGTCGAGCGCGACAAGGCGACCGTGGCGCAAAAGCGCGCCGACCTCGCCCGCCAGAAAAGCCTGGTCGACAAGGGCGCGGGCACGCAGCAGGCCCTCGACCAGGCGACCGCCGACGAGGCCGTCGCCACCGCCGCCGTCAAGGCGGACGAAGCGACCTTGGCGCTCGACCGCGTCCGCCTCGGCTACACCACGATCACCGCCCCGATCTCCGGCCGGCTCGGCGCCATCGCCGCGACGCCGGGCAATGCCGTGCGCGCCAACGACGCCAGCAGCAACCTGGTGACGGTGACGCAGATCGCTCCGATCCGCGTCACCTTCACCTTGCCCGAACGCGACCTGGCCCTGCTTCAGGCGGCAGCCAAGGCACAGACACCAGCCAAGGTCACGGCCTACGCCTCCGGCACGCGTGAGGAACTCGCCACCGGCGATCTCTCCTTCATCGATTCCGCCGTCGACATCCCCTCGGGCACCGTCAGCGTCAAGGCGCTGTTCACCAACGATCCCCACCGGCTCTGGCCGGGGCAATATGTCGACGTCGTCGTCCAGCTCGGCATGCTTCCCGGCTCGGTCACGGTGCCTTCGGTCGCCCTGCAGGAGGGGCAGAAGGGCCCCTTCGTCTACGTCGCCAAGCCCGACGACACGGTCGAGGCGCGGCCGGTCAAGGTCGCCTCCAACGAGAACGGCGTCGCCGCGCTCGCCTCGGGCCTGGCGCAGGACGAGAAGGTCGTGACCGAAGGCCAGTCGCGGCTTTCGCCCGGCGCCAAGATCAGGCTCACCGCCCCGCAAACCGCCAAGCCTTGAGGGCGCGCCATGTCGGTCTCGGCTTTCTGCATCCGTCATCCCGTCGCGACGATTCTGATGTCGTGCGCGCTGATCCTCGGCGGCCTGTTCGCCTGGCGCTCCCTTCCGGTCGCGGCGCTGCCGCGTGCCGAATTCCCGGTCGTCAACGTTTCCGCGCAATTGCCCGGTGCCTCGCCGGAGATCATGGCGACCTCGGTGGCGACACCGCTGATCAAGCAGTTCGCCACCATTGCCGGCATCGATTCGATTTCGACCACCAACGCGCTCGGCTCGACCTCGATCGCGATCCAGTTCGCGCTGAACCGGGACATCGACGCGGCGGCGGCCGACGTCCAGGCGGCGATCGCCCGGACCCAGCGCCAGTTGCCGATCGACATGACGACGCCGCCGAGCTACCGCAAGTTCAACCCGGCCGACGCTCCGATCCTGCTGCTCGCATTGAAGAGCGAGGTTACGCCGCTCTCCAAGATCGACGCCTTCGTCCAGCAGGTGCTCTCTCCGACGCTGTCCACCGTCGAGGGCGTGGCGCAGGTCCAGATCTTCGGCAGCCAGAAATACGCGGTGCGCATCCAGGTCGATCCGACCGCCCTCGCCGCCCGCGGCATCGGCATCAACGAGTTGCAGGCGGCGATCACCGCCGCCAACGTCAACACCCCCGTCGGCACCATGCAGTCCGGCCCGCAGCAATTGACGCTGGAGGCGCAGACCCAGCTCGCCGACGCCAGTCATTTCGCCGATATCATCATCGCCACCCGCGATGGCCGCCCGGTCCGGCTCGGCGACGTCGCCAAGGTGATCGACTCCGTCGAGAACCTGCAGCTCGCCAGCTGGTATGACGGCTCGCGCGCCCTCGTCGTCGCGGTCTTCCGCCAGCCCGACGCCAACACCGTCGAGGTGGTCGACCGGGTCAAGACCGCGATCGGCCAGATGCAGTCGCTGCTGCCGCCCGCGACCACGCTCGGCCTGCTCAACGACCGCTCGGCCTCGATCCGTCAGGCGGTCGAGGACGTGCAGTTCACCCTTGGGCTGACGATCGTGCTGGTCGTCGCGGTGATCTTCCTGTTTCTGCGCCGCTTCACCGCGACGCTGATTCCCGCCGTCGCCGTGCCGATCTCGCTGATCGCGACGCTGGGAGCGATGTACCTGCTCGATTTCTCGATCGACAACATCTCCCTGCTCGGCCTGACGCTCGCCGTCGGCCTCGTCGTCGACGATGCGATCGTGATGCTCGAGAACATCGTCCGCCATATGGAGGAGGACGGGCTCTCCGCCTTCGACGCGGCCCTGAAGGGCTCGAGCGAGATCGGCTTCACCATCATCTCGATCTCGCTCTCGCTGGTCGCGGTCTTCATCCCGGTTTTGCTGATGGGCGGCGTGATCGGGCGCGTCTTCAACGAGTTCGCGGTGGTCGTCACGGTCGCCATCCTCGCCTCGGCCTTCGTCTCGCTGACGCTGACGCCGATGATGTGCGCGCGCCTCGGCGCCAGCGCGGCCGGCCATGCGGAGCCCGGCAAGAAGGACCGGCTCGCCTTCCTCGAACGCGGCTTCGACGCCGTGCTCGGCGCCTACCGCGCCGGGCTCGACCTCAGCCTGAAATACCGCCGCACGGTGCTGATGATCTTCCTCGCCAGCGTCGCCGCGAGCGCCTGGCTGGTGATGACCATTCCCAAGGGCTTCTTCCCGCAGGAGGATATCGGCCAGCTCCAGGTCGCGACCGAGGCGCGCCAGGACATCTCCTTCGACGCCATGTCGGGCCTGCAGCAGAAGGTCGAGGACGTCTTCCGGCGCTCGCCCTATGTCAACCATGTCGCCTCGACCATCGGCTCCGGCGGACAGTCGAGCAGCCTCAATGCCGGGCGGCTCTTCGTCGAGCTGAAGCCGAAGGACCAGCGCCCACCCTTGCAGGAAATGCTCGCGGACCTGCGCCGCCAGCTCGCCGCCATCCCCGGCATCGCGACCTATATGTCGCCGGTGCAGAACCTCAACATCGGCGCGCGCTCCTCCAAGAGCCAGTACCAGTTCGTGATGCAGTCGATCGACCAGGCGGCGCTCTCCGACTGGTCAGGCAAGATGCTGGAGGCGCTGCAGCACGACCCGCTCTTCGTCGACGTCACCACCGACCTGCAGAACAAGGCCCTGCTCGCCAATCTCGTCGTCGACCGGGCCAAGGCGCAGTCGCTCGGCATCAGCGCCGACGTGCTGCGCTCCAGCCTCTATTCCGGCTTCGGCGTGCGCCAGATCTCGACGATCTACACCACCAGCGACAGCTATCAGGTGATCATCGAGTTCAATCCCGACATCCAGTGGTCGAACGACCGGCTCGACCAGGTCCGCTTCCGCTCCTCCTCCGGTGCGCTCGTCCCGCTCGGCACCTTCGCCAGGATCGAGCGCAAGGCCGGCCCGCTCACGGTCAACCAGCTCGGCCAGCTCCCGGCCGTCACCCTCTCCTTCAACCTGCCGGCCGGCCGCTCGCTCGGCGAGGCCGTGCAGCGCATCGATGCGATCAAGGCCGAGCTCGGCCTGCCCCCGCAGATCGGCACCAGCTTTGCCGGCGTCGCCCAGACCTTCCAGCAATCGCTCGGCAACCAGGGTCTGCTGATCGCCGGCGCCGTGCTGACGATCTACATCGTGCTCGGCATCCTCTATGAGAGCTTCATCCACCCGCTGACCATCCTGACCGGACTGCCGGCGGCGGCGCTCGGCGCGCTGCTGACCCTGAAGCTCTTCGGCCTCGACCTCTCGGTCATCGCCGTGATCGGGCTCCTGATGCTGATCGGCATCGTCAAGAAGAACGCGATCATGATGATCGACGTCGCGCTCGAACTGCAACGTGCCGGGGAGCCGCCCGACACCGCGATCCGCGAAGCGTGCCTGCGCCGCTTCCGGCCGATCATCATGACGACGCTGGCGGCGATCCTCGGCGCCCTGCCGATCGCGATCGGCGCCGGCGCGAGCGCGGAGCTGCGTCAGCCGCTCGGCCTCGCCGTGGTCGGCGGGCTGATCGTCTCGCAGGTGCTGACCCTGTTCATCACCCCGGTGATCTTCCTTTACATGGAAGGGCTCTCCCGGAGGCTGGGCGGTTCCGGCTCGGCCACGCCCGCCCTGGCGGACCCGCCGCGCGCAGCAGGTTGACGAAGTGCGGCCGGCAGGCGGGCAGAGGTCCCGCGCCTGCCCGGCATGCGTGATTGCCCAATGGCGCTTTGCGACAGTTGATGTCTCACTCGGCCCGCTTTTAGGGAAGCTTGCGATATCGAAGGAGGACCGAGCATGATCGAGATGCCGCAAGGACGCGAAGCGCCACCTGACGAGCCGGCTCTCGATTTCAGCGATGTTGCGCTCTCGCCGCAGAAGGAGCTGGTCCGCGTCTTCTACAAGGAGATGTGGGATCGCGCCGACAAGTCGCTGATCCCACGGATATTCCACGAGGACTTCACCTTTCGCGGCTCGCTCGGCCCGGTCCTGCGCGGCCATCGCGAATTCGCCGGTTATGTCGACTGGGTCACCGGCTCGCTCGGCGACTACACCTCCGACATCCTGGCGCTGGTCGAGGAAGGCAACCGCGTCTTCGGGCGCCTGCGCTTCCACGGCTTCCATCGCCGCGAGATGTTCGGAGTGCCGCCGAGCGGCCGCCATGTCTGGTGGCATGGCGCGCCGGCCTTCACCTTCGAGGGCGGGCTCGTGCGCGACCTCTTCGTGCTCGGCGACATCCATGGCCTGATCGGGCGCCTGAAACAGGGCTGAGCGACCCTGCCCTATCCCGCGAAGGTGATGCCCGCCTCCTGCCCCGCCAATCGAATCAGGCGGCAATCCCTGACCGCCGCCTGCCGGTGCATCATCGCCTCGCGGTAGATCGGATCGCGGAACATCGCGGCGAAGGCCTCGACGCTCGGATATTCGGCGATGAAGCAGATGTCCCAGCGCTCGCCCCGCGGGCCGATCAGCATCTGCTCGAAGCCACCGCGCCAGATGATCCGCCCGCCGAGCCGCGCCAGCACCGGCGCGCTGATCCGGCCATAGTTCGCGAAGGCCTCGCGGCCGCCGCCGCGCGGTCCGTCCGGATACTGCGCCTCGGCATTGAGCCGGATCAGGTTCAGCATCTGCACCGGCCCTGGCCGGTCATCGGCACGAAAGGCGGCGAAGGCCTCGCGGCTGAAGCTCGTATGGTCACCCATCCCCGCCCCCTCAACCGGCCTTGGCGACCAGCGACCAGTCGCCGGAATAGACTGGCTGGCGCCGCGCCATCCAGGCGTCGAGCCCCTCGCGCAGATCGGCCGTCGGCACGACACGCGCGAACTGCTCGCTCTCGATCAGCAGCCCTTCGGCGATGCTGGCGTTGATGCCGCGCGTCACCGCGGTGAGGATGCTCGCCGCAGCCAGGGACGAATGCCTGAGGATCCGCTGCGCCAGCGCGTTCGCCGCCGGCAGCAGCTCCTCATGCGGCACCACCGCGTTGATCAGCCCCATCTCCAGCGCCCGCTGCGGTGTGAACGGATCGCCGGTCAGCAGCAGCTCCATGGCGCGTTTGCGCCCGGCCAGACGCGGCAGGCGCTGCGTCCCGCCGAAAGTGGGCGGCATGCCCAGATTGATCTCGGGCTTGGCGAACATCGCCCGCTCGCTGGCGATGGCGAGTGGCACCGCCTCGGTGACCTCGCAGCCGCCGCCATAGGCGAGCCCGTTCACCGCCGCGATCACGGGTTTGCCGAAAGCCTCCAGCCGCGCCGTCAGCTTCTGCCCGCGGCGGACGAAATCGCGCACCGCCTGCTCCGGCCCGGCCGCGACGCTCCGCGAGAACTCGTGGATGTCGCCGCCGGCCGAAAAGGCGCGCTCGCCCGCGCCGGTCAGGATCACGGCCCGGACCGAAGGATCGATCTCGATCGCATCGAGCAGTTCGAGCAGGCGGTCGATCAGCCCGTAGCTCAGCGCATTCAGCTTCTCGGGCCGGTTCAGCGTCAGCGTCGCGATCGCCTCGCGCTGTTGAATCAGGATGGGATCATTATCGGGCATGGCCTTGGCGTCCTTCCGGTTTCAGGTCGCAGCAAGGCTGCGGCCAAGGCTTGACGATGTATACTCACTGTACGGTATACATCGAGGCATGGCCGAACCCGACAAGCCGACGCGCACCCGCATCATCGAGGCCGCCAGCAAGCTCTTCTATGGCGAGGGCATCCGCGCCGTCAGCGTCGATGCGGTGGCTGAGAAGGCCGGCGTCACCAAGCGCACGCTCTACTACCATTTCGAGAGCAAGGACGAGCTCGTCGCCGCCTATCTCGAGGCGCGCGACCAGCCCAATCTCAAGCTGATGGCCGGCTGGTTCGACAAGGCCGAAGGCGGGCTGCCGCAAAAGATCGAGGCGATCTTCCAGAACCTCGCGCGCTCCGCCCGCCATCCGCGCTGGAAGGGCTGCGGCTTCCTGCGCACCGCCGCCGAGCTCGCCAACCTGCCCGGCCACCCCGCAATCAAAATCGGCGCGCGCCACAAGGCCGGCTTCGAGCGCTGGCTCGCCAGTGCCTGCGCCGACCACGGCGTCGCGGCGCCGGAAGAACTCGCCCGTCAGGTCGTGCTGCTGATGGACGGCGCCTTCTCGGTCATGCTCGTCCATCGCGACCCGGCCTATGTCGAGGCTGCCGGCCGCGCCGCCGCCGCACTGGCCGCAGCCTCCTGCCCAAGCCGGCCGGTTTGATCGGCGCCAGGCCGCCCTCTATCGTGCCGCCCATGACGCGGAGGCCGGTCCTCGCCTACACGCTGCTGCTGCTCGTGCAGACCATCTGCGCGCTGGTGATCCTGTTCCACATCCACTCCACCTTCCGCATCCTGGTCGAGCGGATCGGCCAGCAGCAGACACTGCCGGCCGCGATTCTGACGCAGGTGGTCGCGGCGGCCCTGCTGGGTCAGTGCTGCTACTGGCTGCGGCTCTATCACCTGCCGATACCGAAGGGTTTCCGCAGCCTCCTCCTCGGGCACGCACTGGCTTTCGCCGCCCGCCTCGGTGCGATCGTCGGCGGTGCGCTCGCCTCACTCTATTTCCTGCGTCACTTGCCGGAGCTGACCAAGCTCGGCGACGGCTTCAGCCTGGTCTGGCGCTCCGGCCTGCTGCTCGCCATCGTCTTCGCGCTGTATTGCTACACGCTGGAGCTGGAACGGCTCGCCGCCGCCTGGCAGGCCGATCCGGAGGATTGACCCTCTCAGGCGCGCAGGCTGGCGAACCAGCCCCTCAGCCCCCGCAAGCGCTCCCGCACCGCCCGCACTAGCGCTACCCCCCGCTGCCAGGCGGCGCTGGCCTTGATCCGCCCGATCACCACCTGCCGGATCGCGTCGATCCAGCCCATGATCCGCGCAAACCAGGGGATGGTGAGCAGCTGCGCCCGCCCGGCATGATAGACGCGCTCGACCAGCAGGAAGCCGGCGAGATGGCCGATCGCCGTCGTGACGATGCCGGCGGTGAACGCCCCGCGCGCCAGGAACAGCAGGCCAAGCAGCTTCAGCGGCTCGACGATGGCGAAGGGGATCGCCAGCGCGACCAGCGCGCCATAGGGCGGCAGCCGCCCGATCGCCTCCTCGCAGCGCGCCACCAGCCTAAGCGAGGCGAACCAGGCGATCAGCGGCCGATAGAGCGGCCGCAGCATCTCGTCGAGCAGGATGACCAACCCGACCACGAGGTCGAGCGGGATCAGGAGGAGCTTGATCAGCGACTTGCGCATGACGTCTTATACCCCGCAAACCCCTCGCGATCATCCTCTTGGAGCACAACCGACACGCGTCGAGGCGAGAACAAAAAAAGAACTTGCGGGAGAGAACAAACCATGACCATAGTCATCCCCATGGCGCGGATTGAGATGTGGTCGCGCCCCTGCCATAAGGAGCGCACGTCGTGAATCAGGCAAATCTCAGGCTCGTGGAAGGCTCTTCGATGGACAAGGCCAAGGCGCTCGATGCGGCGCTCTCGCAGATCGAACGGGCTTTCGGCAAGGGCTCGATCATGCGCCTGGGCAAGAACCAGCAGGCGATCGAGATCGAGACGGTCTCGACCGGCTCGCTCGGCCTCGACATCGCGCTCGGCGTCGGCGGCCTGCCGCGCGGCCGCGTCGTCGAAATCTACGGCCCTGAATCCTCCGGCAAGACCACGCTCGCACTGCACACCATCGCCGAAGCCCAGAAGAAGGGCGGCGTCTGTGCCTTCGTCGACGCCGAGCACGCGCTCGATCCGGTCTATGCCCGCAAGCTCGGCGTCAATCTCGACGACCTGCTGATCTCGCAGCCCGACACCGGCGAGCAGGCGCTCGAGATCACCGACACGCTGGTCCGCTCCGGCGCGATCGACGTGCTCGTCGTCGATTCCGTCGCGGCGCTGACGCCGCGTGCGGAAATCGAAGGCGAGATGGGCGACAATCAGCCCGGCCTGCAGGCTCGTCTGATGAGCCAGGCGCTGCGCAAGCTCACCGCCTCGATCTCGCGTTCGAACTGCATGGTCATCTTCATCAACCAGATCCGCATGAAGATCGGCGTGATGTACGGCAGCCCCGAGACCACCACCGGCGGCAATGCGCTGAAGTTCTATGCCTCCGTCCGCCTCGACATCCGCCGCGTCTCGACGCTGAAGGAGCGCGACGAGGCGACCGGCAACCAGGTCCGCGTCAAGGTCGTCAAGAACAAGGTCGCGCCGCCCTTCAAGCAGGTCGAGTTCGACATCATGTTCGGCGAGGGCATCTCGAAGGCAGGCGAACTGGTCGATCTCGGCGTCAAGGCCGGCATCGTCGAGAAATCGGGCGCCTGGTTCTCCTTCGACAGCCAGCGCCTCGGCCAGGGCCGCGAGAACGCCAAGAGCTTCCTCAAGGCCAATCCCGACGTCGCCGCCAAGATCGAGACCACGATCCGCCAGAATTCCGGCCTGGTTGCCGAGCGCATCCTGGAGAATGCCGACCCGACCGCCGAGGATCTCGACGAGGGCGAGGCCTGAGCCTTCAAACCCGCGCTTGGAGTCGTTAAGTCGACGGGCGGCCTTCGGGTCGCCCGTTTCCGTTTGTGGTCAGCAGCTTGCCGGTATGGCGTCCTTGCGGGGGCTTTCTGGACAGGCGCACATGGGCTGACTAGAACCACTGCGCCGGGCCTGCCGGCCCCACCAGAACAGAGCCAAGATTGCGATGAGCGGCGTCAACGAGATCAGGTCGACCTTCCTCGATTACTTCAAGGCGAACGGCCACGAGGTGGTGCCGTCGAGCCCGCTCGTGCCGCGCAACGACCCGACCTTGATGTTCGCCAATTCCGGCATGGTGCAGTTCAAGAACGTCTTCACCGGCCAGGAGAAGCGCCCTTATCCGCGCGCCACCACGGCGCAGAAATGCGTGCGCGCCGGCGGCAAGCACAATGATCTCGACAATGTCGGCTACACGGCCCGCCACCACACCTTCTTCGAGATGCTGGGGAATTTCTCCTTCGGCGACTATTTCAAGGAGCAGGCGATCCATCACGCCTGGACCCTGGTCACCCGCGAATTCGGCCTGCCCAAGGACAAGCTGACCGTCACCGTCTATTCCGAGGACGACGACGCACACGCGCTCTGGAAGAAGATCGCGGGCCTGCCGGATTCCAGGATCATCCGCATCGCG
>PNLY01000091.1 GCA_013823325.1 Methylobacterium sp.
AACTCAAGGGCGGCGCCGACTTCATCAAGATCATGGCCAATGGCGGCTGCGCCTCGCCGACCGATCCGATCCACTTCCTCGGCTTCTCGGTCGGCGAGCTCGAAGCGGTGGTCGAGGAAGCCCGCATGGCCGGAACCTATGTCTCCGCCCATGTCTACACCGACGAGGCGATCCGCCGCTGCGTCGAGGCCGGCGTCCATTCGCTGGAGCATTGCAATCTGATCAAGGCCGAAACCGCCAAGCTCGCCGCCAAGAACGGCGCCGTCGCCGTGCCGACGCTCGTCACCTATGACAAGCTCGCCAGCGAAGGCGGCAAGCTCGGCTTCCCGCCCGATTCCGTCGCCAAGGTCGAGTTCGTCCGCGCCGCCGGCATGGAATCCCTGGCGATCATGAAGCAGGCCGGGCTCGCCATGGCCTATGGCAGCGACCTGCTCGGCGAGATGCATCGCCACCAGTCGGAGGAGTTCGTCATCCGCGGCCGGGCGCTGCCGGCGCATGAGGTGATCGGCGCCGCCACTCATGTCGCAGCCAGGCTGCTGAAGCTCGAAGGCAAGATCGGCACGATCGCGCCCGGCGCCTATGCCGACCTTGTCGTCGTCGACGGCGATCCGCTACAGGACCTCGCTTTGCTGACGCGCCAGGGCAAGCACATGCCCGTCATCATGAAGGCCGGCGCCTTCATCAAGCGCGCCCGGCTGGATTGACAAGGTGCGGAGGCGCTCCAACGCTATCCCATTGCCACGGTGTTCCTGCGGCAACAGAACATTAAAAAACGGTAATGCTCATTAAATCAGCTCGAAAGACCAGATCGGCAACGTTATGACGATATTTGCTCTTTGGACGAACAGTTTGTCATGGGCTCTGATCGGGGGCGGCTGGGGATGGGATTGGGAGCGCTCCTCACATGGATGCGTCGCGCCGAAACGTCGGGCGGCGCACAAGCCACGACTCGCGGCTCAATCCAGTCCCGGCACGTCGTAGTCGGCCTGATCTGCTGGACGATCCTGCTCGTTGCCGGCGGCGCGGTCATCCTCGAGCGCTACTGGATCCATCCGCTGCGCGCGCAACTGAAAGGCATCCAGATCGCCGCCTATGGCAATGCCCAGCGCATCAATGGGCTGGAGAATGTGCAGGCCACCTCGCCGCTGCTGTTCCGCAGCGGAGGGGATGCAATCGCACTCACCCAGATCGAGCAATGCGTCGCCAAGCAGGTCGCGGGGGTGAAGGTGCGCTACGGCTCGATTCACGACGCCTACCTGGCCTGCTCGGCGCCCTTGGCTTCGTTCTTCGATCGCAACCGCCTGTCGTTCTCCGATGCCGAAAGGTTCGCAGTCTTTGTGACCTTGCTGAGCTCGCGGCTCGGCACCTACGGCCCGAGCTTTTCGAGCGACCCCGAGCAGATCGCCAAGGATGACGTGCTCAACTGCACACAGACGATGATCTTCGTCGCTCGCACCATCAAGCGCTTCTACCCGGAGGCAGCTGTGCGTGAGATCGGCATCAGCAATCAGGCCATGGGCGAGCACGGCTTCGTCGAGATGTCGAGCGGTGGTCGCGCCATGCTGCTCGACGGTCTCGTGGGACTCGTCGCCGACATCTCCCTGGACGAGGCAACGGCCGGCAAGCGCCCACGACCGTTCCTGATGCTCGAGTTTTTCCCGGAGACCAATGCCAATCTGCGCGCGTTCTCGGAGAATTTCATGCGAACCTTGCGCCTGGGCGGGTTGAGCCGGGCTGACATCAACTACGATCAACAGGTCGCTGAAGCGTCCCTGCGCGGCTGAAGCTCGGTCGACGGCGGCAACGCCACCGGATAGACCCGTATCAGGGTCTCTCCTTCCTTTGGCGATACGCACTCTGAACGACGAGCGATGAAGCCCTGGACGCAACTGGACGCCGCGCCGATCCCCGGCGGCGCCACGCTGAAACTCATGCGCCGCGGCGAGGACGAGTTCTCGATTACGCTCGGCCATAACGAGCTGATGAACTCGCGCCTCAGGGGTTCGGAAGAGTCTCTGGCGACGCTCGCCATCGAGCGAATCGGGCAGCGCCCGGGCCTGCGCCTGCTGATCGGCGGGCTCGGCATGGGCTTCACGCTGCGGGCCGCACTCGCCGCTCTTCCAGCCGATGCCGAGATCGTCGTCGCCGAATTGATCCCGGCGGTGATCGCCTGGGCGCGGGGTCCGCTGTCTCCCATCTTCGCCGGCTGCCTCGACGATCCTCGTGTCAGCGTGCTGGAAGCGGATGTCGTGGCTGTCATCCGCGAAGGGCAGAGCCGCTACGACGCCATCCTGCTCGATGTCGACAACGGGCCGGACGGGCTGATGGTCGAGGCCAATGACCGGCTCTACGATCATGCCGGCCTTGCTTATACCAACGCCGCGCTGCGGCCGGGCGGCGTGCTCGCGGT
This sequence comes from Methylobacterium sp., assembly GCA_013823325.1. GTDB lineage: Bacteria > Pseudomonadota > Alphaproteobacteria > Rhizobiales > Beijerinckiaceae > Allobosea > Allobosea vestrisii. The sequence goes on from PNLY01000091.1 coordinate 2,411, forward strand.
CTGGTCTGCGGGACCCGATCGCAACTTCACCCAGCGCCTGCGCCAGGCGGGCTTCGCGGTGGAGGAGAAGACGGTGCGCGCCCGGGCTGGAGCCGGCGGCGCCAAGCATATGATCTGGCTGGCCGACGGGGCAGGGTCCGCTTCAGCCATACGGCCCGCACAGCAGTCGTCGAAGCGGCGGCGCTAGCGCTCGCCCAGTAATCGCGCCAAGCCCGCCGAGAGCCCGACATTGGGCACGGCCGCGGGCAGGGCGAGATCGCCTTGGCTCGGCTTGGGGGGCGGATTGCGCGCCGCGTCGAGCACGGCGGCGAAACCAGCCTGCACCGAGCAGATCACCGGCACGCCGACATGGGGCTCGACCCGCGCTGCAAGGCCGGCGAGCCCGGCGCCGCCCAAAATCACCGCCTGCGCCCCGTCGCGCTCGACCGTCCGTCGGCAAGCCTGCGCCAGCAGCGCGATCGAGCCATCGGGATCGGCCGCAATGTCGCCACCGGTCGGCGCCACCGTCTCGACCGCGGCGAGCCTGCCGTCCAGCCCAAGCGCGGCAGTGAATTCGGTCAGGATCGGTCCCCAGCGCTCGCCCCCGGTCACGATCGAGAAGCGCCCACCCTGCGCAGCCGCCTGCCGGCAGGCCGCTTCGGCCATGCCGATCACCGGGATTTCGGCCACCTCCTTCAGCGCCATCAATCCGGGATCGCCGAAGCAGGCGAGATAGACCGCATCGCACCCGGCGCCGTGCTCGGCGAAGGCATCGAGCGCGGCATGGCCGGCAATGACGCCGGCGCTGCGGCTGGAAATATAGCGCGCACCGAAGCGGCCGGTGGCCGGCACGAGCTCGACATCGGCGGGCGTCATTGGCGCCAGCACGCGCAGGACCAGTTCGGTCATCTGCGCGCTGGTGTTCGGATTGAGAACGAGGATACGCACGGTGATCTCAACGGGCGAGAGTTGGCCATCGGCAACGTCGTTCATCGCCGCGGGGCCGTACCGTTGAGCTTTGCCGCGCCGGCCTCGCCTCGGCAAGGGCAGACGGCCCGCAGCGTCCGCATGATCGCCCCGCAACGGGAGCCGGCTTCGCGTCTTTCGTGCGCGGCATCAGCCGGAACCATCGCCCCCTGCCCGGGTTGCACGTTCGACGGACCTCACAGTGGAGGATGGGCAATGCCAGCCAAATCAAAGGCGCAGCAGAAGGCGGCCGGCGCCGCACTCGCCGCCAAGCGCGGCGATATCCCCAAGAGCAAACTCCAGGGAGCCTCGAAATCGATGGCCGAGTCGATGACTGAGAAGGAGCTCGACGAATTGGCCTCGACCAAGCGCAAGGGCAAGCCTGAGCACGTCACGAAGCACTGAGCCGCGGGCTGCGGCCTCGAGCCGGCCTTAGGTCACGGCACTCCCTTCGACCGCGCATGGCGGTAGACGAGATCGTCCGGGTCCGTCCGGTCTGCATTGGCATCCAGACGCGCCCCAAGCCGCTCCGCCACTGCGATCGAGCGCTGGTTGCGCGGATCGACATAGCTGACCAGCGTCTCGAGGCCGAGCTGTCCAAAGGCCCAGTCGCGGAAGGCAGCGGCGGCTTCGCTCGCATAGCCCTTGCCCTCATGCCCGGCATAGATCAGCCAGCCCAGCTCCTTCTCCGGGAAGAGCGGGCCATGATTGATGCCGACCTGCCCGAGACAAATCCCGTCCGGCAGATCGATCATCAGGGCGCCATGGCCGAACAACGCCCATTGAGCGACGTCATGGCAGAACAGGCCCCAGGCACCGCGCCGATCATAGGGGCCGCCCATAGGCTGCGCCCGCTCGGAGGCGAGAAACGCGGCATAGTCCGGAAAATCGGCAGCGACAGGTGCACGCAGGAGCAGGCGTTCGGTCCGAATCGTCGGCGGTACGATCATCGGCAAGGTCGACCTCGGCGGCGCAGGAAACGGCTCCCCCGATCGGATCAGCCGGGCGCTTCGGCGATGAGAAAGGGAAACTGGCGTCCCGGAAGGGATTCGAACCCCTGACCTACGGTTTAGGAAACCGTTGCTCTATCCTGCTGAGCTACCGGGACGCACGTTCTTGCGTTTAGCATAAAGCCGATGCGGGTGAAGCCTTCCTTTGCAGCGATTATGCCGTTCCTCATCGGCATGGCAGCCTGGGTGCCGCTGGCGCAGGCGGCGGATGACGCTTGCGCGACGCCGGAAGGAACCGAGCTGGTTCGCCTCGCCGGTCTCGATCGATATGGCGACCCGCAGCTCGCCGACGGCCGGACCATCCGGCTCCCCGGGCTGGCGCCCCGGCAGAGCGACGCCGAGCGCGAGCGCTTCGCCGCGCAGCTGGCGCGCTGGCATGGGCGCGAGTTCCGGCTGGCACCGCTCGGCGGTCCGGATCGCTGGGGCCGCCTGCCGGCCCGCCTCCTCGCGGCCGATGACGCCGCCTTCGCCGGCCAGCCCGACATGAGCGCTGCCCTCCTTGCCGCGGGCGCCGCGTTGCGACTGCCCGAGCCGGGCCTTGCCGCCTGCAACGAGCGCTGGCGCAAGGCCGAACCGCGGCCGGCGGTGGCGGGCAAGGCCGGCAGTCCCGCGCCAGCCGCAACCCAGGGGGATTTTGCCGCAGTGGCGCCCCCGGTCATCGACGGTCATGATGCCGCAGCGATGAAAGCGCAGGCGGGCCGGATCGTCGTGGTCGAAGGGCGTATCGCTGGCGTCGGAGAGCGGGCGCAGCGGACCTATCTCAATTTCGAACGGCGGCGCGGCGCCGGCGGCAGCATCGTCATGTCGCGCGCGCTGTGGCGTGACTTGCAGCGCAGCGGCTGGACCGCGTCGGCGCTGACGGGTAAACGCGTGCGCGTAAGTGGTGTGGTCGAGGGGCGCGAGGGCCTCCTGATCGAAGCGCAGACACGTAGTGCACTGGAATTGATCGACTAGGGGCCGATGCGGAGAGTTCAGCGACATCGTCAGCCGATCCGGGGACGCCTCGTCGCCGCAGTGCTGCCGGCCCTGTTGCTGGCGGCCTGCTTCGGCGACCAGAACTCGGTCCTCGCCCCGCTCAACCAGCCCGGCGGCGAACCGGCGCCGCGCGTCGCCAGCCTGCAGCGCGGCACCGATCGCGAGCACCAGCGCCTTCTGGCCGCCTTTGGCGGCGAGTATCGTGCCCCGCAGGTCAAGGCCGAGCTGGAGGCGATCATCGCCCGCCTCGCCAAGGCCGGCGAAGGCCAGATCGGCACCTATGAGGTGACGATCCTGAATTCGCCGATCGTCAACGCCTTCGCCTTGCCGACCGGGCGGCTCTACGTCACCCGCGGTCTGCTTGCGCTGGCGAACGATTCCTCCGAGATCGCCTCGGTGATGGCGCACGAGATCGCCCATGTCACTGCGCGCCACGCCGTCGAGCGCGCCGAGATGGAAGCGGAATCGGCGCTGGTCAGCCAGGTCGTGGCGCAGGTGCTGAACGATCCGACGACCGGGGCCGCCGTGCAGCAGAGCTCCAAGCTCTCGCTCGCCCGCTTCTCGCGCCAGCAGGAGCTGACCGCCGACCAGATCAGCGTGCGCAACATCGCCCGCGCCGGCTACGACCCCTATGGCGCCGGCCGTTTCCTGGTCTCGCTCGGCCGCAACACCAGCTTTCGCGCCGGCCAGCAGGGCGGTGGCGACAAGAAGCTCGACATCCTCTCCAGCCATCCCTCGACGCCCGAGCGCGTCGCCGCCGTCACCAATGGCGCCCGCCAGATTGGTGCGCCGGGCCTCGGCGAGCGCGACGCCGCACGCTGGCTCGGCGTCATCGACGGCATCGCCTTCGGCGACGATCCGGCCGACGGCGTCGTGCGCGGCCGCCGCTATCTCAACAGTGCCCTGCGCATCGCCTTCACCGCGCCGGATGGCTTCGAGCTCGAGGCTGCCCGCGAGATGGTGGTCGGCGTCAGCAATGACGGCTCGCAGGCGCTGCGCTTCGACTCGGTCGCGCTGAAGGCCGGCCAGACGCTGGAATCCTATGTCGCCTCAGGCTGGATCGACGGCGTCGCCACGGCCGAGGTCCAGTCGCTTACGGTCGGTGGTCTGCCGGCGGCAGTGACGTCCGGCAAGGGCGCCGACTGGACCTTCCGTCTCGCCGCGATCCAGGCCGGGCCGCGCGTCTATCGCTTCATCCTCGCCGCCAAGGGCCAGAACGATCCTGAGCGCGCCATGCGCGCTTTGCTCGACAGCTTCCGTAATCTCAGCGCCAGCGACGCGCAGTCTGTCAGCCCCTTGCGGATCCGGCTGGTCACCGCCGGCGCCGGCGATACCCCCGCCAGCCTCGCCGGGCGCATGGCCTCGACCGACCGGCCGCTGGAACAGTTCCTGATCCTGAACGGGCTGGACCGCAATGCGAGGCTGACGCCCGGCCAACGTTACAAGATCGTGAGCGAATAGCACGCAGCGCGCCGCTGCTTTGCGCCCTCGCTGTGCTAGCCTCCCGGCCTTCGTCAGGACGGGAGGCAGCCATGGCACTCGATCGCCGCATCGTCGAACTCTACGACGAATACACCCACAAGCCGCTCGACCGGCGCAGCTTCATGAACCGGCTGATCGCCATCGCCGGCTCGGCCGCGGCCGCAGAAGCCGCGCTCGCCTTGCTGGAGCCGAACTACGCCCAGGCCCAGCAGGTCGCGGCCGACGACGCCCGCATCGAGAGCAGGCGCATCGACGAAACCGTCGGCGGCGTCAGGCTCAAGGGCTACCTCGTCACGCCCAAGGCCCAGGCGAAGCGTGGCGGTGTCCTCGTCATCCACGAGAACCGCGGCCTCAATCCGCATATCGAGGATGTCACCCGCCGGGCCGCGCTCGCCGGGTTCAGCGCGCTCGGCGTCGATTTCCTCACCCCGCTCGGCGGCACGCCGGCCGATGCCGATGCGGCGCGTGCGCTGTTCGCGCAGCTCAAGCCCGAGGACGTCGTCGCGCAGGGGCGCGCGGCTTTGGCCTTCCTCAAGGCCCGGTCCGACACGACCGGCAAGGTCGGCGCGGTCGGCTTCTGCTGGGGCGGCGGCGCGGTCAACGACCTCGCCGTCAGCGCGCCGGAGCTCAATGCCGGCGTCGTCTTCTACGGTCGCTCGCCAGACCTCGCCAAGGTGCCGCAGATCAAGGCCCGGCTCCTGATCCAGCAGGCGGCCCGCGATACGCGCCTGGTCGAGGGACTGCCGGCCTACGAGATGGCCTTGAAGGCGGCGGCCATAAACTACCAGGCGATCGTCTACCCGGACGTCGACCACGCCTTCCACAACGACACCAGCGCCGAGCGCTACAACGCGGCGGCGGCCAAGCTCGCCTGGGAGCGGACGGTCGCCTTCCTCGCGGCCGAGACCGGCGCGGCCTGACACGAAAAAGCCCAGCGGAGCGATCCGCCGGGCTTCTTCCATCCGGTAACGGAAGGCCTGCCTCAGGCAGCCTCTTCCTGCAGGTCCTCGTCGCCTTCCTCGGCCTCTGCCGCCTCGGCGGCTTCACCTTTGCCGGCGCGGCGCGGCGACTTGGCGAGCTGGCCCTCGATCTTCTTCAGCGCCTCGGTCTCGGTGATCTCCTCGACCGCCGAGATCTCGCGGGTCATCCGGTCGATCGCCGCCTCGTAGAGCTGGCGCTCGGAATAGGACTGCTCGGGCTGGGCCTCGGAGCGATAGAGATCGCGCACGACCTCGGCGATGGCGACGAGATCGCCCGAATTGATCTTGGCTTCGTATTCCTGGGCGCGGCGCGACCACATGGTGCGCTTGACGCGGGCACGGCCGGTCAGGGTCGAGAGCGCCTTGCCGACGATGTCGGTATCGGCGAGCTTGCGCAGGCCGACGCTCGCCGCCTTGGCGGTCGGAACGCGCAGGGTCATCTTGTCCTTGGCGAAGCTGACGACGAACAGCTCGAGCTTGAAGCCCGCGACTTCCTGCTCCTCGATCGCCGTGATCTGACCGACGCCATGGGACGGGTAGACGACGAACTCACCCGTCTTGAAGCCCTGGCGCACAACAGTCTTCTTCGCAGTGGACATGCCGTTTCGACTCCTGCATCTCTCCGCCGGAGCGGAGACGCGACTTTCAACCGCTGGCCGGGATGACCGGCGGCACTCTGCCTGACACGACGGGTAAGCCTTCTGGCTCTTGTCCGGCGCAACACGCTCCCACAGCCGATCGTTTCTTGCGAACCGCCAGACACGAAGACAACCACACCCCGGGCATTCTGACCGGTGGTGCGCTGCTGCCGTATCAGGGGGTGCCCCGTTTGTGTGACCTCGCAGGGGCAGGCGGAACGAACTCGACTGTGGCTTGTGGATACCACAAAAATCGCGCCGAATCAAAGGTAAACGGAATGCAAACGACGCCGGGCCGCGTTGCGGCCGGCTATGGTTAATCTCGATCCGGGTCTGACGAAGCGTAAGCCTCAGTCACCCTCGCCCGGATTCGGCGACAGAAGTTCGAGCTTGTTCGGCACGCCGTCGAACTCCTTGGCGTCGGCCGGGGAGTCCTTCTTCTGCGTGATGTTCGGCCAGCTCGCGGCGAATTTTGCATTGAGCTGCAGCCAGCTGTCGAGGCCCGGTTCGGTATCGGGCTTGATCGCCTCGGCCGGGCACTCCGGCTCGCAAACGCCGCAGTCGATGCACTCGTCGGGATGAATGACGAGGAAGTTCTCGCCTTCATAGAAACAGTCGACCGGACAGACTTCGACGCAGTCCATGTACTTGCACTTGATGCAGTTCTCGGTGACCACATAGGTCATGGCGCTGTCCTTCCAATCGGCCGGCGCTTCTTTAGAGCCGGTCGAGAGAATGTTTCAAGGCCCTGTCACGACCGGAAACGAGATCAAACTTCCATCGAAACAAGCGTTTCGAGAAGATTTTTCGCAGGCACGCTGACGCGTCCCGTGCAGCTTCCGCGTTATCCCTTCGGCCCCTCCGGCGCAAGCGACTGATCGCCGCGTTCGCCGCCGCTCAGGACCTCATACAGGGTCTGCGCCTGCTCATAGGAGCCCCGGCGCTCGGCGAAGGCGGTGACGCGGACGACCAGCGTCGCATGCGGCAAGGCCAGCGTCAGCACGTCGCCGGGTTTCACACCGAGCGCCGGATTCTCGACGCGCTTGCTTGCAACCCGGACATGCCCCTCCTCCACCAATCGCACAGCGGCGGGGCGGGTCCGCGCGAAGCGCGCGAACCAGAGCCATTTGTCGAGGCGTTGCCGATCGTCCCGCAAGCAGCCTCCCTGCGCTGCCTATCAGCCCTTGCGTCCGTCATTGCCCTCGAGCTGGGCCTTAAGGGCGAGCAGCTTGGCGAAGGGCGAATCCGGATCGGGCTGGCGCTCGGCCGGGCGCGGCCTCGCCGGCTGCTGGAAGCGCTGCTCCTTGCCGCCGCGCTCGTCGCGACGCGGACCGCCGCCTGGGCGGCCGCCATCGCGCTTGAATTCGGGCCGCGGACCGCGCTCGGGACGCCCGTCGCGGCCTTGCGCATTGCGACCAGCGCCCTCCTGCGCCGCCGGTCTGCTGCCCTCGCCACCGGCCGGGCGCGGGCCGTTCCAGCCGCCCTCGCGCCAGCGATTGCGGTTCGGGCGCTGTCCGCCGGGCTTGCCCTCGCCGCCTTCGGCCGCTGGAGCGGCCTCGGCAGCACCGGGGCGGCGCTCGGGCCGACGTCCGCGCTGGCCCTGCTCAGGACGCCGTCCACCCTGATGGCGGTGCGGGCGCCAGATCTCGATCAGCTCAGGCTCGGCCGGCGCAGTCGCTTCGGCGGCCGCAGCAAGCTCCGCTGTCGCGGTCTCGGCTTCAGCCTCAGGCGCGGCTTCAGCAGCAGGCTCGTCGCTCGGCAGCGCCAGCGTCGACATCGCATCGGCCGGCACCGGCTCGACCGGGCTGGCAGGCTCTTCCTCGGCAGGAGCCGCAGTAGCGATCTCCGCATCGGTCAGGATCGGAGCATCCGGGGTCTCGCCCGCCGGGACAGTGCTGTCCGCGCTGTCAACGGCAGCCTCGAGGTCAGCGGAAGGCGCGTCGTTGAGCGCGTCGACCGCCTCGGCGATAGCCTCCACCGGAACCGCCGGCGTCGTCGCGGCAGGCGCGGGCGCAACCGCCAGCGGCACCGTGATCGCCGGGCCCGGACGCTTCTGCGAGACATAGCCGAGCGAGCGCAGGATCGAGGCGAAATCCTCGCCGGCGCAGCCGACGAGCGAGGTCATCGCGCCGGTGGCGACGAAACCGTCCTGATCGGCAGCGCCCACCGGCGGCTGGCCGAGCGTGACGCCGGGGCGATAGGCGATCGCGGGACGGATCAGGTCGGCGAGGCGCTCCAGGATGTCGACGCGCACGGCCCGCTCGCCGCAGACGCGGTAGCCGGCGGCACGATAGAGCCCCTTCGGGATCTCCTTGTTGGCAGGAAACGAGGTTCGCCCGGACGATGCAAGGTGCGAGATGTCATCGAGCCCGGCAGCCTCGGGATTGCCATGCTTCAGCGCCCAGAGCTGGGCGGCGAGAGCGCGCGGCGCCGGCTTCAGCAGCGCCGGGACATAGAGATGGAAGGCGCCGAAGCGGATGCCGAGCTGGCGCAGGCCCGCCCGCCCCTCCTGGTCGAGCGTCTTCATCTCCTCGGCGACCTTGCTGCGCTCGAGCACGCCGAGCGCCTCGGCCGCCTGATAGGCGATGCCGCGAGCGATGCCGCTGACGCTCTCGGCGTTCTCCAGGATCTGGAGCGGGCCGAGCAGCTTGGTGACGTGGTGCTTCAGCCAGGCGGCAAGCCTCGTCTCGATCTGCTCGCGGGCCTGGGCCGGCAGGTGATCGTCGACCATCAGGCGCAGGCGCGGCTCCAGCACCTTCTCGCCGGCGGTCAGGCGCGCGACCGGCTCGCCGATCCAGCGGACCAGCCCGTCATGCGACAGCACGAAGGCCTCGTCGCCGGCGAGCACGACGCGCGAGGCGCGCGCTTCCAGCTCGCCGGCCAGCGCCTTCAGCGCTGCAGCGTTCAAAGCTTTCGCTTCCGGACCACCCGCCTTCGGGTCCGCCGTGAAACGGAAGCCTTGCAGCAATCCGACATGCTGACCCTCAACCAGCACATCGCCGGTCGCGGTGACTTCGGCCTCCAACATCGCATTCTCCCGCAGGCGACGCATCAAAACGCTCGTACGCCGATCGACGAATCGGCTGGCGAGCCGTTCGTGCAAAGCGTCCGACAGCCTGTCCTCTACAAGACGAGCCACCCCCTGCCAATGCTCAGGATCGGGCAGCCAGTCCGGACGGTTGGCAACATAGGTCCAGGTTCGCACCTGTGCGATGCGGGCTGAGAGCGTGTCGATCTCGCCATCGACCCGGTCTAGCGCCGCCAATTGGGCAGCGTACCAGTCCGGATCGAGCCGGCCGTGGCGCATCAGGCGCAGATAGAGCGTCGTCGCCAGCTCGGCATGCTGCATCGGCGCGATCTTGCGGTAATCCGGCAGGCCGCAGACCTCCCACAACCGCGACACCGCCGGCTTGCCCTGCGCCAGCCGCGAGACGTCATGGTTGCGCGCCAGGATCTCCAGCGTCGTCATGTCTTCGGCGATCAGCGCGCGGGTCAGCCCCGATTCCTGCGGCTGGATGTTGAGGCTATCGAGCAGACCGGGAATCGAACGCAGGTCGAGATCGGAGTTGCGCCACTGCACCTGCCTGACCGATTCGAAGCGGTGATCCTCGATCGCCTCGACCAGTTCCTGCTCGAAGGGCGGCGCGCGCCCCGTCGTGCCGAAGGTGCCGTCGCGCAGATGTCGCCCGGCGCGGCCGGCAATCTGGCCGAATTCGGCCGGGTTGAGCTTGCGGTAGTGATGGCCATCGAACTTGCTGTCGCCGGCGAAGGCGATGTGGTCGACATCGAGGTTGAGCCCCATGCCAATCGCGTCGGTGGCGACGAGATAGTCGACATCGCCCGACTGGTAGATCTCGACCTGGGCATTGCGCGTGCGCGGCGAGAGCGCTCCCAGCACCACCGCCGCCCCGCCTTTCTGCCGGCGGATCAGCTCGGCGATGGCGTAGACCTCCTCGGCCGAGAAGGCGACGATCGCCGAGCGCCGCGGCAAGCGGGTGATCTTGCGGTCGCCCGCGAAGGAAAGGTTGGACAAGCGCGGGCGCGAAACGACGTTGACGCCGGGGATGAGCTGCTCGACCAGCGGCCTCATCGTGCCGGCGCCGATCAGCATCGTCTCCTCGCGGCCGCGATGGTTGAGGAGCCGGTCGGTGAAGACATGGCCGCGGTCCAGGTCGGCGGCGAGCTGGATCTCGTCGATCGCGACGAAATCGACTGGAAGATCGCGCGGCATCGCCTCGACCGTGCAGACCCAGAAGCTCGGCCGCTCCGGCTTGATCTTCTCCTCGCCGGTGACGAGCGCGACGGCGTGGGGGCCGACCTTGTCGACCACGCGCTGATAGACCTCGCGCGCCAGCAGGCGCAGCGGCAGCCCGATCATGCCGGTGGGATGCGCGATCATCCGCTCGATGGCGAGATGGGTCTTGCCGGTATTGGTCGGTCCGAGCACCGCCGTGACGCCGCGAGCGCGGAGCGAGGGCGGAAGGGAACGGGGTTGGATCAAGACGCTGGAGCTTTCCTGCAGCCTGCGCGGCGAAATGCCGGGCCAGCCCTACCGGGATGAGCCGCCCGAAGGCAACCCGATCCGTGAACAGAACGAGTCCGGAACGAAGCGGGGGCGAATCGCTGACTCCCACAGAATCAGGTTTCGTTCACGGCGAGATATTGCGGCAAGCGATTCAAAAACCACAAGATTTTGAATCGCCTTCATTGTCCATCCTTCGCCGACTTGCGCGCGCGAGGGCCGCTTTCGCTCATGTAGGTCGTTATGGCGACAGAACGAGGGGGGCGCGCCGAATGCGTGTCGATAGCTGTCCGATTGTGGATTGCTTGACAATAATACGTACGTACATATTGATATCTACATGAGCAAGCCATCTCTTCGTCCGAACCTCATCGCCGCCGGCCACGACCTGTTCTGGCAGAACGGCTACGCCGCCACCGGCGTTCGCGAGATCGTCGCCGCGGCCGGCGCCAGCCCCGGCTCCTTCACCAACCACTTCGCCTCGAAGGAGGACTTCGCCGGCGAGGTGTTGGAGCGCTATTTCGCCTATGTCTGCGGGCTGGTGGACGAGGCCCTCGCCGATGACGGGCTGCCGCCGGTCGCCCGCCTGCGGCGCTATCTCGACCTGATCACCAGCAAGCTCGAAGAGGCCGACTGGGCCCGCGGCTGCATGGTCGGCAATTTCAGCCTGGAGACCGCGCCGACCAGCGAGCCGCTGCGCCAGAAGCTCGCCGATATCTTCATGCGCTGGCGGCAGCCCTTCGCCGCCTGCATCGCGCAGGGCCAGGCGCGCGGCGAGATCGCCGATGCCTTCAGCGCCGAGGATCTCGCAGACGTCCTGCTCGCCTCCTGGCAGGGCGCGATGCTGCGCATGAAGGTCGAGCGCGACCCGGCCCCGCTCGAGCGCTTCAAGACCATCGTTTTTCCCCTCCTGTTCGGAAAGACTTCGTCATGACCAACGCTTCACAAGCACCGATCACCGTCACCCGCCACGAGATTCCGGTCCTCGATTCGACCATGTCTTATGTCGAGGCGGGCACGCAGGGGCCGACCGTGCTGCTGCTGCACGGCAACCCGACTTCCTCCCATATCTGGCGGAACATAATCCCGCAGATCGCGCCGGTGGCGCGCTGCATCGCGCCCGACCTGATCGGCTACGGTCAGTCCGGCAAGCCCGACATCGCCTATCGCTTCGCCGACCAGGTCCGCTATCTCGACGCCTTCATCGCGGCGCTCGGGCTCGATCGCCTCGTCATCCTCGCCCAGGACTGGGGCACGGCTCTCGCCTTCCACCACGCCTCCTGCCGGCCGCAGAGCATGCTCGGCCTCGCCTTCATGGAGTTCATCCGGCCCTTCGCCGACTGGGAAAGCTTCCATCAGCGCCCGCAGGCGCGCGAACTGTTCAAAGCCTTCCGCACGCCCGGCCAGGGCGAAAAGCTGATTCTCGAGGACAACATCTTCATCGAGCGCATCCTGCCGGGTTCGGTGCTGCGCCAGCTGGCGCCGGAGGAGATGGAGGCCTATCGCCGGCCCTTCCCGACGCCGGCCTCGCGCCGGCCGATCCTGAGCCTGCCGCGCGAATTGCCGATCGCCGGCGAGCCCGCCGATGTCCATGCCATCAGCACCGCCGACCACGCCGCACTGCGCGCCTCGACCTATCCGAAGCTGCTGTTCTCCGGCGATCCCGGCGCGCTGATCTCGCCGCAGCAGGCACGGGAATTCGCCGCCGGCCTGACCAATTGCCGTCTCGTCGAGCTCGGCGGAGGCGCGCATTACCTGCAGGAGGACCATCCGATCGCGATCGGCGATGCCGTCCGCGACTGGCTCATCGCGATCGGTATCGCGCAAGCGCCGGATATCCGCGGCCGGCAGGCGGCGGCCTGCTGATCACTCAGCGAAGACCTCGGCCAGCAGCTGCGCGGCTTCGTCCGGCGCCTCGACATGGACGAAATGGCCAGCGCTCTCGCAGAAGGTCACTTCGACATCGTCGAAATAATGCGACAGGAAGGTCGACCAGTCCGATTTCAGGATCGGGTCGTGCCGGCCCCAATGCACCCGCGTGCGCTGATGGATCGGCACCGACGGCGCCGGGTGGCCGTCGATCGCCGCGATCCGCGCCGCGTTCTGGCTGCGATACCAGTCGAATCCGCCGCGCAGATTGCCGGGCTTCATGAAATTCTCGACGTAGGCGTCGAAGACCGGCGCGAAGGCCTCCTTGCGATGGCACCAATGCGTCAGGAAATGCCCGAGATAGAGCGCGCAGGCCTCGCGGCTGGAGCCGATCAACTGCTCCGCCAGCGGCAATTGCTGGAATGACTGGTACCAGATCTCGTTGATATGGCCGTCGCGGACCCAGGCCGAGCCGACGCTCGGTGTCGGGCAATTGAAGAACAAGAGCTTCTCGACCCGCTGCGGATGGCGCCGCGCCAGCCCCTGCGCGACATAGGCGCCGACATCATGGCCGACGACGCCGACCGGGCCGGTGCCGAGCGCCTCGAGCAGCGCCGCCATGTCGTCGGCATGGGCGTTGGCACCGACATCGCTGCGCGGCGCCGATGATTTGCCGCTGTCGCCGAAGCCGCGCAGATCGGGTGCGATCAAACGGAACTCGCCATGCAGCCGATTCATGATCGGCAGCCAGCTCATCCAGAATTCCGGCCAGCCATGCAGCAGCAGCACCGCCGGGCCATCGCCGACCTCGGCGACGTGCAGGACGGTGTCACGGACGATCACCTGACGGTGCCTGAGGCCGGGCGGCAAGGCGAAATCGCTGGACATGACAGCTCCGGAGGCGAATCGCCCGTGAGGCTAGCGCCTAGCACCCGAGTCCCGCAATTCGTCGAATGGCAAAGCCTTCATGCGTTGCGGGTTGGGAGGCGATCGAGGCGCATGCGGGGATAGACCGCGATCTTATCCCCGGTGCTGTCGGCGGCCTCAGAATGGTGCGCTTCCAACCGGGGAGCACGCCATGCCGAACCTGCCGTATCGTCCATCCAGCAACAGCGCGCGCTGGCGCGAGATCGTCCTTCTGCGCCGCCGGCTCGTCTCGCTGAAGGCGCAGACGCGGCTGCTCCGCCACGAACTCGCCCGCAAATACAATCCCGACCAGCCGCGCGTGCCGGCCGGCAATGCCGATGGCGGGCAGTGGACCAGCGGCGGGGGCGGCGGTGACGCGGCACTGACCGGAACCGACTGGATCGGCGACCTCGGCAATGCCCTGTCGAGCGCGCTGAACTTCGGCGATGTCGTCGCCGACACCAGCGGCGAGGAGAGCTGGGCCTTCTTCCAGGAGGCGACCCGCCCCGACGGCTCGCTCGCCGAGCGCGCCATCGTCAACCGCGACGGCTCGACGATCCACTCCGAGTTCGCTGCCCCCGACAAGCCGAGCGATTGGGACGAGCGCCACACCGTCGCGGTGCCCGAAGGCGGCAAGACCATCTTCGAGACCACTGACCGCACCCAGACGATCCGCGCTGGCGGCCCGGACGGCGAAGTCGTCTCGCGCTCGACCTGGACCGAACGAGGGCCGGAGCGCGAGGCGACGGTGCAGGAGGCGCGAAACCCATCGCGACCCAGCGGGCCGGCCCTTGCCGAAACCACGATCAACTCTGCTCTAACCCTGTTCAACTGGCTCTCGGCCCGCAACAAGCTCGACGGCTTGCAAGCTGTCGCCGGCTTCAATGCGGGGGATTATTCGCCCAGTGCCGATGCGATCAATCTGAGCTTCGTCGGCCAGCTCCGCGAGGATGAGGTCGATCGCGCCTGCCCACGCTTTCAGGAGGTTCGCAGCCGCACCGATGCGGCAGTCGATACCGTCGGGCCGCGCAACAACTATCGTTCAGCAGCAGAATTCGGCACTGCAGTTCATTCGAATCTGAAACATCAGGTCGAAAACCTGGGCGAACCAAATTTTCGCGCGGAGCGCTCATTTCTTAAAAGTTACTACGAAGGGCGCGGTGAGCAGGTTCCCTACGGCTCGCCAAACTCCCTTCGCATCGATGTCTATGAGCAGCGCGACAACGGAATCGTATGCGTTTATGATATCAAGACCGGCAAATCTGGCTTGTCTCCTGACCGTGCGGCAGAGATTGCAAGAACCGTTTACAAGCGCTTCCTTGGTGTTCGCCGCATTATCGTAACAGAGGTCAGGCCAAGGCGATGACGACGATCCGTCAGATCAACAAGCTCGTCGCGCCTCTGATCGCTCCACCCAGCGCTTTGGTTCAGAAAGCTGAGGCGCTCATCTTGTGCCCCGTAAATCACATAATCAATCAGTTGGCCATTTGGCGAACCTCCGAAGCGCGCCACTTCGAGGTAATATGGCACTGCTGCCCAGCTTTCGCTGATAGCTTCACGACCTGGTGGCACGTTACATTTCTGCAAGCGCCTAGCCAACTCTGGTTTTGGTCGACACCCGGAATCCACGAAATCTTCATCGCTCGCGTCAATGAAGATATTCTGCCACGCATGCGGGCTGCGCAGACAATAGACGGCTTCCTCCAGCATGTTTCGGAGCCGGAATTTTCAGCAAGGCGCCTGATCAATCACGTCGACACCGACATTCGTGTCGACATCGCCCGTGGCGATCTCGACACCGCCCGGATGAAATGCCGCGCACTGCATGAACGCTGCGCTCGTGACCCCGAATCCTACTGGGGACGGATCTGGCGCAGGACCACCGACCGCGCCGGCCCCCTGCTCGAAGCGGGCGACAAGCAGGCACTGATCGCGCTCCTGCACGAATGGGAGTGCGACCTGATCAGCAGGCTCGGTCTCGATGCGATCTACGAGCCAACACCCTTCCCGCTCGAACTCGCCGCGGGCGCCTGATTTCAATTCCGCGTTGCGGTCGCCGTCACGCCCGGATCGACCTTGAAGCTCGAGGCCTCGATCACCGCGGTGCCGATCATCGTCTTCACGGATATGCGCACCGGCAGCATCATGTTCGTCCCGGCGACGGGGGCGAGCCAGGTCGAGATCTCCTTGTTCTCGGCCATGAACTTGGTCGAGGGGCGCAAGGAGCGGTGGCCGGCGATCGGGACATAGCGCGCCTGGCAGACTGAGACCGGGCCGCTATAGCCGTCGATCTTGATCTCGCGCGTGCCGGAATAGCTCAGCTTGATGTCGTAGCGCGCCGCGCCGTCGAAGATCGCCAGCGTGCGGTTGCAGGCAGCGGTGCCGCCATTGCGGCCAGAGGCCTCGACCGGCATCAGGAAGGCGCTGAGCGGGTCCATGATGTTGCGCTGGTGCTCGTCCTTGAGGGGAACGCGATCGGGCTTGGGGTCGATCGGCGGCTCGATCGCCAGCGCCTGCACGGCATTGCCGCCGAGCGCCATGCGCACCGTCCGGCTCTCGCTGGAATTGGCCGAAGACACGGCGAAGGTCGCCGGCGAGAGCCGGCTGCCGTTGAGGTTGCCGGTCGCGGTGCCCGAACCACGGCCGCCGGTGAAGCTGCCCACCAGCCCGGTCAGCTTGGCGTTGGCGTCGAGCTTGTAGCTGCCGCCCTCGATGCCGCCGACAAGATTGGCCTTGCCGAGCGAGAGGCCGAGCAGGCTGACGTCATAGGTCGCGTCGAGCGAGGCCGCCTGCGCAGCCTGCACCGGCAAGGCGAGCATCAGCGCGGCAATGAAGGCGCTGCTGGCAGGCGACAAAGCGAGCTTCATCTTGAGGCTCCGGAGCGCGACGGACGTCGTCGCATGCACTGAGATTCGGTCCGAATCGTGACTGGTTATCGCCAGCTTGGTGGGATAATGGTTACCGAGATGTTTCCGCAGGCGTTTTCTCACCAGGCGCCTTGACGCCCTGCGACCCACCCGGTATAGACCCGCCACTTCAATTTGACTTCCGGTGCTCGCCTGCCGGCACGTCGCGTGTCGGCATTTTGCGTTGAGCATTCGGAGATTTTGGGAACACGATCATGGCCCGCCGTTGCGAACTGACCGGGAAAGCCACCCAGACCGGCCACCTCGTCAGCCACTCGAACCGCAAGACCAAGACGGTCTTCCGGCCGAACCTCGTCAACGTCACGCTGCAGTCGGATGCGCTCGGCCGCTCGGTCCGTCTGCGCGTCTCGGCGAATGCGCTGCGCACCGTCGACCATCGCGGCGGGCTCGACGCCTTCCTGGTCAAGGCTCCGGCCGGCGACCTGTCGACCGGCGCGCTGGCGCTGAAGCGCGACATCGAGAAGAAGCTCGCCGCCAACTGAGCGCGGGTTCCCTCGGGACTGAACGAAGCGGCCGCAAGGCCGCTTTTTTCGTTGTCCGTCCGTCATGGTCGGGCTTGTCTCGACGATCCACGTCTTAGCTTCGCTGAGCGAGTGTGGTGTTCAAGACGTGGATGCTCGCCACAAGGGCGAGCATGACGCGCACGACTACTGCGCCAGCTCGAACTCCAGCAGCACCGTGCGCTGCAGGAAGGTCGAGAAATTATCGTCCGAGATCAGGGTGACGATCGTCCGCCCGCTATCCTGATGGACGGCCATCCCTTCCATATTATCAATCTCCTGGCCGAGATCGGCCTCGATCAGGATCGGCCCGTCCAGCTTCGCCCCCGGGCGGATCGTGCCCCCGGCGATGCGGCGGATGCGCATGCCGACGCCACGCAGCGGCTTGTACCAGCGCTCCAGCAGCAGCATGTCGCCGCCCGGCAGGAAGGCGAGGTCGGTGATGTCGTAGCCCTCGCGGCGAAGCACCTGCAGCGTGCCGGGCTGGCGCCCGCCGATGATGAAGCCCGTGGTCGGCTCGTCCTCGCGGCCCGAGCGCTCGGAGATCGCGATCAGCGCCCCGGCGAGCGGGTGACCGGCCGGCAGCACGCCGATCGCCTCGAAGCCGCGATTGCTCGGCAGGCGCTTGGCAGCCGGCGGCACCGGCACGAGCTGCGCCCGCGCCTCGACGCCATGACGCGCCCAGTCGAACCGCAGGATGTCATGGGTGCGCTCGACGCCGATGAAGGCGGTGCCGCCGGCGATGGCGAGCGATTCGGTGTCGAAATAGCGCGAGCGATGCAGCGGCTTGCCGGACGCCCCGAGGATCGGCGCAAGCTCCGCCTCCTCCAGCCCGACGAGCTTGCCCTGGCTGCTGCGTGCGACCCTGGCCGTCAGCCAGAAGCCGTTGTCGGTGATCGCGACGAGCCGCTCCCCGTCAGGCGAGCGCCACAACCCCGAGAAACCACCGAAGCGGGGGTGGCTGCCGGAGAGCTGGAGCCCGCCGCGGAAGATCAGCTGGCCGAAACGGGTCTTCGTCGGGTTGCCGGGTTCGAAGCTCGCGATCGGCCGGGCGGAGATGCTGACCGGGACGCGTCCGGGTTCGAGGCTCTGCGCCCGCACAGGCGCCGCCAAAGCCGCCACGCTGAGGCCGGTGAGGACACTGCGGCGGCTCAGGCTCATTGCAGGCGGCGCGTGCCCCGCGAGCTTCCCCCGCCGGCGTCCTCCTCGAACAGCTCCGCCAGCTTCTCGGTCATCACGCCGCCGAGTTCCTCGGCGTCGACGATGGTCACGGCGCGCCGGTAGTAGCGGGTGACGTCGTGGCCGATACCGATCGCGATCAGCTCGACCGGCGAGCGTGTCTCGATCTCGGCGATGACATGGCGCAGATGCCGCTCCAGATAGCTGCCGGCATTGACCGACAGCGTGGAATCGTCGACCGGCGCGCCATCCGAGATCACCATCAGGATCTTGCGCTGCTCGGAGCGGCCGAGCAGGCGCTTATGCGCCCAGTCGAGCGCCTCGCCGTCGATGTTCTCCTTGAGCAGCCCCTCGCGCATCATCAGCCCGAGATTCTTCCGCGCCCGCCGCCAAGGTGCGTCGGCGGCCTTGTAGATGATGTGCCGGAGGTCGTTGAGGCGGCCGGGATTGGCCGGCTTGCCCGATTGCAGCCAGCTCTCGCGCGACAGCCCGCCCTTCCAGGCGCGGGTGGTGAACCCCAGCAATTCGACCTTGACGCCGCAGCGCTCCAGCGTCCGCGCCAGGATATCGGCACAGGTCGCCGCGACCGTGATCGGCCGGCCGCGCATCGAGCCTGAATTGTCGATCAGCAGCGTCACCACGGTGTCGCGGAAATTCGTGTCCGATTCCTGCCGGAAGGAGAGCGGCTGGAACGGGTCGATGATGATGCGCGGCAGGCGCGAGGGATCGAGCGCGCCCTCCTCCAGGTCGAACTGCCAGGAGCGGTTCTGCTGCGCCATCAGGCGCCGCTGCAAGCGATTTGCAAGGCGAGCCACAACACCTTGAAGATGCGCCAGCTGCTTGTCGAGATAGGCGCGCAGGCGCGTCAGCTCCTCGGCGTCGCAGAGCTCCTCGGCGGTGACGATCTCGTCGAACTTCTGGGTATAGGCCTTGTAGTCGGTCTGCGGCCGGTCGTTGGCGCGGCTGTCGCGCGGGCGCGGCGCCTCGCCGGCTTCTTCAGCCTCGGAATTCTCGTCTTCCTCGTCCCAGTCGCCGGCCGGCGCATCGGCGGCCTCGGAGGCGCCCTCCTGCAATTCCTCGGCGGCGTCCTCGCTGGTCTCGGTCTCCGAGCGCTCGCCCTGGCTCTGCTGCTCGGCCTCGCCCTCTTCCTGCTGCTGGTCGTCGGAAGACTGGTCCTGGTCGTCCTCGTCCTCCTCGGCGTCGTCGCCCTGGCTCGACTGCTCGGCCATGTCGAGCGAGACAAGCAGGTCGCGCACGGTGCGGGCGAAGGCGCGCTGGTCCTCGATCGACTTCGCCAGCCGGTCGAGGTCGTCGCCCGCCTTCTCCTCGATCTGCTCGCGCCAGAGATCGACCAGCTTCTCCGCCGCCTTGGGCGGCTTCAGGCCGGTCAGGCGCTCGCGCACCATCAAAGCGAGCGCATCTTCCAGCGGCGCATCGGCGCGGTCGGTGATCTCCTCATAGCGCCCGCCACGATGATAGCGATCCTCCAGCATCGCCGAGATGTTGCCGGAAACGCCGCTCATCCGGCGCGAGCCGACGCTCTCGACGCGTGCCTGCTCGACCGCGTCGAAGACGGCACGGGCCGCATCGCCTTCGGGCGCGGCGCGGCGATGGACTGCAGCATCGTGGCAGGCGAGGCGCAGCGCCATCGAATCGGCATGGCCGCGCAGGATCGCGACGTCATTGGCGGTGAGCTTGCGGGGCGGCTCCGGCAGGCGGGCGCGCTCGCCGACCAGCGAGGGTTTGTCGGCGGCGAAGACGATCTCCATCTCAGGCTTGCGCGCGATCGCCTTCATCGCGCCCGAGACCGCCCGCTTCAGCGGCTCGGCCGGCGCTTCCTTCGGGGTTCCGGGCTTGCGATTGGAGATGCTCATAGCGCCTTCATGAAGTGGTGGAAGGTCTGTCCGGCGACCGGATAGTCCTCCATGCGGCCGCATTCGCGATAGCCCATGCGGGGATAGAACCCTGGCGCCTGGATGCTCATCGTACCCAGATAGACGCCGCGGGCGCCATAGTCGCGCGCCGCCTGCTCGGCCATCGCCAGCAGCGCCTCGCCATGGCCGGCGCCGCGATGGGCCTCGTCGATCCAGAACAGATCGACATAGAGCCATTGCCATTTCAGCTCGCCGATCAGGCCGCCGACCATGGCGCCGTTCTCGTCGCGCAGGCTGAGTGCCAGGGGCTCGGCCTTGCGCGGCCCGACCCTGGCTTCGTTATGGGCGGAGAGCCCACGCACCACGGCCTCACGCGTCGCGGCGACATCCGCCTCGCGCTGGATCGTGGCCTGCTTGCGGTCGGCTGCGGCGCTCACGGCGTGCTCCTCAGCGCGCCCGCCCGTCATACATCGTCGAATTGAGCTCGGTCGGCTCGACGCCGGCGAGGCAGCGGACGTTGATCGCGACGGTCGGCGTGCCGTCCGGCGCATTGGCGCGGGCGAAGGACTCGATGCCGCAGGTCTCGCAGAAGAGATGCTGGATCTTCTGTGAGTTGAAGCGGTACTCGCTCAGCGCGTCCTCGCCCTTGGTCAGGCTGAAGCTGGTCGCCGGGCTGAAGGCCAGCACCGAGCCCCGGCGCTGGCAATAGGAGCAGTTGCAGGTGATCGTCTTGGCGAGGTCGGCCTCGACCTCGTAGGCGACCCGCCCGCAGTGACAGGAACCTTCATACCGAGCCATGATCGGCCTCCTGCTGGTTGAACCTGGTCCGATCGCAGGAGTGGTCCCACTCTTGCTAGCGATACCTCAGCTCAGAACGACGTTGACCGCGCTTTCCGGCAATTCCTTGCCGAAGGAGCGCTGGAAGAACTCCGCCACCAGCGTGCGCTCCATCTCGTCGCACTTGTTGAGGAAGGTGACGCGGAAGGCGAAACCGACATCGCCGCCGAAGATCGCCGCGTTCTCGGCCCAGGTGATG
>PNLY01000092.1 GCA_013823325.1 Methylobacterium sp.
TTCTGGTCGTTGACGAAGAAGGACGGCGTCTTCTCGGCGTTGAAGGGCGAGAGCCCCTTCCATTCGCGACCGGCCTTGGCGAGGCGCACGCGCTTGCCCACGACCGCCGAGACAGGCAGCCGCGCCTTGATCTCCTCAAGGACGGAGGGCGGGAACTTCATGGCTTCCTATCTGGCGATGCGGAAGGGCTCTGCCAATCGCCGATCGCAATGCTCCCCCGTTTATTGGCGCAATCCACAGCGCGTGATAGCCAGCCATGCTGGCGAAGCGAGGCAGGAGCACGCGCTATGATCGAGACGCGGCTGCTGCGCCAGTTCATCGCCGTCGCCGAGGAACTGAACTTCCACCGCGCCGCCGAGCGCCTGCACATGGCGCAGCCGCCGCTCAGCCAGGCGATCCGCAAGCTCGAGGACACGCTCGGCCTGTCTCTGTTCGAGCGCAGCAATCGCAGCGTGGTGCTGACGCCGGCCGGCGCGACCTTCCTCGTCAGCGCCCGGCGCGTCCTCGCCCAACTCGACGAGGGGATCCGTGAGGCGCAGGCCGTCGCCTCAGGCAAGGCCGGCCGGCTCGCGATCAGTTTCGTCGGCACCGCCCACGATCTCTTGCCGGCGGCCCTGCGCCGTTTCCGCGCCGAATATCCCGACATCGAACTTGTCCTGCGCGAGGCGACCACGGGCGAGCAGCTTGCGGCGATCACCGCTGGCGAAGCCGATATCGGCCTGATGCGTCAGCCCGGCATCATGATCGCCCAGCTCGCCAGCGAACCCCTGCTGCGCGAGCCGATCCTGGCCGCACTGCCGGACGATCATCCCCTCGCCGAAGAGGAAGCCATTCCGCTCGCCGCCCTTGCCGGCGCCGACTTCATCGGCACGCCCCGCCAGCTCGGCATCGGCTTCCATGACCAGATCATCGGGCTCTGCCGCCTCGCCGGCTTCTCGCCACGCATCGTCCAGGAAGCGCGGCAGATGCAGACCATCGCCAGCCTGGTCGCGAGCGGACTCGGCGTCGCTCTGATCCCCGCCTCGCTGGCACTGATCCCGCGTGCCGGCGTCGCCTTCCGGCCGATCGCGGTCGAGGCGCCGCCGGAGATGACCCATATCGAGCTGATCGCGGCCTGGGACGCGACGCGTTATTCGCTGGCCCGCGACAACTTCCTCGCCGAGCTCAGGCAGGCTGCGCGCGATATGCAGTTAATATCAAACTAGAACAAACAATATATTTTACCGCAATCATCGCGGCTGGCAGCCTCTCCTCGACAGCGACAGCGAGGGAGCCTTCGCCATGCCAAACCGCTTGCGACGATCCGGCCTGATCGCCGCGGCCCTGGCCGCGGCCGCCCTTTTCACCACCCCGACTTCGGCAACCGAACGAGCGCCCATGATCGAGCAACTGCGCATCTACGAGATTTTCGAGAACAACAAGGACGCCTTCCACGCCCGCTTCCGCGACCACGCCGCCCGCATCATGAAGACCCATGGTTTCGACATCGCGGCGATGTGGGAGGCCAAGACCAAGGACCGTACCGAATTCATCTACGTCCTGCGCTGGCCGGACGAGGCGACCATGCGCCAGAGCTGGGCCCGCTTCATGCAGGACGCGGAATGGTCTGCGATCAAGGACAGCAGCGCCGCCGAGCATGGTCGCATGGTCGGGGCGATCGAGGAGCGGGTGATGCAGCGCACCAGCTATTCGCCCTGAGCGGCCAATCCTCTACGGACACTGCAGCGGATCGTCCGCCAGGGCCTTCGCCGCGCCCTCGGTCGGCAGCAGGACGGCGGCGTCGCCGGCCCGCAATTCGATCCGCTTCGCCCCATGCAGGCCGGCCACCACCGGCGCCATCTGCGCGACCCCGAAACTGGCATCGGGCTTCCAGGTCAATTCGACCTCATCGATACCCGCCTGCGCCGTGACCGGCACGCGCGTCGCCTTGCCGTCGGCCACGATCTCGATCGATGACGGCAGGGCGTCCTTGAGCTGCGTCTTGGGCAGGACGGCGATCAGATAAGGACCGCTCGCGATCGCCGGGTTGGCGCGGGCGGCCGCCGGATCCCCGCAATAGAAGGTGAGCCGCGTCCCGTCGGCGCCGCTCACCCCGGCATAGGAGGTGCCCATCTGGTAGCCGGTGCCCCAGCCCTCCGACTGGGCGAGCGCTGCCGGGCCTTGCAAGGCCAGCCCGAGCGCAATCACGACGATCGACCGTTTCGACATCGGAAGCCTCCTTTGCCGAAACGCTGTCCTGTCGACACGGCGAAAATGCCGCTCCGGCTGATCAGCCGCCCAGCAACTGCTTTACCATAGGGGAGACCTTGGCGAAGTCCATCTGCCCGGCATAGGCGGCACGCAGCGCGCCGATGACCTTGCCCATGTCCTTGACGGCGGAAGCGCCGGTCTCGGCGATGACCTCCTCGATCGCTGCCTTGATCTCCTCGTCGCTCATCTGCTTGGGCAGATAGGACGAGATCACCGCGACCTCGGCGCGCTCGCCCTCGGCGAGCTCGGGCCGGCCGTTGGCGTCGTAGATCGCGATCGATTCCTGGCGCTGCTTGATCATCTTCTGCAGCAAAGCGAGGATTTCGTCAGCCGTGGCCTCGCCCTTGCCGGCGCCGCGCGCCTCGATGTCCTTGTCCTTCAGTGCCGCCTGGATCAGGCGGATGGCGGCGACCTTGCCCTTCTCGCCGGCTTTCATCGCGGTCTTTAGGTCGGCGGTGAACTGCTCGCGCAGGCTGGACATGATGGTACGAACCTTCTTCATTCATTGACGGGGCGCGGGTAGCCGATTAAGGCTCGCGCTCCAGACCGGCCGCGCCACTCCGCGCGCAGCCTTCACGCTTGCCGCAGCTTCCAGCGGCCTGGACGAGACATAGACATGACCGCTCACGAAGGAAACCCCGCCTCCCAGGGCTGGCAAGACGGCTGGGTTGAGCCGCGCGCGACTGCCGTGCTGGTTCTGGCCGACGGCACGGTGCTGGAAGGCTTCGGCCTCGGCGCGATCGCGCAAGCGCCCGGCGAGGTCTGCTTCAACACGGCGATGACCGGCTATCAGGAGATCCTGACCGACCCGTCCTATGCCGGGCAGATCATCACCTTCACCTTCCCGCATATCGGCAATGTCGGCGTCAACGAAGAGGACACCGAGACGGTCAACGCAGCCGCCTCCTCCGGCGTGCGCGGCGTCGTGCTCCACGCCGAGGTCACCCAGCCCTCGAACTGGCGCGCCGCCAAGCATCTCGACGCCTGGCTCAAGGCCCGCAACATCGTCGGCATCTGCGGTGTCGACACCCGCGCCCTGACCACGCTGATCCGCGAGAACGGCATGCCCAACGCCGTCATCGCCCATGACCCGGACGGCAATTTCGACATCGAGGCCCTGAAGAAAGAGGCCGCTGCCCTGCCCGACATGGCCGGGCTCGACCTCGTGCCGCTCGTCGCCGCGACCCAGCGCTATGACTGGGACGAGACGCCCTGGCTCTGGCCGCGCGGCTATGGCAAGCGTGAAGCTGCGGCGCATCGCGTCGTCGCCATCGACTACGGCGTCAAGCGCAACATCCTGCGCCTGCTGGCCAAGGCCGGCTGCGAGGTCGAGGTCGTGCCCTCGACCGCATCGGCCAAGGACATCCTCGCCCTCAATCCCGACGGCGTCTTCCTGTCGAACGGCCCGGGCGACCCGGCTGCGACCGGCGAATACGCCGTGCCGGTGATCAGGGAACTGCTCGACCGCAAGATCCCGACCTTCGGCATCTGCCTCGGCCACCAGATGCTGGCCCTCGCCATCGGCGGCCAGACCATGAAGATGAAGCAGGGCCATCATGGCGCCAATCATCCGGTCCAGGACAAGACCACCGGCAAGGTCGAGATCGTCTCGATGAACCACGGCTTCGCGGTCGATCCCGCGACGCTGCCGGCCAACGCGACCGAGACCCATGTCTCGCTCTTCGATGGCAGCAACTGCGGCATCGCCCTCAACGACCGCCCGGCCTTCAGCGTCCAGCACCATCCGGAAGCTTCGCCCGGCCCGCAGGACAGCCACTACCTCTTCACCCGCTTCGTCGAGTTGATGGAGACGGAGAAGGCGAAGAAGGCCGCCTGAACCCGGCCATTGACAGCAAGGATGGCGCGCGCTTTATGCGCGCCATGACCTTCGCCTGCCTGCTCGCCCGCAACTATTACGCCCCGTCCTCATAGAGGCGGTGGCATCTTCATGTCTCAACCGCCGCGCTGGCGGTTGAAATCAGGCAGTCACCCGGCATCGCGGCCCTCCCTAAGGAAAACGCGATGCATACCCCCAACACCACCAATCCCTCCGTCGGCCTGATGGGCTTCGGCGCCTTCGGCCGCCTGATCGCCCGGCACCTCAAGCCGCATTGCCGCCTGCTGGCGTTCGACCCCGCACTGCCGGCGGATATCGGCGCGGGCGGCATCATCGCCGCCGATCCGGCGCAGATCGGCGCCTGCGACATCGTCATCCTAGCCGTGCCGGTCGCAGCGCTCTCCGAAGCGATCGCGACCTTGCGGCCGCATCTGCGCGCCGGGGCGATCGTCGTCGATGTCGGCTCGGTCAAGATCGGCCCAGCCAGGACCATGCTCGCCGAGCTGCCCGAGGACGTCGAGATCGTCGGCACCCACCCGCTGTTCGGCCCGCAGAGCGGACGCGACGGCATCGCCGGCCTCAAGATCGCGATCTGTCCGATCCGCGGCGCCAGCGCCTGGCGCATCGCCGCCTTCCTGCGCCGCGTGCTTCGCCTCACCGTGATCATGACGACGCCTGAGGCTCACGACCGCGAGGCGGCGCTGGTCCAGGGCCTGACCCATCTCATCGCCAAGATCCTGGTCGCGATGGAGCCGCTGCCTCGCCGCATGACCACGGCGAGCTTCGACCTTCTGATGCGCGCGACCGAGATGGTCCGCCATGACAGCCCGGCCGTCTTCATGGCGATCGAGCAGGCCAACCCGCATGCGCGGCCGGTGCGCGATCGCTTCTTCGCGCTGGCCGAGGAGATGCGGGCGCATCTCGACCGGGATCGTCTACCGACGAAGGAAATCAGCCAAGCGACAGCGCAGATGCCCGATGCGTTCTCCTAGGCCGCCTTCGCCTCCTGCCGCAGGAAGCCCGCGAGCTTGCCCGCCGACAGGCCGGCCTCCGTCGCGATCCTTGTCGCCAATGCCACCGCCGCCGGCCGTGGCTGCCCCATCGGCCGGTCGAGCCAGTAGGAGACCGGGTTCAGCGCCGTGCGCTGGTCGACCCTGACGACCCGCCCGGCATCGACCTGCGCCTGCGCCAAAGGCGGGCGCGACAGCGCCACGCCGAGCCCGCACGCGGCGGCGTCGAGCACGAGATTGTAGTCCTCGAAGCGCCGGTCGTGCTGGCGTGGCCGGAAATCCAGCCCTTGCGCATTGAACCAGGCGCGCCAGCCGGCAGCGTCGGAATCATGGATCAATGGCTGCTCGAGAAAGCGTTCCGGCCTGCCCTCGCCGATCGCCTTGGCCAGCTCCGGCGAAGCGACGGGATAGCACCACTCCTCGAACAGCTGCACCGAGACCCGGCCGGGCGTGCCGCCGCGGCCGCAGCGAATGGCGAGGTCGATCCCTTCCTCCTCGAGGTCGACCTTGCGATGGTCGACCTGCAGCATGATCCGCACCGCGGGGTCGCCATTCTCCAGGCGCTGCCAGCGCGGCATCAGCCAGAGCGAACAGACCGACGGCGTCGCGCTGAAGCGCACCACCGCCGCTCCGCGCGGCTCGCTCCAGCGGTCGGATGAATCGGCGAAGACCGAGAAGGCCTCCTGCGTGCGCTGGAACAGGCGCTGCCCCTCCGGCGTCAGCGCGACGCCGCGCGCCTGGCGCTCGAAGACGCGCAGGCCGAGCCAGTGCTCGAGCTTGGCGACCTGCCGCGAGACCGCACCATGGGTGAGGTTCAGCGCCTCGGCCGCAGCCGAGAAGCTGCCGGAGCGGGCGGCGGCCTCGAAGGCGCGCAGCGTGTCCAATGGCGGAAGTGGGGAGCTGTGATCCATGCTCACAGCTCGTCATTGAATTACTCGTTTGTCAATCAGCTCGCCCAGGCGCTTATCGGAGACGAACCGTCACCAGCCTTTGAGGCCTGCCATGACAACCGTCCCCTCCGCCGCGTCCTCCCGGCCCGGCTCCACCCTCGACGCCATGCTGCTCTTCACCATCCCCTTCACCGTGATCGCCTGGGCCTCGTCCTTCCCGGCGATCCGGGCCGGGCTCGCCGGCTTCGGCGCGCTCGAAATGGCGGCCCTGCGTTTCGCCATCGCCGGCGTCTTCGCCGCGCTCTTCCTGATCGTCACACGTCCCAAGCTGCCCGAACGCGCCGACATCTGGCGCTTTCTCACCGGCGGCATCGTCTTCATCGCGCTCTATGCGATCTTCCTCAATCTCGGCCAGCGCGTCGTGCCGGCCGGCGCGGCGAGCTTCATCATCAACACCAACCCGATCATGACGGCGGCGCTCGCCATGCTCGTCCTGAACGAGCGCTTCAGCGCCCTCGCCTGGGCCGGCACGGCGCTCGCCTTCGCCGGCATCGGCGTGATCGCTGTCGGCAACGGGCTCGACCTCAACATCGGCGTCAGCGTCCTGCTGATCCTCGGCGCCGCCTTGTGCAACTCGGTCTCGACCGTGGTGCAGAAGCCGCTTTTCGCCCGCCACAAGCCGCTCACCGTCGCGGCCTGGAACATGGCGCTCGGCGGGCTCGCGCTGACCCCCTTCCTGCCGGGCGCGCTGGAGCAGTTGCCGGCCGCCCCGGCCCAGGCGATCTGGTCGGTGGTCTGGCTCGCTCTGGTCTCGAGCGTCGTCGCCTACGGCACCTGGGCGATCACCCTGTCGCGCCTGCCGGCCGCCCGCGCCGCCAACTTCCAGTACTGCGTACCCCCCGCTGCGATGCTGATCAGCTTCCTCTGGCTCGGCGAAGTCCCGACCGCGCTCGGCCTGATCGGCGGCGCCATGGCCCTGGCCGGCGTGGTTCTGGTCAACCTGAAGCGGTGAAGCCATCGTCATGGGATTCTCGGGCGGCACCCAGCGCCGACGCGAGAATCTCATGACGAGAAGGCGCTGGCCGGAGCCACCTCCGGCCTGAGGTGCCCGGGTCACGCCCGGGCATGATCTGCTTCACTGACCGCCTTGCGCTCCCGCCTGGTGCGCTTCGATCCGAGGATCGTTGCCCGCACGGGCGGTCGACACGGTCTTCGGCCGCGCGTCGCCTGCCGAGATATCTTGGTACAGAGATAATTATCTTGACGGAAAGAGACTTCCCGGCTAGGTATCTTTCCGTCAAGATAATTCACGCCACGACCAGCCAGGGAGGCAGTCATGTTCAACGTCCTTCGCTCCGAGGATCAGCAGCGCGGCGCCAATCGCACGGTGCGTTTCGAAGGTGAGAAGCTCGGCGGTCCTGTCTCGTTCTTCATTGTCGATGCCGAGCCGGGCCAGGGCTCGATGCTGCACGTCCACCCCTATTCCGAAACCTGGATCGTCCGGAAGGGCGAGGCCGAGTTCACCGTCGGGAGCGAAAGGACGCGCGGCTTTGCCGGCGACGTCGTCGTCGCGGCGCCCGACATCCCGCATCGCTTCGAGAATGTCGGCGCAGGCCGGCTTGAGCTGATCTGCGTCCACCCGAACGGGCGGATCCTGCAGCAGAATCTCTGACGATCACTCACCACACCAGGGAGAACCACCATGCCCAAGATGCTCTTCGTCAACCTGCCTGTCGCCGATCTTTCCGCCGCGACCCGCGTCTATGAGGCGATCGGCTGCAAGCAGAACCCGGATTTCAGCGACCACCAGGCTTCGAGCATGGTCTGGTCTGAAGCGATCACCTTCCATCTGCTGACCCGCGACTATTTCGCGACTTTCATCAGCAAGCCCGTCGCCGACGCCCATGCGGGGGCGCAGGTGCTGCTGGCACTCACCTTGGAAAGCCGCGCCGAGGTCGACGCCATGGTCGCAGCTGCAGCGGCCGCCGGCGGCAAGGCCGATCCACGCCCGGCGACAGATCTGGGCTGGCTCTACAACCGTGCCTTCGAGGACGCCGACGGCCACATCTTCGAAGCCGTCTTCGCCGATATGGCGGCGATGCCGGCGGGGTGAGCAGCGCCGCAGAACCCCTCTTCAGGAAGGAGAGGGGCAGGGGCGAGGTGTTCGGACTGAAAATGTTGGCGGGAACCCGACCGCGCGGTCAGGCCTCGCGGAACTGGTCACAGGTCCTACACCTCACCCTGCCCTCTCCTTCCTGGAGAGGGTTCCCCGCGCCCTGCTTTACGCGCCTTCGGCCTGCACCGGAAAAACGGCTCTAGATTTCCACCAACAGCCGCCGCTGCAACTCGTCCCACAGCTCCGCCGTTTGGGCCGCCAGGATGCCGAAGCCCTGCTCGGCCGGCTTGTAGGGGCGCCCGTCGAAACGCGCCGCCCGGCCGCCAGCCTCCTCCAGGAAGAGCGTGCCCGGCGCATGGTCCCAGGGCAGGCCGCGCCAGAACACGACGAAATGCTGCTCGCCCCGCACGATCGCAGGATATTCCTCGCCCGCACAGTGCATCCCAGGCGTGATGGCGGCGAGGTCCCGGCCATTGGCCTGAACCCGCGCCGTGGTCTCGGCCGGCAGGAAGCGGGTCAGCACGCCGCCGCGCAGCCCGGTCCATTGCGGTGCCTGCCCGACCCTGACGCGCTCGCCGTCGATCCAGGCACCCGAGCCGCGTTCGGCGACATGGAGCACCCCGGTCGCCGGGCTCAGCATCCAGGAGGCGACGGGCTCGCCCTCGCGCAGCAGCGCCACCATCATCGAGAAGCACGGGCTGCCCTTGACGAAATTGGCGGTGCCGTCGACGGGATCGACCACGAAGACCGTACCTTCGCCCAGCCCCTGCAGCAGCTCCGGCTGCGCAGAGACCGCCTCCTCGCCGATCACGCGCGAACCCGGCAGCAGCGCCGGCAGGCGAAGATTGAGCAGCCGCTCGGCCTCCTCATCGGCGATCGTGACCTCTTCGCCCGGCGATTTCACCCGGACGTCCGACTCCGCCAGCTTCCGGAAGCGCGGCATCACCGCTTCAGCCGCCACCTCGCGCAGCAGGTCCGAGACCTGTTCGATCAGCATGGTCGAGCTGCTCCCGAAATCCAGATGGTCGCGATCATTGCAGGAAGCCCGCCTGGACGATCTGCCGCGAGAGATCGGTCGAGACGCGCTCGACCCCGAGTTCGGTCGGCCCTGCTCGCCAGATCCGCTTCTCCGCGTCTCCGGTCAGAACGATCTCGGTCGCGACCTGACGCGTCAGCGGCGCGGCGGCGAAGGCGTCGATCATGCCGCGCAGCATCGGTATGGAGGGCAAGCTGTCGGCGCCTCCGATCTCGCTCGCCCGAGCACGAGCCCTCAGTTGGCGCAGGCCCGGCACGGCATCCGGCACCGCGCATGCGAGTTCGACCCGCGCCAGATGAGACCCCGTCGGCAATTGCGCTCCAATATCCGCTGCCTTGGCCTGGCACCGGACGCGCTTGCTGGCCTCGACCATGAGTCGCGCGAACAGCTTCAATTGCTCATTGCTGGCGCCGGCCGGAGGCCTCGACATCGCATGCTTGAGCGTCCAGCCGATGGGGTCGGCAGTCCGCTTCAGGTCGATATAGTTGATCCTGCCCTTCGAAGCGCCCCATTCGCGCTGCAGGCGCAAGGTGCTGGCCCGATCGTAGTTGAGCCAGGCCCGATAGTAGAGCTCGGCGGTCTGTTCCGCCGTGAGGGGCGAAGCCTGGGCCGCAGCCCCGCAGGCGCCAGCGGCCCAGAGAATGCCGATCAGCACGAGCTTCGGCAGATGCCTGGTCAAGCTCGTCAGAAAAGCCGCTTCGGTCGAGACAAGGCCGCCCTGGCGGCCCACGGACTTCGGCAGCACCGTCAAAACCCCCTCGCCTCCAGCTCGGCTTCCGCCTGCGTGATGTAGTCCCGGATCACCGGCACTGCGCTCTTATGCGGGCCGAGCAGCAGCTGGAAGACCATGTCGCCGCCGATGTCGAAGGAGATCGAGCAGGCGGAGAGGTAGAACTCCCACATCCTTGCGAAGCGTTCGCCCAGCATGGCAACCACCTCCGGCCGATGCGCCATGAAGCGCTCGCGCCAGGCCTCCAGCGTCCAGTGATAGTGCCGGCGCCAGAACTCGCAGTCGGAATGCCAGAGCCCGGTCTGCTCGACCGCGGCGAAGACCTCCGACAGCGCCGGCGCATAGCCGCCGGGAAAGATGTACTTGTCGAAGAACGGGCCGGTGAAACCGGGCGGGCCGACACGGCCGATGCAGTGGACGAGCGCGATCCCGTCGGGCGTCAGGAGATCGCGGATCTTCTCGAAATATTCGAGGTAATGCGCGACGCCGACATGCTCCATCATCCCGACCGAGACGACCCGGTCGAAGCTGCCGGTTAGCTCGCGATAGTCCTTGTTGATGAAGCTGACGGCATCGCCGACCCCGGCCGCCTCGGCCCGCTTCTGCGCCGCCGCCATCTGGTCGGGCGAGACGTTGAGCCCGGTCACCTTCGCGCCGCAGGCCTTGGCGAGGTAGATCGAGAGCTCGCCCCAGCCCGAGCCGATATCGAGCACGCGCATGCCGGGCTCGATCCTGAGCTTGGCGGCGATGTGGCGAAGCTTGGCCTTCTGCGCGTTCTCCAGGCCGACCTCGGGGCTATGCCAATAGGCACAGGAATAGGTCATCGTCTCGTCGAGCCAGAGCCGGTAGAACTCGGTCGGGATGTCGTAGTGGTGCTTCACCTTCTTGCCGGCGACGCCGAGCGGATTGTGCATCCGCCAGCGCCGGATCTTGAAGCGGACCTTGCGGATCGCCGCCTGCAGCGGATGCTTGCGCAATTCGCTGCGCTGGATCCAGAACAGCGTCAGCAGGTCGTGGATGGTCGAGCCGTCCTCGAACTCGATGCGCTGATCCATATAGCCTTCGGCCAGCGCCAATTCCGGATTGAGGAAGAGCTCGCGCTCGATCTTGGTATCCTTGAAGCGCACCGTCACCTCGCCGGCGACGACGGGTTTGCCGGCGAAGACGAACTCGGTCCGCCCCGGCCCGAAGACGTGCCGCTGCCCGTCGGGCGCGATCACGGTCAGCCGGCCCTTGCGGATCGAGCGCTTCAGCAGTTTCGGCAACAGCAGCATGGTCGGGCAGGCTCCGGTCGGTCGCGCGCAAGCTATTGGCTCGCCAGCCCTGCCGCAAACCCTGCGCGCAATCAACCTGATCTGCACCACGCGCCGCGGCCATGCTAGAGGCTGAAGGCGAAGACGCCCCCCTCGAAACGGAGACCCGATGTCCTGGCGTGATTTCTGGAATGGCGAGCACGCGATCTACGTCTCGGATCGTCACAAGGCCCTGCATTATCGCCGCATCGCGCAGGATATCGCCGCCGCCGTGCCGTCGAAGGACGCCACCGTTCTCGATGTCGGTTGCGGCGAAGCGCTCTCGGCCGACCTCGTCGCCGCCGCTTGCCGGAAGCTGATCCTCTGCGAGGCCGCCCCGAGCGTCCGCGACAAGCTGCGGACCCGCTTCGGCGCGCTCGCCAATCTCTCGGTCGTCTCACCGGAGGAGGTCGAGGCGCTGCCGGATGATTCGCTCGACCTCGTCGTCGCCAATTCGCTAATCCAGTATCTCAGCGAGGACGAGTTGAAGCGGGCGCTCGCCACTTGGCTCGCCAAGCTCAAGCCCGGCGGAGGGCTGATCCTCGCCGACGTGATCCCGCCCGACCTCTCAGCCTTGACCGACGCGACCGAGCTCCTCGGTTTCGCCTGGCGCGGCGGCTTCTTCGTCGCTGCGCTCGGCGGCCTCGTCCGCACCGTCTTCTCCGACTACCGCAAGCTGCGCGCCCAATACGGGCTCTCGACCTACAGCGCCGTCGGCATCACCGCGCTGGTCGAGGCCGCCGGCTTCAAGGGCGTCACACGCCGTACCAATTTCGGCCATAACCCGCACCGCATGGCCTTCTCGGCGCGCAAGCAGCTCGCAGCGGAGATTCCGGCACCATGACCGCGCTCGCGCTCACGCTCACCGTCGTCACCCTGGCTCTCGCCGGCGCCATGGCCGGCTTCTTCTATGCCTATTCGATGTCGGTGATGTGGGCGCTGGATGCGGTCGATCCGAAGGTCGCGATCGCGTCGATGCAGAGCATCAACATCGTCGTGCGCAACGCGATCTTCTTCCCCGCCTTCTTCGGCACGCCGGTGGTGGCGCTGATCGCGGCCGGGCTGTGGCGGGCACAGGGCCTGCACAATGTCGCCCTTCTGCTGGCGGTCGCGGCAATCGCTTATCTCATCGGTACCTTCCTGGTCACTATCCTGCTCAATGTTCCGATGAACGAAAGGCTCGCCCGGACGACGCCCCCGGTCGAGATCGAAGCGGCTCGTACAATCTGGGAGAGCTATTCGATCCCGTGGACGCTGTGGAACCACATCCGCACGGCATCGAGCTTCGCGACGTTAATGCTTACCGGGTGGGCGCTCTACCTTGCCGGCCGCCACGCTCCGACCTGGAGCTGATCAGGCACCTTCGCGGTCGGCGAAGGAGAAGAACTTGTGCCCGGCGAAGGTGAAGACCATCACGATCAGCGTGGTGACCACCTGCATCGGCAGATAGGGCAAACCGGCGACCTTGACGAAAAGGTGCATCAGCACGCCGGTGAGCAGGAAGCCGCCGAAGGCGATCAGGCTAAAGCGCCAGCTCGCCTCGCCATGGCTGCGCGTCGCCTCGAAGGTCAGCCAGCGATTCAGCACATACGAGACGACGCCGCCGAGCACGAAGCCGGCGAGCGAGGCGGCAACCGGATCGGCCCGGCCGAGCTCGACCAGGCCGATCAGCAATCCGTAATGCGCAACCGCCGCCATCACGCCCGAAAAGGCATAGGCGATGACCTGGCGCGTATGGCGGGGAAGACGGTTCAGCATCCGGGAATGCCTATACCCCGGATGCTGAACGGAAGCCTATACGCCTCACAATTTCCTCCTCGTGTCATCCCGGACAAGCCGCGAAGCGGCGCCGATCCGGGATCCATTCCGGAGCCTCTCAGATAAAGGTTCCGGAATGGGTCCCGGGTCTGCGCTTCGCTGCGCCCGGGACGACTCAGCATTTATGATGCAAGTCGAAGCTCAGCCCGCATCGCTGCCGGCGAGATTGGCCGGCATGCCCTCGACGGGCAGGTCGAGCGCCTGCTTCAGCGTCTCGAGATTGTATTCGCGGATGCGGCCGTTCGTGGGGTCGCTGACATAGGCGCTGCCGCCGACGACCGCGAGCGAAGGCGTCGGCGTCTTGGCGCCATACTGGCAGTCGAAGGCCGGCACGGCATCGAAGCTGGCGAGCTCCTTCCAGGCGGCGACGTCGTAGACCCGCAGCTTGCCGTCCGGCGTCAGATTGGCGAGCCGCCGGCCATTGGCGGAGAGTTCGAACTGGCAGGCAGATTGGCCGCCCGGCACCGGCAGGACATCGGCCGCGGTCAGCGACTTGGCGGTCGGATCGACCCGGAGCAGACCGTCATAGGGCGAGGTCTTGCCGTAATTGGCGACCATGAACTTGGCACCGGCCCTGGCCTTGATCGTGCTCAGCCGGCGCTCATCCGGATAGGCGAGCTTGCGTGCGCTGAACTTCGTCCCGGCCTGCGACAGAACCAGCATGCCGCCGCCCTCCCCTTCGGCGCAGCCGAAGACATGGCGGCCATCGGCCGCGGCATGGCCGTGATAGAGCTTGCAGGAGGCGTCGGGCTTGGCCGGGTCGTTGAAGGAGGCGAGCCTGGTCCAGCTGCCCTTGGTCCGCTCGAGGATCTCGAAGCCATCAGGCCGCGACGAGGCGCTGCGATCCTCGCCCTTCACATAGACCGGGTTCGGCACCGACATCAGCCAGCGCCCCTCGCCCATCGGCACGACGATGCCGTGCTGGGGCCCCGGGCTCGGCCATTCCGTCAGCGCCGGCTTGTCCTTGGACAGGTCGTTGATCGCGACCAGCACCGCCTTTGCCGTGCTCGGGCCGTCCCAGGGGCGGATGCCGTCATAGAACAGCGCGAGCTGGCCATGGCCGGAGATGACATGGGCCGGCTTCTGGCCGGTCAGCACGAGACTGGTGAGCTTCACCGGCCCCTTCTCGATGTCGTTGTGGTCGCCATGCGATTCGATTGTCAGGCCGGTATCGAGAAAGCGGAGCGTGCCGGCATCGTCACCGGTCTTGATCACGACGAAGCGGCCGCCCTGCGCCGTGGCGAAGCCGGGATTGGCCTTGGGCACGTCGAAGCTGTGGGTGACCTCGCCAGTGTCGAGATCAAGCACCCGCACCACCGGCTTCTCATGGTCGGCGAAGACCAGCCGGCCGCGCAGCACGGCATGATCATGAGCGAGGGCCGGCAGGCTCGACAGCACGGCCGAGATCGCGAGCGAGGACAACAGGGAAGGCGAACGCATGGTGGTCTCCAGGGAAGGCGGTATGCAATGAGGCCTCAGGCTGCATTAGCCCGGCGCCAGGCCGGGAACGGGTCGGGGAGGTCGCGATAGCGCTCGGGCTTGAAGGCGATGGTCGGGGTCTCGCCGAGCAGGCAGGCGTCGAGCCCGGCGCGGATGGCGTGCTCGTCCATGCCGGCGCCGATGAAAACGAGTTCCTGCCGACGGTCGCCCCAGACCGAATGCCAATGCCGGTTCAGGATCGCCTTCCATTCCGGGTGGTCAGGCCAGCGCGGTCGCGGCACCGCCGCCCACCAGAAGCCCATCGCCTCGGTGCGGCAGATCGCGCCTGCGAGCGACATCTCGCCGACCCACTCCGGCCGTGTCGCCAGCCAGAAATGGCCCTTCGCCCGGATCAGCCCCGGCCAGGTCTTGGCGAGGAAGTCGTTGAACTTCTCGGGGTGGAACGGCCGGCGCGCCCGGTAGACGAAGGAGGAGATGCCGTATTCCTCGGTCTCGGGCACATGGTCCTTGAAGCCGTAGAGCTCCTTGTGCCAGAGCGGATGCTCCTGCGCCTTCTCATGGTCGAACAGGCCGGTATCGAGGATCGCGTCGAGCGGCACCCGGCCGAAATCGGCCTCGATCAAGCGCGCGTCAGGATTGAGCGCGCGAATGACGAGCCTGGCTTGCGCCACCGCCTCCGGCCCGGCATCGGCGACCTTGTTGAGCACGACGACATCGGCGAACTCGATCTGCTCGACCAGGAGGTCGACCAGCGTGCGCTCGTCGCCCTCGCCGGCCGTCTCGCCGCGCTCGCGCAGGAAGTCACGCGAGCCGTAGTCTTTCAGCAGGTTCACCGCATCGACCACCGTGACCATGGTGTCGAGCCGGGCGAGGTCGGAGAGCGAGAAGCCGTCCTCGTCGCGGAATTCGAAGGTCGCGGCGATCGGCAGCGGCTCGGCGATGCCCGTGCCCTCGATGAGCAGGTAGTCGAAGCGCCCGTCGCGGGCGAGCCGGCCGACCTCGGCCAGGAGATCGTCGCGCAAGGTGCAGCAGATGCAGCCATTGCTCATCTCGACCAGCTTCTCGTCGGTGCGCGAGAGGTCGCCGCCGCCGGCCCGCACGAGGTCGGCGTCGATGTTCACCTCGCTCATGTCGTTGACGATGACCGCGACCTTGCGGCCCTCGCGATTGTTGAGGACGTGGTTGAGCAGCGTCGTCTTGCCGGCGCCGAGAAAGCCGGAGAGCACGGTGACCGGAAGGCGGGAATCATCGGCAGGTCGGGAGTTGGCAGGGCTGGGCATCGGCGTCTCTTTTGTAACATTGTAACGTTCTCAGTTTTTGTTACAGTATAACATCAGCCGCCTGTCAACCGTCGTGACCTCGTCGCTCACGCCGCGGCGGGTATGGGCGGCCCTTGCGGGCGACCGGATTCTGGCTATAGACGTTATAACGTAACAAATTGAGCTCGACTGGAAGCCCATGCCTAAGCTCGCCCATCGCTCGCGCCTCATGCTCGGCGCCTCCCTGATCGTGCTGGGAGGCTCCGCAGTCGCGCAGGCCCAGACCGTGACGCTGCCGGAAATCACCGTCACCGCGCCGAGCCCGATCCAGCCTCTTTTGCTTCCCGCCGAAGCGCAGGCGGGTGGCGAAGCGGGGGCGCCGGTCAACCGCTCCTTCTCATCCGTGACCGTCCTGACCGCGGCCGAGATCATCCGCGATGGTGGACGCACCCTCGGCGATCAGCTGGCCGAACAGCCGGGCATCACCAATTCAGGCTTCGCGCCGGGCGCGGCCGACCGGCCGGTCATCCGCGGCCTCGACAATTTCCGCATCCGCATACAGGAAAACGGCATCGGCTCGCAGGATGTCTCCGATCTCGGCGAAGACCACGGCGTTCCGATCGACCCGCTGGCGGCACAGAAGATCGAGGTCATCCGCGGGCCGGCCACGCTGCGCTACGGCTCCCAGGCGATCGGCGGCGTCGTCAGTGTCGACAACAACCGCATCCCCTCCGTCCTGATTGCGCCCGGCTTCCGGGTCGAAACCCGCTCCGCCGTGTCCTCGGTCGACCGCGGCATCGAGAACTCGGCCCTGATCGATGCCCGCGCGGGACAGTTCGTCGTCCATGGCGACATCTACCACCGTAACGCAGACGATTACCGCATTCCTGGCGGCACGCAGTTCAACAGCTTCGTCCGCTCGAACGGACAGGCGATCGGCGGCTCCTACTTCCTGCCCGACAGTCGCGGTTTCATCGGCCTGTCGCTGTCGCATTTCACCAGTCTCTACGGAATCCCGGGCGCGGATGCGTCGACCACCCGCACGCGGATCGACCTCGAACAGACCAAGCTCGCCGGCAAGGGCGAGTTCCGGGTCGAGGGCGGCTTCATCGACACGATCCGCTTCTGGGCTGGCGGTTCCGTCTACAAGCACCGCGAGGAGGGACTGAACGCCAGCGCTGCTTTCGAAACCGGCGCCGTGTTCAAGAACCGAGAACTGGAAGGGCGAGTCGAGGCGCAGCTCGTTCCGTTCGACCTCCGCATCGGGCGCCTCACATCGGCCTTCGGCCTGCAGTTCGGACGTCAGGAGATCGGCACGGAGGGCGAGGCCGGCGGGCTGCTGCCCCCGGCCAAGACCAACTCCGCCGCAATCTATAATTTCAACGAGCTCCAGCTTCTGCCCGGAACCAGACTCCAGGCGGCCGGCCGTGCCGAATATGTCAGTGTCAAAGGCACCGCGACGAACTTCCCATCGGACTATCTGCCGACCTTTACCCTGATCGACGGCATCGACCCCGATACCGGCGACACCGTCCAGACCGCAGTTCCCGATGACCTGGCCTCGGCCAAACGCCGGCGCCGCTTCCTGCCGGTCAGTGCCAGCCTCGGCCTGTTGCAGGATCTGCCCCTTGGTTTCGTTGCCAGCCTGACCGCCTCCTACATCCAGCGGGCGCCCAAGGCGTCCGAATTGTTTTCCCGCGGGCCGCACGACGCCCCCGGCACCTTCGAGATCGGCGATCCCAGCCTGAAGAAGGAAACGGCGAAGACGATCGAGCTCGGCCTGCGCCGCAGCGCAGGGCCCTGGCGCTTCGATGCCTCGCTCTACGCCACCCGCTACGAGGGCTTCATCTATCGCCGCCTCACTGGCGCACGTTGCGACGACGATTTCGCCAGTTGCGGAACGGGCGAGGAACTCGCCCAGGTCGTCTACACCCAGCGCAACGCCACCTTCCTCGGCGGCGAACTGAAGACGCAATACGATCTTTTCGAGATCGGCCCGCACGTCTTCGGAATCGAAGGCCAATACGACATCGTCCGGGCGAAATTCTCGGGCGACGAGAATGTGCCACGCATTCCGCCGCAGCGCCTCGGTGGGGGATTCTACTGGCGCGGCGGAGATGCCTGGTCGGCCAGAGTGACGCTGCTGCACGCCTTCGCGCAGCGACGGATCGCTCCGGAGGAGACGACGACCGCCGGCTACAACCTGCTGAACGCCGAGCTGAGCTACAAGGTCAAGCTCAAGGACGGCCCGCTCGGCCCCATCGAGCTGACCGCCGGCGTCAAGGGGACCAATCTGCTCAACGAAACGATTCGCAATGCGGTCTCCTTCCGCAAGGACGACGTGGTCGCGCCTGGGCGCGGCGTAAGAGCTTTCCTCAGCGCCAAATTCTGAAGCAGGCGCCGCGAAAGCCCCACATCATCACGCTCGGCCTTGTGCCGAGCACCCACGTCTGGAACGCCGCACGTCACGAAGGAAGACGTGGATGGTCGGGACAAGCCCGACCATGACGGCGAGACTGATCAGACGTCGATCTTGATCCGCGGCACCGACGGGTCGCGCCGCGCCGTCTCGATCACGCTGTCGAGCAGGCCGGGGAAGCGCCGCTCGAATTCCTCGCGGCGGATGCTGAGGAAGCGCACCGTCCCCTCTGCCCGCGAGCGCGTGATCCCGGCCTCGCGCAATTTGGCGAAATGGTAGGACAGCAGCGAGGGCGAGGCGAGCTCTGTGAAGGCACCGCAGCGCGCCTTGTCGACCTCGTCGCAATCGGCGAGCGAGACCAGGATGCCGAGGCGTATCGGATCGCCCAGCGCCGCGAACACGTCGGCCGGCAGGACGTCCTCGATCTCTGGGTGGAAGAGCTGCTTCATCACCTCCGGCTTAATTGCATCGGCCGCTCCTGACAAGTTTCAATGATCCTTGAATTTAGGATTGACTCATGGTCGGCAGACGCCCATGATTCAACGATCATTGAAATAGTCGGCAACTCCCCACGGAGCGCATTGCCATGGACATCCGTCTCCTCCTGCTGGCCGGCGGCGCCTTCGCCATCGGCACCGGCAGCCTCGTCATCACCGGCATCCTGCCCAATCTCGCCGCCGCCTTCGGCGTCAGCGTCGACACGGCCGGCCTGCTGATCTCGATCTTCGCCATCGCCTATGCCATCGGCTCGCCGGTGCTTTCGACGCTGTTGGGCAATCTCGACCGCAAGCTCGTGCTGGTCGGCTCGCTCACCGTCTTCACCCTCGCCAATCTCGTCGCCGCCTTCACCAGCGACTTCACCTGGCTAATGCTGGCGCGCATCGTCATGGCGCTCGGCTCGGGTGTGTTCATGCCGGCAGCGAATGCCGTCGCCGTCGCCTTGGCGCCGCCCGAACGCCGGGCGCGCGCGATCGCGCTGGTCACCGGCGGCATGACGGTGTCGCTGATCCTCGGCGTGCCGCTCGGCACCGCCGTCGCGACGCTCGGCTGGCACTTCGCCTTCCTGGTCGTGGCGCTGTTCGGCGCGCTCGCCCTCGCCGGCCTGCTGCTCAAGATGCCGTCCGGCCTGCCGCGCGGCGCCAACACACTCGCCGAGCGGCTGCAGGTCGCACGCCGCGGCGACGTGCTGCTGGCGCTCGGCACCACCGCGCTTTGGACCACCGGCGCCTTCACGCTCTACACTTATGTCGCGCCCTTCCTCTCGGCCCATGCCGGCATCTCCGGCCATTGGCTGAGCGCGACCCTGGTGCTGACCGGCATCGGCTCGGCGCTCGGCAACCAGCTCGGCGGCCAGGCCAGCGACCGCTTCGGCCCGATCCCGACGCTGACCTTCGTCCTGACCCTGCTCGCAGCCTCGCTCGCGGCCGCCTCGCTGGTCGCGGTGACGCTGCCGCCGACCGTGGCGATCTTCGTCCTGCCGGTGATCCTGATGATCTGGAGCGGCGCCGGTTGGGCCGGGCATCCCTCGCAGATGTCGCGCCTCGCCGCAATGGCGCCGGATGCCGTCGTGGTCGCGCTCTCGCTCAACGCCTCGGCGCTCTATGTCGGCATTGCGGCGGGCGCCGCGCTCGGCCAGCAGGTGCTGCGCCATGGCGCCTCCTGGGAGCTCGGCTTCGTCGGCGCCGCCTGCGAGCTCGGCGCACTCGGCCTGCTGCTGATCGCGACGCAGCGGCGCAAGGCGGCGGCGCGCGAAGCTGCCCGCGTCAGCGAGATCGCGGTCGCGCCGCCGGTTCGCTGAGCCAATCTCGCATCGGCCCGCTCGCTTCGACAGCGAGCGGGTTTGGCGCGCGCGAGCGTCAGGCCCGGACCTCGAACACCATGTTGAACGGCGTCTCGGTGGCGCGGCGGAAGCGGGTGAAGCCGGCGTCGAGCGCGACCTTGCGCAAGCGCATCTCTCCGGCCTGCGCCCCCAGCCCCAATCCGACCTCCTGCGCCATCGAAGCCGGCGTGCAGATCATCGTCGAGGCCCCGTAATAGATCCGGCCGACCGGATTGAGGTTCTGCTTGAGATTATCGTGCGCGAAAGGCTCGACGATCATCCAAGTGCCGCCCTCGGCCAGCGTCTCCCTGACATGGCGGCCGGCGCCGACCGGGTCGCCCATGTCGTGCAGGCAGTCGAACATCGCGACGAGATCATAGCCCGCCGCCGGGAAATCCTTGGCACTCGCCCGCTCGAAGACGATGCGGTCGCCGACGCCGGCCTTCTCCGCCGCCTCCCTGCCCTTCTCGATCGAGGGGCCGTGATAGTCGAAGGCGTAGAAGCGCGACTTCGGATAGGCCTGCGCCATCAGGATGGTCGAAGCGCCATGGCCGCAGCCGACATCGGCGACGACCGCGCCCGCTTCGAGCTTGGCCTTGACGCCGTCCAGCGCCGGAATCCAACTGCTGACCAGATTGGTGTTGTAGCCCGGCCGGAAGAAGCGCTCGGTGCCCCGGAACAGGCAATTGCTATGCTCGTGCCAGCCGAGGCCGGCGCCGGTCTTGAAGGCCTGCTCGACCTTGGGCTCGTCGACCCACATCGACTGGACGATCTCGAAGGCGCCGGCGAAGAAGGCCGGGCTGCCCTCCTCGGCGAAGGCCATGGCCTGCTCGGGCGACAGGCTGAAGCTGTCGCTGCCTTCGTCATAGTCGACATACTCGGCAGCCGCCTGGGCCGAGAGCCATTCGCGGACATAGCGTTCTTTCAGGCCGGTCTTGCCGGCCAGCTCCGCAGCGGTGACCGGCTTACCATCGGCCATCGCCTTGTAGAGGCCGAGCTGATCGCCGAGGACGATGAGCGAGCCGGTGACGCAGGCTCCGACATCCCCGACGAGACGTCCCACCAAGGCATCGAGCTTTTGCGGGTCGGATTCACGCATGGCCAAGCTCCTCTGGTTGGGGAGGGCGTGGCCGGGCCTGACGCGAACCGGCTCGACGCCATCGCGGATGCCGATGCTATACCCCGCTCGGAGGAGCTCAACTGCGCAAAGGGGGAGTCTCGCTCGCCTGTGCGCGCATGACAGGAAGAAGCGCTTTCCGCTTCCCCCCGCCGCCTCGCCCGTCTATAGCGAGCGCCTAGCATTCATCTTTGGGCACGCGCTGGCCTCCGCTCCTTGCGATCGGACGGGCCGTGTGCGCCCGCACGGAACCGGTCGAGACCATGCCCAAGCGCACAGACATCAAGACGATCCTGATCATCGGCGCGGGGCCCATCATCATCGGCCAGGCCTGCGAGTTCGATTATTCCGGCACCCAGGCCTGCAAGACGCTGAAGGCCGAGGGCTATCGCATCGTCCTGGTCAACTCGAATCCGGCGACGATCATGACCGATCCGGAGCTGGCCGACGCGACCTATGTCGAGCCGATCACGCCCGAGATCGTCGCCAAGATCATCGAGAAGGAGCGCAATGTCCTGCCCGGCGGCTTCGCGCTGCTGCCGACCATGGGCGGCCAGACCGCGCTCAACTGCGCCCTCTCGCTGCAGAAGATGGGCGTGCTGGAGCAGTTCGACGTCGAGATGATCGGCGCCACCGCCGACGCCATCGACAAGGCCGAGGATCGCGAGCGCTTCCGCGAAGCGATGACCAAGATCGGCCTTTCGACCCCGCGCTCGCACCACGTCAAGACGCTCGGCGCCGCGCTGGAAGCGCTGGAGGACATCGGCCTGCCGACGATCATCCGCCCGTCGTTCACCATGGGCGGCACCGGCGGCGGCATCGCCTACAACAAGAGTGAGTTCATCGAGATCTGCGAGCGCGGCATCGACGCCTCGCCGACCAGCGAGATCCTGATCGAGGAGAGCGTCCTCGGCTGGAAGGAATACGAGATGGAGGTCGTCCGCGATAAGGCGGACAACTGCATCATCGTCTGCTCGATCGAGAATCTCGACCCGATGGGCGTCCACACCGGTGATTCGATCACCGTCGCCCCGGCGCTGACGCTGACCGACAAGGAATACCAGATCATGCGCGACGCCTCGCTGGCGGTGCTGCGCGAGATCGGCGTCGAGACCGGCGGCAGCAATGTTCAATTTGCCGTCGACCCCGCCACGGGCCGCATGATCGTCATCGAGATGAACCCCCGCGTCTCGCGCTCCTCGGCGCTGGCCTCGAAGGCGACTGGCTTCCCGATCGCCAAGGTCGCTGCGCGCCTCGCCATCGGTTACACGCTCGACGAGATCGAGAACGACATCACCGGCGGCGCCACCCCGGCCTCGTTCGAGCCGACGATCGACTATGTCGTCACCAAGATCCCGCGCTTCGCCTTCGAGAAGTTCCCCGGCTCCGAGCCGACGCTGACCACCGCGATGAAGTCGGTCGGCGAAGCCATGGCGATCGGCCGCACCTTCCAGGAATCGCTGCAGAAGGCGCTGCGCTCGCTGGAGACCGGCCTCGACGGGCTCGACGAGATCGAGATCGAGGGCATCGGCCAGGGCGACGACCGCAACGCGATCAAGGCCGCCCTCTCGACCCCGACG
The DNA here is from genome assembly GCA_013823325.1 of Methylobacterium sp. GTDB lineage: Bacteria > Pseudomonadota > Alphaproteobacteria > Rhizobiales > Beijerinckiaceae > Allobosea > Allobosea vestrisii. The sequence goes on from PNLY01000092.1 coordinate 22,614, forward strand.
CCGGACCGTATCCTGCAGATCGCCCAGGCGATGCGCGCCGGCTTCACCGACGAGCAGATCCATGAGAGCTGCAAGGTCGATCCCTGGTTCCTCGAGCAGATGCGCGGCATCGTCGAGACCGAGGAGAAGATCCGCGCCCACGGCCTGCCGCAGACGCCGATCGCCTTCCGCCAGCTCAAGGCGATGGGCTTCTCCGACAAGCGCCTCGCCGCCGTCTCCGGCAAGACCGAAGCCGAGGTCAAGGCCCTGCGCCGCTCGCTGAAGGTGCGCCCGGTCTACAAGCGCATCGACACCTGCGCCGCCGAGTTCGCCTCGCCGACCGCCTATATGTACTCGACCTACGCCATGCCCTTCGCCGGCGCGCCGGCCGACGAGGCCAAGCCGTCGGACGCCAAGAAGGTCGTCATCCTCGGCGGCGGGCCGAACCGCATCGGCCAGGGCATCGAGTTCGACTATTGCTGCTGCCACGCCTGCTACGCCCTGCGCGACGCCGGCTACGAGACCATCATGGTCAACTGCAATCCCGAGACGGTCTCGACCGAC
>PNLY01000093.1 GCA_013823325.1 Methylobacterium sp.
AAGCTTGATTTCCTTGATCTCGATGGTGCGCTGCTTCTTGCGCGCCTCGGCCGCCTTCTTCTGCTCGAGGAAGCGGAAGCGGCCATAGTCAAGGATCTTGCAGACCGGAGGCACAGAATTGGGGGCGATCTCGACCAGGTCGAGACCGGCATCCTCGGCAATCTTGAGCGCCTCGAAGAACGAGACAACGCCACGGTTGGCGCCGGTATCGTCAATGAGCTGGACGTCGCGGACGCCACGAATGTCGCGGTTGGCGCGGGGACCGTCCTTGACGGGGGCTGGTGCGGCACGGAAGGGACGACGAATGGCTGTATTCTCCTGTGACTGGCGCATGTGGCGCCGTTGGTGAGACACATTGCACAACGCGAAGCGTTGTCAATGGATCAGGCGGTTTCAGCGCCCGAGCAGGGCGCAATAGACATCGAGTGTGTCATTGACCATCGAGGCCAATGAGAAGTGGCGCTCGACATGCAGCCGGGCGCGGCGCGCCAGCGCATCGCGGGCGGACGGGCGCAGTGCCAGCGCCTCGCGCAGAGCCTCTGCGAGCGCCGCCGCATCGTCGGGCGGGACATGCCAGCCGGAGCGCTCCTGCGGCGCAACCTGCGGCGGCGCCAGCACCGTTTCCGGCACGGCACCGAGATTGGAGACGACGACCGGCGTGCCCATGGCCTGCGCCTCGACGGCGACGCGGCCGAAGGCTTCCGGCTCGGTCGAGGGCACGGCGACGACCGCAGCCGCCAGGAAGGCGGCCGGCATGTCCGAGCAATGGCCGACGCGGCGGACCCGGCCTTCGAGCTTGGCCCTGGCGATGGCGTCGTCGAGCTCGCGGACATAGCCGTCGCGCCCCTGCGCATCGCCGGCGAGGATGAAGGCAGTGTCCTCGTCGCCGGCATCGCGCAGTTGGCGCGCCGCCTCGATCAGCACCTTCTGGCCCTTCCAGCCGGTGAGCCGGCCCGGCAGCAGCACGATGCGCTGATGCGGCTCGACGCCCCAGGCACTGCGCAGGGCGCTGATCCGCTCCGGGCTCACCGCCGACGGCGCGAAGGCCGAGAAGTCGGTGCCGCGGTGGACGACGCGGATGCGATCACGCGCGAAGGGGTGACGGGCGCGGATCAGGTCGGCGGTGTAGCCGGAATTGGCGATGACGACGTCGCTGCGCGCCATCACCGAATTGTACAGGTTCTTCACCGTCGAGCGGGCGTTGTAGGAGCCGTGATAGGTGGTGACGAAAGGCAGCTTCAGCGCCCGCGTCGCCGCGAGCGCGACCCAGGCCGGCGCCCGCGAGCGGGCATGGACGAGGTCGACCCGCTCGCGCTTGCACAGCAATGCGAAGGTGCGGACATTGAGCAGCATCGAGACCGGGTTCTTGGCCGCGGCCGGGAACGGCAGCCAGATGCCGCCCTTGGCCTGCAGTTCGGCGACGAGCCGCCCGCCTTCCGTCGCGACCAGCGCACGCGCACCGACCTCGGTCAACCCGGCGGCGATGTCGACCGCGGTGCGCTCCGCGCCGCCGGCTTCCAGCTCCGGGATGATCTGCAGCACGGTGCGCCCGGCCAGCGGATGCGTCTCGGTCGAAGGCAGGGACAGTTGCGCGCCGGAACGCAGGGAAATGCTCACCGTTCGAAAGGGCCTTCTGCTTGGCGACTCGCCGATGCTATCGGCGTCTGATGATCAATAAATCGGGCGGGAATGCAGCACGCGATGCCTGCTTTCGCCCGGTTCATCACAGGAGAGAATAGGGTGATGAGGCCTGAGCCGCAATTTCTGAGCGTCGGTGCCGGCAGCGAACGCCGCGACATCGCGGTGCTGAAGCAGGACGGCAAGGGCCCGCCGGTGGTCTGGCTCGGCGGCCTGCGCTCGGACATGCGCGCCACCAAGGCCGAAGCGATCGCCGCCTGGGCGCAGCGCTCGGGGCGCGCCTTCGTCCGCTTCGACTATGCCGGCCATGGCGAATCGAGTGGCGACTTCGCCGATTGGACGATGTCGCACTGGATCGAGGACGCGCAGGCGGTTCTCTCTGCCCATACCCAGAGGCCCGCCATCCTGATCGGTTCGTCCATGGGCGGCTGGGTCGCGCTGCTGACGACACTGCAATTGCGCAAGACAGCGCCGCAGCTTCAACCAGCCGGCCTCGTGCTGATCGCGCCAGCCGTCGACTTCACCGAAGAACTGATGTGGGCGCAGATGCCGGAGGCGATCCGTGCGACGATCCTCAGGGACGGCGTCTGGCAGCGGCCCTCGGAATATTCGCCGGAGCCGATGCCGATCACCCGGGCGCTGATCGAGGACGGGCGGCGCCATATCCTGTTCGGGCATCCACTCGAAACCGGCTGCCCCGTCCACGTCCTGCAGGGAATGAAGGATCCCGACGTGCCCTATGGCCAGGCGCTGAAGTTGGTCGAACATCTGCCGCACGATCCGGTCGTGCTGACCCTGATCAAGGACGGCGACCATCGCCTGTCGACGCCGGAGGACATTGCCCGCCTCGTCGCCGCCGTCGAGGGCATCGCGCCCGCGACGGCATAGACAGGTTGGATCAGTGCAGGCTCACCATCCGGAGATCGTGCTCCCAGGCGTTGGCCGTTGCGGCCTCGCGGGAATCGGTCACCAGGATCGGTGCGCCATCGGCTGCCAGCAGCGCGAAAAGCTGCAGGCCTGGCTCGATCTCCGGCGCCTGCGGAAAGATGCGGGCCAACTCATCCGACATGATCGGCTTGAGATAAGCGACCTGGCCGTTGCCGAGAGCGGCGAATTCGGCCGTGGTCAGAGGGTTGTTTCTGGTCTCAGTCATCGCGCCCTCCTTCAGAGCAGTGCGAGGCGGTTTGATTGTGCATCCGTGATCATGAACGGAAGGCAAACCGCATGCCTTTCCCGTACCGATCTACTGTAGCCCTCAGGGGCCTAGTCGCGGCTCATGATATCGATACGCCGGATGAGCCGTTCCGGTTCCGGACGGGCCAGATCGATGGCGAGCAGCCCGTTCGAGAGATCAGCCCCCAGGACCTGCATGCCGTCGGCGAGCAGGAAGGAGCGCTGGAACTGCCGCGCGGCGATGCCACGATGCAGGAAGTGCCGCGTCTTGTCGTCGACCTGCCGGCCGCGAATGGTCAGCTGGTTTTCCTCCAGCGTGATCTCGAGCTGGTCGCGCGAGAACCCGGCCACCGCGAGCGTGATCCTGAGCTTGTCGGGCTCGTCCTCGGTGCGCGGCATGCGCTCGATATTGTAGGGCGGATAGCCATCGCCGGCGCCTTTGGCGACACGGTCGAGTGCCCGCTCGATATCGTCGAAGCCGAGCAGGAAGGGATGCGACAGGCTAGGCGGACGCGTCATCACGAAGCCCTTTGAAAGGCGCCTCTGGAACTATCGGAGCCCGCTTGCGCAGCACCCCGCACGCGAAAGGCGAACCCAACCGCGCGATTGAGATATGGCGAGCGGCGTGCCTGGCCGCAAGTCCTGCGGGCGGCGCCTCAGTCCAGCGCGGCGATCGCCTCGATCTCGATCAGGAGACGCGGATCGACGAGGGCGGTGACGCCGACCATGGTGCTCGCAGGGTAAGGGCCGTCGCCAAGGTATTTCAGGCGCACCTTGCGCACGGCGACCGCCTTCTCGGTACTGAGGCCGACGACATAGGTCACCAGCTTGAACACCTTGGTGAAGTCGGTGCCGGCGGCTCCCAAGGCGGCGGCGAGGTTGGCGTAGACCTGCTCGGCCTGGGCGGCGATATCGCCCTCCCCGACCACCTTGCCCATCGGGTCGTAGGCGACCTGGCCGGAAACATGCGCCTGCTTGCCGGATTCGACGATCGCGACATGCGAGTAGCCGGTCGGCGGCGAGAGCGCAGCAGGGCTGAAAAGATCGATCTTGCTGGGCATTGAAAGGCTCCCGAAGCTGGCGGCTCCAAAGCCGCGCGGCAAGCTAGGCCAGCGCGGGGCAAGCGCGCAATCTCGGGAACAAGGAGAACTGAGGAGAGATGGTACAGCCACCCCGGCTTGAACGGGGGACCTCTAGATCCACAATCTAGCGCTCTAACCAACTGAGCTATGGCTGCACGGCTTGCGCCTGACGTCGCGGCGCCTGGAAGCGATCCGGCGACGGCGCGGAACCTAGTGCCACGCCTCTCCGAATGCAACGCCGAAATGCAGGCCGGCGTGGAAAACCACGCCGGCTTTCGAAATCAACGACGCGGCAGCTCCTGGCGGGCCGCCGCAGCGAGATCGCCAAGATGGGCGGCGAAGGATTCATAGCTGCGACGGAAGGCCTTGGCCTGGAGCGCGACGGCGTCTGCGGCGCTTTGCGTGCGCGCCAGCGTCTCGACCTCGCCCAACGTCGCCTTCAGCTCGGCGCAGGCGTGGTCGAGCACCTTGGCCTGGACCGCGCCGAAGGCGCGCGTCAGCGCCAGCGTCGGCTGGAGCCAGGCGATGGCCGGAAAAGCGGGGATGGCGGCCGGCTTGGCAACGAGGGCAGGCGCAGCAGCCGTCTTGGCGACCACGGGCGCGGCTTCGGCCACCTTGGCCGGAGCCGGAGCGGGCTTGGCGGCGGCGGGAGCCACCGGCTTCACCGCAACCGTCTCGACCTTGGCGGGGGCGGGCTGCGCCTTGATCGGCTCGGCGACGAGCTTGGTCGGCGCCGGCGCAGCCAGCGGCTTGGTCAGCGCAGGCTTGGCGGCTGCAGCCTTGCCGGCTTCGACCTTTACGACAGGAGCGGCGACCTTGGCGGCCGGCTTAGCGACCTTGGTCTTCTGCGGCGCGACGCGCTTCGCAGGCTCGGCGACGGGCTTAGCGACCGGCTTGGATACGGGCGCGGCGGCCGCGACGGCGGCAGGCTTCACCACCGGCTGGGCGCCGGGCTGGGGAGCAGTCGCGACGGGAGCGGCGGGCTTGGGAGCAACGGGCTGGGGAACAATGGCAGCGGGCTTGGCCTCGACTTTGACGACGGGCGCAGCCGCGACAGGGGCGGCCGCGGGCTTCACCGCCGCCACCGGCGTGGCTTCCGCCGGCTTGGCTTCGGGAGCCTTGACCGGCGCTGCCGGCTTCGGCTCGCTCAGGGCCTTGACCGGCGCGAGGCTGATCGGCGCCTTGCCAGGGATTGTCTGCTTAGCCATCGGATCTCTCCTTCACGGTTTCGGCAGGGCGCGCCTGCGCGATCGACAAAACCGGACCCCGCGCATGCTCCGGCGGGATGTCTCCCGCTCGCGGAATCATGCACTGGCGCCCGGCCGCTTCGTCGTGAAAGCCTGCTCCGCGCCCGCGGCGCTCAAGGCCTCACTTCAACTTGGTCGCCTTGGCGGCGGTCTCGGCCGCCTTCTTGGCGGCGTCCTGCACGCTGGTGCCGACATCCTTGAGCTGCGTCTGCAGCGCGGCCATCTGGGCCTTGAGGAATTCGGACTGGTGCTGGAGCACCTCGTTCATGTCCTTCGACTTCACGAGCTTGTCGGCGAGGTCGAACGCCGCCGCGATGTTGTTCTCGGCATAGGACATCGCCTTCTTGGTCATGTCCTGAACGTTGACGCGGGCCGACTCGGCCGAGCCGTGGGCGCTGTCGACCGCCTTCTGGGCGGCGCCAATGAAACCGTCGAAAGCCTTGCGGGCCTGGTCGACGCTCTTCTCGGCGAACTCGCGCATCTCGGTGGGAACTTCGTAGGGAAGCTTGCCGTCCATGGTGGGTCCTCCTGCGACCGAGCCTGGCGTTCGCGTCGTCTCCGACGTCGCGCCGCTATTGTGCACTGCAATATCATTATTGCAGTGCAATGACAATGCCGCCCGCGAGCAGGCAGCGGGGGCATATTAACGCTGTTTGGAAACGTCAGGGGAGAGGGCAGGTTCCCACATGGATTCCCCCTGCTCGCGCGGTTATTAAAGATTTGTTAGGCATATTCGCGCGGGCTGGAGTCGCCAGCAGATGAGCGGAGCGGAATGAGCGAGTCCGGACGGGATTGGAACGGCCTTGCCGGCGCCCTGGCGCAGGATCCCGCACTCGCGGGCTTCGCCGGTCAAGGGGCCCTGCTGCTCTGGCCAGCCGGCGCCGATGCCCCGGCCTTCGCCAATGCCGGCGGCCGGGCGCTGCTCGGCTCCTTCGGCGGAGCTGCGCGGCTGCCGGCGGCGACGCGCGAACGCTTGCGCCTGCTCGCCGGCGGGCTCGCCTCGCCAACGGCGCTGAGACTGGAAAGATTGCGGCTCGGCGCCTCCCTGGCAGGACTCGTGACCTGCGGCTGCAAACGCGTGGAGACCGGCTCCGGCCCAGTGCTTGCCATCGGTGTCACCGCTTCCGAGCTGCGACGCCTCGGCATCGTCATCCCGCAGGACGAATCGCTTGCCAAGCCGGCCGCGGTCGGCACGCCCTCCCTTGCCGGGCCCGCGGCGACGTCTCCCGCCACGGAGGTCGAAGCCGAATCAGCTGCGCGACAGCGCCGCCCCAATCTGCGCTTCCTCTGGGAAAGCGACCTCGACGGGACGCTGGTCAGCCTGTCGCAGGACTTCGCCGAGCTCGTCGGCCAGGAAGTGGCGCGCACGACACATGGGCGCAACTGGTCTGCGCTGCTCGCGAGCGACATCGTCGACCTCGACGGCGACCTGGCGACGCGCCTCGCGACCTCCTCGACCTGGAGCGGCCGTGCCGTGCTCTGGAGGGTCTCCCCCGGCGAAGGTGCGCGCGTCGAGCTTTCCGGCTTTCCGCTGTTCGATGGCGAGCGCAATCCCGCCGGCTTCCGGGGCTTCGGCCTGACGCGCTCGCAAGCCAACGAGGCCTTTCCCGAGCGGGAAGCGCCGGAAGAGGCCGTCAGAACGCTCGCTCCGGAGGTCGCCGACCCGGAAATCCCCTTTGCGGAGACAGCTGCGACAGAAGAGCTCTCCGAGTCGGTCCGCGACAACATCGCCGATGCCGAGTTGATCGAAGCGACCCAGGCGCGCCCTAAAGAAGAAGACAACGCCGAAGTGGATATGCCCACCGAAGCGGCTACGCCGGACGAGGCCCTGGTCGTTGAAGCCCAGCCGATAGCATCGGACGACGAGGCTCCGGTTGCGCCAGCCGAAGACAGCGACGCAGCTTCCGAACCGCCGCAGCCGGCTTCTGCCGCGCCGCCGGCCAATGTCGTGCCGCTGCGCAACGGCCACCTGGCCGCCGTCCGCCCAGTGCTCGAACCGTCGAAGACCTTGCTGTCCTCGGCCGAGCGCAACGCCTTCCGCGAGATCGCCAAGGCGCTGGGCGCGCGCATCGCCGGCGAGGAGGACGAGCCCGGCGAGCCGCGCCTGCCGGCCGCAACGCCGCTACGCGTGCGGGAGAAGGACGCGGGTGAGGCGAAGGTCGAGTCCGCCGTCGCGGCTCCTGCAGCCGAAGCTCCGCCGCCGGCAGCCTCGGAACGGCGCCCGCGCGTCGCCAACGCCCACGCCGAGATCCTGGACCGTCTGCCGATCGCGGTGCTGGTCAATCGCGACGAGACCGCGCTCTACGCCAACCGCACATTGCTGGACCTGCTGGACTATGCCGATCTCGACGATCTCACCGCGGCGGGCGGCGTCAGCCAGCTGATCAGGGGCGTGAGCCACAGCAGCGACGGCGCGATGATCCTGGTCGACCGCAAGGGCGGCCTGATCAGCGTCGACGGCCGGCTTTCAAGTGTGAACTGGCAGGGCGAGGCGGCGACGCTGATGGCCTTCCGCAACAGCGTGCCGGGCGGCGACCTCAAAATGCTGACGCCCGAGGAGGCCGAGGAGCAGGAGCTCGCGGCCGAGTTCGCGGCGGAGGAAGAAGAGGCCGCGTCCCGCGTCGAGCAGCTCCGGCTGGAGGGGCATGCGAACGACGCTCGCGTCTCCGAGCTGTCGGCGATGCTCGACACCGCCACCGATGGCGTTGTCACAGTCGACGGACGCGGTCGCATCCTCGCGCTCAACAAGAGCGCCGAGGCACTGTTCGGCTATGACCAGCGCGAGGTCGCCGGCGAGCTCTTCACCCTGCTCTTCGCGCCGGAAAGCCATTCGCCGGCGCTCGACTATTTGGATGGGCTGATCGGCGGCGGCGTCGCCTCGCTGATGAACGACGGGCGCGAGGTCGTCGGCCGCGTGCGCCAGGGCGGGCGCATCCCGCTGTTCATGACCATGGGCCGCATCGCCGAGGGGCCGGACAGCAAGTTCTGCGCGGTCCTGCGCGACATCACCGCCTGGAAGAAGACCGAGGGCGAGCTGGTCGAGGCGCGCAAGGCGGCGGAGAAGGCGAGCGCGCAGAAATCCGACGTGCTCGCCAAGATCAGCCACGAGATCAGGACGCCGCTCAACGCTATCATCGGTTTCGCCGAGGTGATGGCCGAAGAGCGCTTCGGCCCGATCGAGAACGAGCGCTACAAGGAATATCTGCGCGACATCCATCAGTCCGGCGGCTACGTCATCAGCCTGGTCAACGACCTGCTCGACCTCGCCAAGATCGAGGCCGGCAAGCTCGACCTCGACTTCGGCAGCGTCAACCTCAACGACATCGCGCTCTCAGCCGTGAACCTGTTGCAGCCGGAAGCGCAGCGCGGCCGCGTCGTGCTGCGCTCGGGGCTTGCGCCGAAGCTGCCGCCGGTCGTCGCCGATGAGCGCTCGCTGCGCCAGATCGTGATCAACCTGCTCTCCAATGCGGTGAAGTTCACCGATGCCGGCGGGCAGGTGATCGTCTCGACCGCGCTCGGCGATCAGGGCGAGGCGATCCTGCGGGTCCGCGACACCGGCATCGGCATGGACGACGACGAGATCAAGCTGGCGCTGGAGCCCTTCCGGCAGGTGCCGACGACGCGCAAATCGGGCGGCACCGGCCTCGGCCTGCCTTTGACCAAGGCGCTGGTCGAAGCGAACCGGGCGGCCCTCTCCATCACCAGCGTCAAGAAGGAAGGCACTCTGGTCGAGGTCACCTTCCCGCCGCAGCGGGTGCTGGCGAGCTGAGCGGCCAGCGGCCCGGATCATTTGGCGGGCCAACGGAAGCGGAATCTTAAGGAAGGCCCCACACAGCTTTCGAGGATGCCGTAGCGGGAGCCGGGCGGACACGATGCGTCCTCCGGCTCGACGGCGTCGCGATACTCGCGAGGCGGGCGTCGAACCTCGTGCCGGTCACATGATGTCGAAGCGCCATAGTCTGAGCTACCGGTTCTGGGCGGCCCTTGCGGTCATCCTCGGCTGCTCCGTGGTTCTCGGCGCGATCCTGATCACGACCTATTACCGAGAGCTCCGGGCCACCCGCCTCAGCGAAACGCGGCTCGCGCATTTCCAGCTGGTGATGCGCGCCGTGAACCATCTCTCGGCCGAGCGCGGCCCGCTCAACAGCGTGCTCGGCGAGGAGCCGGGCAGCGACAGCCCCTCGCGCAAGCGCCTCGTCAGCTTCCGCGCCAACACCGACGCGGCGCTGGACCGCCTCTCCCCGATCCCCGGCTTTTCGCAGCAGCTGGCCGAGACGAGGCGATCGCTGGCACATGCCCGCCAACTGGCAGACATACTTGATCGCCAGCCCCTGCACGCCCGCAGGCCGCAGGACTTCCGCGAGGTCGTCCAGGCGATGTTCGCCGTCGTCGATACGGCCCAGGCGCTGGTCGATGCCGCGATCGGCGGCTTCAACACGGCCGCGTCGGATCACCTCGTCGGCACCGCCCTGATCGCCCGGATGCTCAGCGACATTCGCGAGCAGGTCGGCCGCATGGGCTCCAACATCGTCCCCTCGATCGCCGCGCGCCTGCCGATCACCGCAGAGCAGCGCACCGCGCATGACATCGCCTACGGCCGCGTGCTCGGCTTCTGGCAGCTGGTCGAGCAGCAGAGCGGCGAGAACTCGGATCGGCAGATCGCGGCGATGCGGCGCGCCGTGAACGAGGATTTCTTCGGCCGGGGCATGGCAATCTATCGCGACGTCCTCGCCACCGGCCGCGACGGCAATTACGCATTCGACACGATCAGCTTCACCAACCAGATCGTGCCGACCTTCGCCTCGCTGGAACGGCTGCGCGACATGCATCTCGATTCCGCCATGGCGCGGACGAAGGCCGACGGCGAGAATGCGCGCCAGCTCCTGGTCGTCATCAGCGCCGTCACCCTGATCGCCCTGCTGCTCGAACTCGTCCTCGTGGCCGCCAGCCAGACATTGCTGTTCGCTCCGTTGCTTTCGGCCCGCGACGCCGTCATGGCCCTGGCAGCGGGCAGGACCGGACAGCCATATGTCGTTCCACGGGTGCGCGGTGAAGTCCGCAGCCTGTTCAAGGCGCTGGACACGCTGCGCAGCAAGCTGATCGAACGTGACGCGCTCGATCAGGAAAAGCTCAAACTGACCGCTCAGCTCCGGCAACTGGCGGAAACGGACGGGCTGACAGGAATCCTCAACCGTGGCGCTCTCGACCAGCGCGCGGCGTCCTTGCTGGCCACGCGCCCGGCGCTGCAGCCCCTGCCGCTGATCCTGCTCGACATCGACCATTTCAAAGGCATCAACGACCGCTACGGCCATGTCGCCGGCGACGAGGTGCTGAAGGAGACGGCTCGCCGGCTGCAGGCGGTCCTGCGGCCGACCGACATCATCGCCCGCTTCGGCGGCGAGGAATTCGCCGTCATTCTGCCCGACCCGACGGCGAAGCCCGACCATATCGCGGAACGCCTGAGGAGCGCCCTCCTCGCCAGGCCCTTCACGCTCGACAACGGCGCGCCGCTCGACGTGACCGCGAGCTTCGGCGTCGCCCTGATGGCCCCGGCGGCCGGGAGCTGGCTCGATCTCGTCGAAGCCGCTGATCGGGCGCTCTATGAGGCAAAGGCGGCCGGCCGCAATCGCGTGGTCGCTCGCCTGGCAGCGTGAACGGAAGCCATTGCGCCCGCCTGCGCACGCCCTGGCGGGCGCTGTCGCGCATTGGCGGCCATCGCCGCGCGCTCTAAGGTCCGGCTTCCCATTCCCGACGCGCGAGCGAGCCGCCATGCATTTTGCCCTGACCGAGGAGGAAGAGCTCATCCGCGAGAGCGCGCGCAAGCTCGCGACCGATCGGCTGGCGCCGCTGGCCGAGCGGCTCGACCGCGGCGAGGGCCGCAGCGAATTCCTCGGCAACCTGAAGCTGCTCGCCGAGAACGGCTTCATGGCGCTCAACGTCAAGAGCCTGTTCGGCGGAACCGAGGCCGGCACCGTTTCCTTCGCCCTGGCGCTGGAAGAGCTCGCCGCCGCCTGCGCCTCGACAGCGGTGACGACCTCGGTGACCAACATGGTCGGAGAAGTCATCCAGGCGGTCGGTAATGAGCAGCAAAAATCAACCTATCTGCCGAAGCTGGCTGACGGCACCTATCCGGCCGGGGCCTTCTGCCTGACCGAAGCCGGGGCAGGCTCCGACCCCGCCGGCATGAAGCTGCGCGCCCGGCGCGACGGCGACGACTACGTCCTCGATGGCCAGAAGATCTACATCACCTCCGGCGAATATGCCGGGCTCTTCGTGGTCTGGGGTGTGACCAATCCCGATGCGCCCAAGGGCAAGGGCATCTCGGTCTTCCTGGTGCCGGCCGATACGCCGGGCGTCAGCGTCGGCAAGGCCGAAAAGAAGATGGGCCAGACCGGTTCGGCGACCAACACCATCCACTTCGATGGCGCGCGCATCCCGGCCGCCAACCTGATGGGCAAGGAGAATGACGGTTTTCGCGTCGCGGTCGGCGAGCTCGCCGGCGGGCGCATCGGCGTCGCCTCTGTCTCGCTCGGCATCGCCCGCGCCGCGATGGACGCCGCCAAATCCTATGCCCGCGAGCGCAAGCAGTTCGGCCAGGCGATCTCCGACTTCCAGGGCCTGCAATGGATGATCGCCGATCGCGAGCTAGACCTGCATGCGGCGCGCCTGCTCATCCTCGATGCCGCCGCGAAGAAGGATCGCGGCGAGCCTTTCGCCAAGGAAGCGTCAATGGCCAAGCTCTTCGCCTCGGAGGCGGCACATCGCTGCACCGATACGGCGATCCAGATCCATGGCGGCGCCGGCTATTGCCGCGACTTCCCCGTCGAGCGCTATGCGCGCGACGCCCGCATCACCCGGATCTACGAAGGCACCTCCGAGATCCAGCGGCTGATCATCGCCCGCGAGACCTTGCGCCAGCTCGGGTGAGCTTCGTAGAATTTTCTTCTCCGCATCCGCCGGATTCGGAGCCCCTTCCCGCTCGCCGGAAACGCCCATGTCACTGACCATCTATGGCTGCTATCGCTCGCGCGCGACGCGCAATGTCTGGCTCGCGAACGAGCTCGGCATCACCTTCAAGCATGTGCCGGTGATTCAGGTCTATCGCCTGCCCGACCCGAACGCCCCGGACGCGCCGATCCATACGCGCAGCGCCGAGTTCATGGCGATCAACCCGAACGGTCATGTCCCGTCGATCGACGATGATGGCTTCGTCATGCACGAATCGCTGGCGATCAATCTCTACCTCGCCCGCAAGCACGGCGGGCCGGTCGCGCCGCAGGATGTGCAGGAGGAAGGGCTCGCTGCGATGTGGGCGCTCTGGGCGGCGACCGAATGCGAGAGCCACGCGCTCAACCTGACCTACCACCTCGCCGCCTATCCGCCGGAGAAGCGCGATCCCGCTTTGGTCAGCGCTGCGCTCGCAGCCCTGGCCGCGCCGTTCGCCGTGCTCGACAAGACGCTGGCGGAAGGCGGCGGCTATGTCATGGGCGGGCGCTTCACTGTGGCCGACATCAACACCGCCGAGATCATCCGCTACGCCAAGCCGGCGACGCAGCTTTTCGACGCCGCGCCGAACGTCAAGACCTGGCTGGACAAGCTGCATCAGCGCCCGGCCTTCAAGGCGATGTGGGCGGCGCGCGAGGCGGAGCCGGCATAAGGCATTTGGTGGAAATCGGGTGGTAGGGCCTGGTCCGGCTGCCTACTGACGCAGGATGACCCGCCTTGCGAGGACAGATTGCGCCATGACACAGCCGATCCCCACCCCCTCGCTGCGCATGGGCCCGACCGAGTGGCTCCTGCTCGTCGTCCTCTCGATCCTGTGGGGCGGCTCGTTCTTCTTCAACAAGCTCACCGTGGCGGAGTGGCCGCCCTTCGCCGTGGTGCAGGTGCGCGTCGGGCTAGCGGCGCTGGCGCTGCTGCTGGTGGTGCGGATCACCGGGCAGTCCATGGCTGTCGGGCGCAGCATCTGGCTCGCCTTCTTCGGCATGGGCATCCTCAACAATCTGATCCCGTTCAGCCTGTTCCTCTGGGGCCAGCAGCAGATCGCCAGCGGCCTCGCCTCGATCCTGAACGCGACGACGCCGATCTTCGCCGTTCTGGTCATGCATTGCTTCGGCAATGAGAAGGCGACCGGGCTGAAGCTCGGCGGCGTGCTGGCCGGCCTCATCGGCGTCGGCATCCTGATGGGTCCCGATGCGCTGAGCGGTCTCGGCTCCAATCTCGCGGCACAGCTCGCCTGCGTCCTGGCGGCGGTCTCCTATGCCTTCTCCGGCCTGTTCGGCCGGCGCTTCCGCGGCCTGCCGCCGCTCGTCGCCGCCACCGGCCAGCTCAGCGCGTCAACGGTGATGATCATTCCGATCGTCTTCGTCCTGCACCCGCCGTGGACGCTGCCGGCGCCTTCGCAGCAGGCGGTCCTCGCCGCCATCGGCCTGGCGCTGATCTCGACCGCGCTGGCTTACATCATCTTCTTCCGGATCATGCGTACGGCGGGGCCCAGCAACGTCATGCTGGTGACCTTCCTGATCCCGGTCAGCGCCATCCTGCTCGGTTCCGGCCTGCTGGGCGAAGAGCTCCTGCCGCGCCATTTCGCCGGCATGGCCGCGATCTTCGTCGGGCTCGCCCTGATCGACGGCCGGGTCGCCGGATTGTGGAGTACGAAGCGAGCCGACGCGCCGACAGCCTGACGAAGCCGCGGCCGGGCGCTCACAAACTCCGAACGATCGATCCATCAACGCGTCATCGGGCTATGGGAACGGCGTTCACCTTTGTGGACGCCGCTCTTTCGGTAATGAGCTTTGTTGCCAATAAATTATGAATTGCTCTAGGGTCGCAAAACTGGCGGCAAGCGCTAAAGGGCATAACCGAAACAACTGGCAGATATCACAAAAAGCGATACGCCAGAGGGGAGCGCGACAACCATGGATTTGCGGCAACTGCGATGTTTCATCGCGGTGGCGGAAGAGCTGCACTTCGGCCGGGCGGCCGAACGGCTCGGCCTTGCACCACCAGCCCTTTCACGCCAGATCAGCGCGCTCGAGGACGAGCTCGGCGTCAGCCTGTTGACCCGCACCACGCGGCAGGTCGCATTGACGCGCGCCGGATTGATCATGCTGGAAGAAGCCAAGGCCATCCTGGTGCGGATGGAGCGGGCTTCCCGTTCGGTGCGCGAAGCCTCTCTCGCATCCAGCAAGGTGCTGCGCGTCGGCGCGATCGACGCGGCCTCGTCGAGCTTCGTACCGGAGGCGCTCGTCACCTTCCGCTCGCGCCATCCCGGCATCGAGATCAAGTTCGTCGAGGCGATGACGGCGCCGCTGGTGCAGATGCTGGAGGCCGGCAAGCTCGACCTCGCTCTGCTGCGCCCGCCGCGCAAGCCAACCGACTGCGCCTTCGAGATCCTGCGCGTCGAGCGGCCGATCGTGGTGCTGAGCGAGAGCCACCCGCTCGCCGCGCGCGAACACCTGACCATGCAGGATCTGGTCGGCGAGCCTTTCGTTGTTCCCTCGAAGCGCATCCGCCCCTTCGCCTATGACCTGGTCATGGCCTATTTCGAGAGCGTCGGCGCGGTGCCCAACGTCACCATCGAGGCGACCGAGAAGCCGGCGATGATGTCGGCGGTCGCGGCCGGGCTCGGGATGGCGCTCGCGCCGGACTGGGTCTCGCGGCTGAGCTTTCCGGGCGTCACCATGCGGCGCCTGCGCGGCGCGCTGCTCGATCCGCCGCCGCCGGGCGCCCTCGTCGGCGTCGCCTGGCGCCCGCACCAGAAGCTCGCGGCGCGCGACGACTTCCTCGCCATCCTGCGCGAGAGCGTCACCCTGATCGACGACGGCAACGTCCTGCCGTTCAGCGTAACCGGGCGCGGCAGAAAGCCTGCCACGCGCACAGCAACCATCCGAGCCGGAGGACATTGATGAGTCTGAACAAGATCGAGGCGGCGCGAGGTTGGCGCATCCGTTCGACGCAGGATCTGGCCGCCGGCCTGTTCATGATCGCACTGGCCGGGCTGGCGCTGTTCCTGTCCCGCGACCTCGCGACCGGGACGCTGCGCCAGATCGGCCCAGGCATGCTGCCCAAGGCGTTCGCCTGGATCTGTGCCGGGCTCGGTGCGCTGCTCGCCTTCAACTCGCTGCGCTATCATGGCGAGAAGCTCGCCGGCTGGTCCTGGCGCGGGGTCCTCTTCGTCCTCGGCGCTGCGGTCGTCTTCGGGCTGACCATTCGTGGCTTTGAGATCGGCCCGCTGAAGGTGCCGCAGCTCGGCATGCTTGTTTCCGGCCCGCTCGTGGTGCTCATCTCCGGCCTCGCGGCCGAGGATGTCAGGCTCAAGGAGCTGGTGATCTTCGCCATTGCGATGACGACCGGCTGCGCCCTCCTGTTCAAATACGCGCTGGGTCTGCCGATCCCGCTGGCGCCCTGGCTGCTGGGGATCTGAGCCATGACCGAGATGTTCGCGAATCTCTCGCTCGGCTTCGGCGTCGCGTTGACGCTGAAGAACATCGCGCTCTGCTTCACCGGCTGCCTGGTCGGCACGCTGATCGGCGTGCTGCCCGGCGTCGGCCCGATCGCCACCATCGCCATGCTGCTGCCGATCACCTTCGGGCTCGATCCCGTCGGCGCGCTGATCATGCTGGCGGGCATCTATTACGGTGCCCAATATGGCGGCTCGACCACCGCGATCCTGGTCAACATCCCCGGCGAGGCGACCGCCGTCGTCACCACGCTCGACGGCCACCAGATGGCCAAGCAGGGCCGCGCCGGCGTGGCGCTCGGCACCGCTGCGATCGGCTCCTTCGTCGCCGGCTGCTTCGCGACCCTGATCATCGCCGCGCTCGGCGCGCCGCTGACCAAGCTGGCGCTGCTGTTCGGTCCGGCCGAGTACTTCTCGCTGATGGTGATGGGCCTGTGCTTTGCCGTCGTGCTGGCGCGTGGCTCGATCCTCAAGGCCTTCTGCATGATCATGCTCGGCCTCCTGCTCTCGACCGTCGGCACCGACCTCGAGACCGGCCAGGAGCGCATGACCTTCGGCTTCCCGCCGCTCTCCGACGGCATCGACTTCGCCGTGCTGGCGATGGGCGTGTTCGGCTTCGCCGAGGTGCTGCGCAATCTGGAGAACCCGGAGACGCGCGATGTCGTTCGTACCAAGATCGGCCGCCTGCTGCCGAGTTGGGAGGACATCAAGCAGTCCATAGCGCCGTGCCTGCGCGGCACCTTCATCGGGGGCACGCTCGGCATCCTGCCCGGCAACGGCGCCGTGCTCGGCCCCTTCGCCAGCTATACGATCGAGAAGAAGCTCGCCAAGGACCCCTCGCGCTTCGGCAGGGGCGCGATCGAGGGCGTGGCGGGTCCGGAATCGGCCAACAACGCCGGCGCGCAGACCGCCTTCATCCCGCTGCTCACCCTCGGCATCCCGCCGAATGCAGTGATGGCGCTGATGGTCGGCGCGATGACGATCCACGGCATCATCCCCGGCCCGCAGGTCATGACCAAGAACCCCGACCTGTTCTGGGGCATGATCGCGTCGATGTGGATAGGCAACCTGATGCTGCTGATCATCAACCTGCCGCTGGTCGGCGTCTGGGTGAAGCTGCTGCAGGTGCCTTACCGCCTGATGTTCCCGGCGATCCTGATCTTCTGCTCGATCGGCATCTACTCGGTGAACAATCAGCCTGTCGACGTCGCCTTCACCGCGCTGTTCGGTCTGTTCGGCTATCTCCTGATCAAGCTCGGCTTTGAGCCGGCTCCGATGCTGCTCGGCTTCGTGCTCGGCAAGCTGATGGAGGAGAAGCTGCGCCAGGCGCTGATCATCTCGCGCGGCTCGTTCATGACCTTCATCGAGCGGCCGATCTCGGCCGGACTGCTGCTGGTCGCCGTCGCCATTCTCGTCATCGCGCTGCTGCCATCGATGTCGAAGAAGCGCGAGGAGGTCTTCACCGAATGACGGGGTTGCCGCCCAGCCCCGTTCCACCATCTTCAGATTATCGCGTCAGGGAGGATTATCCATGAAGAAGCTAGCCCTCAGTCTTGCCGCAGCGCTCGCCTTGGCGCTGCCGGCACAGGCCCAGTCCAAATATCCGGAGCGGCCGATCACCATGATCGTGCCCTTCGCCGCCGGCGGCCCGACCGACATCATCGCCCGCATCGTCAGCGAGAACATGTCGAAGACGCTCGGCCAGCAGATCGTCGTCGAGAACGTCGCCGGCGCCGGTGGCACCACCGGCATCACCCGCGCGGTAACCGCAGCGCCGGATGGCTACACCATTGCGATGGGGCACCTGGGAACCTTCTCGGCGGCGCCGGCCACCTATCCCGGCCTGAAATACGACCCGATCAACGGCATGACGACGATCGGCCTCGCCGGCGGCACGCCGATCCTGATCGTCGCCAAGAAGGCCTTCGCGCCGAAGGACCTCAAGGAGTTCGTTACCTATGTGAAGGCGAACGCCGACAAGGTGAACGAGGCCCATGCCGGCGTCGGCTCGGTGTCGTGGACGACCTGCACCCTGCTCAAGGGCCAGCTCGGCGTGCCGAAGCTGAACTCGGTCGCCTATCGCGGCACCGGCCCGGCCCTGAACGACCTCGTCTCCGGCCAGGTCGATTTCATGTGCGACCAGATCGTCAGCGTCGCCGAGCAGATCAAGGCCGGCACGATCAAGGCCTATGCCGTCGCCTCGGCGGCGCGCTCGCCGGCCCTGCCCGATGTCCCGACGACCAAGGAAGCCGGGCTGCCCGAGTACCAGATCGAGGCCTGGAACGGCATCGCCGCGCCGAAGGGCCTGCCGAAGGAGGCCGTCGACAAGCTGGTCGACGCGCTCGACAAGGCGCTGAACGACGAGACCGTCAAGAAGCGCCTGCTCGATCTCGGTACCGTGCTGCCGACCAAGGAAGAGCGCACCCCGGCCGGCTTCGCCGCCCTGATCAAGCGCGACGCCGACAAGCTTTCGCCGGTTCTGTCGGCTGCGCCGAAGCAGTGAGCGCCAGGCGCATGCACCCATGGACGGCGGGCCTCGCGCCCGCCGTTTTCTTTTGCGCCGCCCGCTCTACGATGCAGCATGCATCGCATCACCCTGCCTGTCTCCCCGCTCACCGTCGAGGCCTTTGCTCCCTATGGCCGCGTCCTGTCTCCCTCGGGAGCGCGCGACACCGGCCGCGAGGGTTACGACATCTGGATCCAGCCCTTTGCCGCCGAAAGCCGGCCGCGGCTGCAGATCGTGCGCTACCATGCACGTCCGTTCGTCGTCGCCCTGATCGAACGGCATCTCCACGTCACCGAGGCGCGCCAGCCGCTCAGCGGTTCGCCCGCGATCATCGTCGTCGCCGAATCCTCCGACACGCCGCCGGCCCCCGAGTCGCTGCACGCCTTCCGGCTCGACGGCGAAGGCGTGCTGTTCCATCGCGGCACCTGGCATGCGATCGACGCCTATCCCAAGCTTGGAAGCCATGCCGATTTCCTGTTCCTGTCGGAGGAAGCGACGGTGAACGAGCTGTTCGAGCATCCCGGACGCCCGCCCGAGCGCACGCAGGTCCACGATTTTCGCGCTGCCGGCATCGAGCTCGTGATCGACGCCAACGCCTTGTTCAAAAAGCCGAATCCCTAGCTGCCGGTCACGATCGTTCACAGCTTGTGACCGATGCGGCGGAACCCAGACCGGTAGCTTCCCGTTCCTTGCTCCGAGGTTTCCACTCTGGAAGGAGAACGGACATGTTCAAGAAGCTTGCTCTCGTCACCGCCCTCGCCATCGTTCCGGCGGCGGCTTTCGCTCAGAATCCTGATGGCGCGCAGGGTGGTGCGGCCAGCGGCATCGTCGGCGGCGCGACCGCCGGTGCTGTCGGCGGCGCCGTGGTCGGCGGCCCGGTCGGCGCGGTGGTCGGCGGCGTCGGCGGCGCCGTGGTCGGCGGGTTTACCGGCGCAGTGATCGGCGACAACGCCCCGCGCTTCCGCAGCTATGTGGTCGAGCAGCGCGTGCCGTCCTACACCTATGCCGAGCCGGTCGCCGTAGGCACCGTGCTGCCGCAGCAGGGCGTGGTCTATCGCGAGGTGCCGGCCGAGTTCGGCGAGCGCGCCAGCGGCTATCGCTACACGGTGGTGAACAACCGCGCCGTGCTGGTCGAGCCGCAGACCCGCCGCATCGTGCAGATCATCGAATGATCGAGGCAGGTCCGCTGGCTGCTCGCGTCATCACGACCTGAGCGACCATCCGGATCGCAAGGCCCGCCCCGGCAACGGGGCGGGCTTTTTTGACGTCAACGCGTCCCGAACATCCGGTCGCCGGCGTCGCCGAGGCCAGGCACGATATAGCCGTGGTCGTTGAGGCGCTCGTCGATCGCCGCCGTCCAGATGCGCACATCCGGATGGGAATCGCGCATGCGCGCGATGCCTTCCGGCGCAGCCAGCAGGCAGACGAAGCGCAGGTCCTTGGCACCGCGCTCCTTCAGGCGGTCGACCGCCGCGACCGCCGAGTTCGCCGTCGCCAGCATCGGATCCATCACCACGATCATGCGGTCGGCGATGTCGGAGGGCGCCTTGAAATAGTACTCCACCGCCTGAAGCGTCTGGGGGTCGCGATAAAGGCCGATATGGGCGACCCGGGCGGCGGGAACGAGCTCGAGCATGCCGTCGAGGAAGCCGACGCCGGCGCGCAGGATCGGCGCGAAGACCAGCTTCTTGCCGGAGATCACCGGCTGCATCGACCTCTGCAGCGGCGTCTCGATCTCGATCATCTCGGTCGGCAGGTCGCGCGTGACCTCATAGCAGAGCAGCATGCCGATCTCGTTCAGCAGCTGGCGGAAACTCTTGGTCGAACGGTCTTTCTCGCGCATCAGCGTCAGCTTGTGCTGCACCAGCGGGTGGTCGACGACGGTGACGCCGTTAGCGCTCGTGGCCATGCAATCCTGATCCCCTTGGTCTTGTCGTTATTGCCTAGAATACCGTGCCGTCGCTGACGATGGTCAAGGGCGGACCGCCGCCTTCGCGCTTCTCGCGGGCGATGCGGCGGCCGGCGGCCCAGGTGCCGCCCTCCAGCACCTTGGCCAGCGGCAGTTGCTCGGCGCTTAGGCCGAGCTGAGCCCGGACCAGTTCGCCGATCTTGTCGAGCAGCGCAACCGTCAGCGCCCGCCACTCCACCACAAGCTGCGAGCCGACCTCATGGCCGCGCACCGCATCGGCGGAGTCCTTCAGTTCGAGCACGCCGAGATCGAGCAGCAGCCCGCCATTGCGATACTCCGGCAGGCCGGTGAGATCGTCGATGCCGACGACCTGGATGCCGGCCCACTGCAGCGGCTCGATCAGCGAATAGCTCAGCCATTGCGAGAGCTTGTGGAAGGGCACGATGCCCTTTGTCACCTCGGCCGGCGCGATCAGCGGATGCTTCCAGCTGTCGCCGAGCGCGATGCCGGCATAGGCCAGGCGCGAGGGCCAGATGCCGCCCAGCACCTCCAGCACCTGCGAGAGGATATAGGCAGCACGAATCGAGCGGCCCTCGGCCGCCTCGACCAGCCGGTCGAACAGGTCGCCCGGCCGAGTCAGGCCGTGCTTCTCCAACTCCTCGCCGAGGCGGTTGAGCAGCGCGGCGCGGCCTTCGAGGCCGACCAGCGGATTGGAGTCGGAAAACTGGAAGCCGGCCGCCAGCGCCGCGGCGTCGAGATGTTTCAACGCCTGGCTATCGACCCGCAATGGCTGCGCCGGATCGCTGGAGAAGGCTCCGGCAGCGAACATGTCGAGCGATGCCAGCGCCAGCCCTTCCGAACGGCCGATGCTCTGGCCGGTGACCGCGTCACGATAGCGCCAGTCGGCGCCGGCGCCGGCATCGAGCAGGACACTGACGACGGCAAGATCGTAGGCTGCGCGGCCCCGCGCCTTTGCGTCGGCGAACTGGGCGCGGGAATCCAGCACCGTCCAGCGATCCATGCCGGCGATGACGAAATGGCGCCAGCGGGCGTGGAAGGGGATGTCGAGCGCGGGATAGTTTTGGCGGATCGTCTCCAGCACATAAGCGGCGCAGGCCGGCAGGCGCTCGGGATGAACGCTGAAATGCGCCAGCCGACCTTCCAGGCCCAGCCGCAGCATCTCATGCGCACGCTCGCGGACGGCTGCCGGCTTGAGCAGCAAGCGGACGGCTTCGGGATTGTTGTCAGGCATAGGCGGATCAGAACTTCTCGAGGTCGCGGCCGACAGTGGCCTTGAGCGCGTTGTCACCGGGCGCACCGTCGGGCGAGTAATAGCCGGCGGCCTTCTTCGCCTCGATCTCGACCGACGCATCCGGCGGAACCAGCTCGGGCGGGATGGCGACGCGCTCGCCGATCTCGATCCCGCTCTCGACCATAGCGTCGTATTTCATGTTCGACATCGACATCAGCCGGTCGATCCGCTTGACGCCGAGCCAGTGCAGCACATCCGGCATCAATTGCTGGAAGCGGGCATCCTGCACGCCCGCGACGCATTCGGTGCGTTCGAAATAGGTCGCGGCGGAATCGCCGCCCTCCTGGCGCTTGCGGGCGTTGTAGACGAGGAATTTGGTGACCTCGCCGAGCGCCCTGCCCTCTTTGCGGTTGTAGACGATCAGGCCGACGCCGCCATTCTGCGCCTCCTTCACAGCTTCCTCGATGCCATGCACCAGATAGGGCCGGCAGGTGCAGATGTCGGAGCCGAACACGTCGGAGCCGTTGCACTCGTCATGGACGCGGCAGGCGAGCGTCTTCTTGGGGTCGCAAATCGCCGAGACCTCGCCGATGACATAGGCCGTGATCGAGCCGATCGGCGGCAGGAAGACCTTGAGGTCCGGCCGCGTCACCAGTTCCGGATACATGCCGCCGGTCTGCTCGAACAAGGTGCGGCGCAGCTCGTTCTCGGTGGTGCCGAAGCGGTCGGCGATGCCAGGCAGATGCCAGACCGGATCGACTGCGATCTTGGTGACGCTGATATCGCCGGAGCCGTGCAGGATGCCGCCATCGGCCTGGAGGCGGTGGCCGGCCATGGCGGCGAGGATCTCGGGCAAATTGAGCCGCGCCTTGGTGACCGCGATGGTCGGGCGGATGTCGATGCCCTCGCCGATCCATTTGCCGAAATCCTGGGCGACGCGGTGGCCGAACGGATCGAGCGAGACGATTCTGCCAGGCTCGAACCATTGCGGCTGCGGCAGGATGTCGGAGGTCGGATAGGTGTTGGTCAGGTCCGGGCGCTGCGCCGGGTTCATCGCCCGGGCGGAGATGGCGAGCGCCCGATAGACCGAATAGGAGCCGCCATGAGCGCCGATGACGTTGCGGTCGGTCGGATTGGTCGTCGAGGCGATGACCGGTCCTCGCGCCTCCGGCGTCGCAGCGCCCCAATGGATCGGGAAGCGGGAGGAGGCGTTGCCGGGCTCGGGATGCGAGGTCAGGCGGATATGGCTGGTGCGGTTCTGCGAAGTCATCGCGGCGGTCGCTCGATCTCGAACGGGAAAGGGCCCCGGGACGGGTCGCGTCCGGGGCCCTCTGGACCAATGAGAGTCTGGATCAGCGCGGGATTTTCGTCAATTGCCGCTTGAAGACGTCACCACCGCCACGGCCGGGCCTTGCCCCGACCATCCACGTGCTCGCCGGTCACGGGCGATGTTCGCATGGACGCTCGCCACGGGGCGAGCATGACGGCGGCCCCTTTGGCTAGAAGACCGCGAGATAGCGCAGCAGCGAAAGGATACCGATGAGAATGACGATGATCTGGATGATGTTCTTGATGTTGCCATCCACCGGCAGCATCCGCACCAGATAAAGCACGAGGGCGATCACCAGGATCGTGATCAACAGCGAAATCAGAATGCTCATGGCTCAAATCCTTTTATCGCGGCCGAAAGCCGGCCCCCCGAGACGCCAGCTGCGACGCATTCGCAGAGAGCGATCTCGGGCAAGAGAACGTGGAGCGGTGGGGAAAGGTTCCGGAAGGGTAGCTGGCTGAGGGTTTGGGGTGCGGGATCCCCTCTCCTGGAAGGAGAGGGGTAGGGG
>PNLY01000094.1 GCA_013823325.1 Methylobacterium sp.
GGCGGCAAGCTCGGCGGCGTGCCGGTGCAGATCACCGTGATCGACGACGAGCTCAAGCCCGACGTCGCGGTCGGCAAGGTCCGCAGCTTCGTCGAGGGCGGCAAGGTCGACTTCGTCGTCGGCCCGGTGTTCTCGAACATCCTCGGCGCCATCGCCAAGCCGGTGCTGGATTCAGGCGCGATCCTGATCAGCCCGAATGCCGGCCCCTCGACCATGGCCGGCAAGGCCTGCCACCAGAACTTCTTCGTGACCTCGTACCAGAACGACCAGGTCCACGAGGTGCTGGGCAAGTACGCGCAGGACCAGAACTACAAGAAGGCATACATCATCGCGCCTAACTACCAGGCCGGCAAAGACTCGCTCGCCGGCTTCAAGCGCTACTTCAAGGGCGAGGTCCTCGACGAGGTCTATGTCCCGCTGAACGCGCTCGACTTCTCGGCCGAGCTCGCCAAGATCGCCTCGGCCAAGCCGGACGTGGTCTTCGCCTTCCTGCCCGGCGGCCTCGGTGTCAACTTCGTCAAGCAGTGGTCGCAGGCCGGCCTGACCGGCAAAGTGCCGTTCCTCTCCGCCTTCACCGTCGACGAGTCGACGCTGCCGGCGCAGCAGGACGCGGCGGTCGGCATGTTCGGCGGCATGACCTGGGCACCGAACATGGACAACCCGCAGACGAAGACGTTCGTCTCGGCCTATGAAGCCGCCTACAAGATCGTACCAGGCTCCTATGCCCAGCAGGCCTTCGACGCGGCGCTGCTGATCGACTCGGCGGTCAAGGCCGCCGGCGGCACCGCTGACAAGGACAAGCTGCGCGCCGCAATCAAGAAGGCCGACTTCACCTCGCTGCGCGGCAAGTTCAAGTTCAACACCAATGGCTACCCGATCCAGGACTTCTACCTGGTCAAGGTCGCCAAGCGGGCGGACGGCAAGTTCCAGACCGAGATCGCCCAGAAGGTGTTCGAGGACTACGCCGACCCGCACGCGAAGGACTGCGCGCTGAAGTGACGGCGACGTTCTTCACCACGACCTGAATGGTCATCCCGGGCGGGCTTCAGCCCGACCCGGGATCCATGCCAGACCGACTAATGTTCAGGCATGGATCCCGGCTCTCCGCTTCGCTGCGGCCGGGATGACGGCATCTGTTGTTCTCGAGCCGAGTTGCGCAAGCGCATGACCACCGGCCTCCTCATCGTCCAGATCCTGAACGGGCTGCAATTCGGCATCCTGCTGTTCCTGGTGGCGGCAGGGCTGACGCTGGTCTTCGGCGTGATGGACTTCATCAACCTGGCGCATGGCGTGCAGTACATGCTCGGCGCCTATCTCGCCGTGACCTTCGTCGCGCTGACCGGCTCCTTCGTGCTCGGCCTCGTGCTGGCATTGGCGGCGGCGCTGGTCTTCGGCCTCGCGCTCGAATTCCTGGTCTTCCGCCATCTCTACGAGCGCGACCATCTCGACCAGGTGCTGGCGACCTTCGGGCTGATCCTGCTGCTCAACCAGGGCGTCAAGATGATCTGGGGCGCCGCTCCCCTCTCCGTGCCGCTGCCGTCCTTCCTGACCGGCAATGTCGCGCTGATGGACGGCATCCTCTACCCGACCTATCGCTTCGCGCTGATCGGCTCCGGCCTCGCGGTCGGCGCCCTGCTCTGGTTCATCGTCGAGAAGACCCGCACTGGCATGCTGCTGCGCGCCGGCGCCTCGAATGCGCCGATGGTCTCGGCACTCGGCGTCGACATCCGCAAGCTGTTCATGATCGTCTTCGCCTTCGGCACCATGCTGGCGGGCTTTGCCGGCGCAATGGCAGCACCGATCCTCTCGGTCGAGCCCGGCATGGGCGACACTGTCCTCATCCTCGCCTTCGTCGTCATCGTCATCGGCGGCATCGGCTCGATCCGCGGCGCCTTCGTGGCGGCGCTCATCGTCGGCCTCGTCGACACGCTCGGCCGCTCCTTCATGAACGACCTGCTGCGCCTGTTCATGAGCGCGCCCTCGGCGCGAGCGACCGGCGCGGCCCTCTCCTCGATGCTGATCTACCTCCTGATGGCGGTGGTGTTGTTCTTGCGGCCGGAAGGCCTGCTGCCGGCGCGAGGCCGGACATGAGCTCGGCGACGACAACGGCCGAGGTCACGAGCGTCGCGCCACCCCGCGAGCGCGCCAAGGTCCTGCTGCCGGCGATCCTGTTCCTGCTGCTGGCGCTGGCGCCGCTCGCCGTCTCCATCGGCATGCCGGCCGGCTGGCTTGCTCTGCTGACACGGGCGCTGATCTTCGCCATCGCGGCGCTCTCGCTCGATCTGATCCTCGGCGTCGGCGGCCTCGTCTCCTTCGGCCACGCCGCCTTCCTCGGCATCGGCGCCTATGTTACCGGCATCATGATCACGGAAGGGCGCAGCGAAGCGCTCGTCATCCTGCCGGTGATCCTCGCCGTCTGCGCCCTCTTCGGCGCGATCACCGGCGCGGTCTGCCTGCGCACGCGCGGTGTCGCCTTCATCATGATCACCCTCGCCTTCGGCCAGATGGTCTATTTCCTGGCGCAGGCGCTCTCGGCCTATGGCGGCGATGACGGGCTGACGCTCTACGAGAAGAGCACCGTCCTCGGCTTCAACCCGTTCGCGAACCGGACCTCGTTCTATTACAGCGTGCTGATCGCGCTCGCCGGCGCCTATCTCTTGGTGCGCGGCCTCGTCGCCTCGCGCTTCGGCCGGGTGCTCAGGGCGGCGCGGGAGAACCCGACGCGCGTCAGCGTCACCGGCTTCGACGTCACCCGCGTGCGCCTCGTCGCCTATGTGATCAGCGGCATGCTGGCGGGCCTTTCCGGTTTCTTCCTCGCCAACCACACCGAGTTCGTCAGCCCGGCCTTCATGTCCTGGCAGCGCTCGGGCGAACTGATCTTCATGGCAGTATTGGGCGGCGTCGGCTCGCTGCACGGCGCGATCATCGGCGCGATCGCCTATCTGATCGCCGAGGATGCGCTTTCGCACCTGACCGAGCACTGGCGAGTCATCTTCGGGCCGATGATCGTGCTCTTCGTGCTGTTCACCCGCGGCGGCATCGTGGGGATGCTGCGCAAGCTGGGCCCGCGCCATGGCTGAGCCGGTCCTCGTCCTCGATGGCGTGCGCAAGTCCTTCGGCGCGCTGAAGGTCACCGACGGCGTCAGCCTCGCCGTCGCCCCCGGCGAACTCCACGCCCTGATCGGCCCGAACGGCGCCGGCAAGACCACGCTGGTCCACCAGATCTCTGGCATGCTGACGCCAGACCACGGCACGATCCGCTTTCGCGGCCAGGACGTCACGGCGTTCAACGCCGAGAAGCGCGCTCGCCACGGGCTGGCGCGGACCTTCCAGATCACCTCGACCATCGCCTCGCTTTCAGCGCTGGAGAACGTCGCGCTCGGTGTGCAGGCCAAGGCGAGCCATCCGCTCTCGTTCTTCCGCAACGCCGCCAATGACGAGCGCCTGAACCACCCTGCCCGCGCCGCTCTCGACGCGGTCGGCCTGTCGGAGCGTGCCCATGTCCCGGCCGGCAGCCTGTCGCATGGCGAGAAGCGGGCGCTGGAGATCGCCATGGCGCTGGCGCTGGAGCCGGCAGCGATCCTGCTCGACGAGCCGCTCGCCGGCGTCGGCAAGGAGGAAGGCGAGCGCCTGATCGCGCTGCTCAAGAGCCTGAAGGGGCGCTACGCCATGCTGCTGGTCGAGCACGACATGGAGGCGGTGTTCGCGCTGGCCGACACGGTCAGCGTGCTGGTCTATGGCCGCGTCATCGCCTCGGGCGATCCGGCCGTCGTGAGGGCCGATCCAGCCGTGCGCGAAGCCTATCTCGGCGAGGAGGGCTAGCCGTGCTCACCGTCGAAAACCTCGATGCCGGCTATGGCGAGGCGCAGATCCTGTTCGGCGTCGATCTTGCGGTCGGGGCCGGCGAGGTCGTGACCCTGCTCGGCCGCAACGGCATGGGCAAGACCACGACGGTGCGCGCCATCATGGGCCTGATCCGGCCGCGCGCCGGCCGCGTCAGCTTCGGCGGCGTCGACCTCACCGGCAGCGCGCCCTTCCGGCTGGCGCAGGCCGGCATCGGCCTCGTCCCGGAAGGACGGCAGGTCTTCCCGACGCTCTCGGTCGAGGAGAACCTGATCGCCACCGCCGCCAGCCGCTTCGGCAAGGCGCGCTGGACGCTGGAGCGCGTCTACGCCTTCCTGCCGCGTCTGAAAGAGCGCAAGCTCAATCGCGGCAACCAGCTTTCCGGCGGCGAGCAGCAGATGCTGGCGATCGGCCGGGCACTGATGACCAATCCCAAGCTCGTCATCCTCGACGAGGCGACCGAGGGGCTGGCGCCGATCATCCGCCAGGAGATCTGGTCCTGCCTGTCGGCGCTCAAGGCCGAGGGCGAGTCGATCCTCGTCATCGACAAGAATGTCGACGCGCTGGCGAAGATCGCCGACCGGCATGTCGTATTGGAGAAGGGCCGCGTCGCCTGGCGCGGCAGCAGCGACGATCTGCGCAGCGACAGCGCGGTCAAGGACCGCTTCCTGCATCTTTGAAGAAGGAGACCGAGGATGAAGCCTCTGACCGCCGGCGTGACCAAGGCCAATGAGGGGATCGACGCGATCTCCTGGAACATCCTCGGCCAGACCTATGTGCCGAAGATGCTGAGCGAGGACAGCTTTTCCTGGCACGCCACCTTCCCGCCCGGCACTTTCGTGCCGCCGCATATCCACCCGACCCAGGACGAGTTCATCTACATGCTCGAGGGCCGGCTCGATCTCGTGCTCGACGGCCAGGAATCGCATGCCCTGCCCGGCGACCTGATCAAGCTGCCGCGCAACATCCCGCACGGGCTGTTCAACAAGAGCGATGCCCCGGTGAAGTGCCTGTTCTGGGTCGCACCGACCGGCCGCCTCTACGACCTGTTCTGGGCGATCCATTCGATGCAGGAGCAGAACCCGGCCGAAGTCGTCGCCCTGTCGGCACGCTACGAGATCGATTTCCTGCCGCCGCCGCCCGACGGAGCCTGAGCGAGCTGCGGCCGAGTTAAGGTTAAGAAAGACTTACTGCTGCAACCATGAGCATTAGCGGGCATGGTCTCAACCTGCGCTAGAACACGAGCCAGGCCCATGCCCGCCGTAACCACCTCCTCCGAACGCCGCCGCTCAGTCCGCAACCGGACCCTGATCGGTGGCAAGGTCATCTTCAACCAGCGCCAGTCGACCCTGGACTGCACAGTCCGCAACCTGTCGGAAGACGGGGCCCTCCTGGTGTTCCCGGATAGCGTCGCCCTGCCGGAGCTGTTCGAGCTCTATTTTCCGCTGAAGCGCGAAAGCCGGATGGTGCGCAGCCGCTGGCGTGACGCCGAGCGCATCGGCGTCTCCTTCGCCGCTGCCGCGAAGCAGGATGATGCGCCGGTTCCGCTCGACCTGATGCGGCGCCTGCGCCAGCTCGAGCGGGAGAATGCGGCGCTGAAGGCCCGCATCGTCGAGCTGACGGAAGGCGCCTGATTTCCGGCCGAATTTCGCCGGCTTGCACCGCCGACATCGCGCCCCGATTCGAGGGGATAGCGATGAAACGATTCTGGCTCGCCGCGGGCATTGTCGCCGTGGCTTTGGGCATCACCGCCTTCTTTCAAAACACCGCGCTGCTGGCGCCAGCGGCGACGGAACGGCCCGTCCTATTGGCCCATCGCGGGCTGGCGCAGACCTATCCATCGAGCGGTGTCACGGACGCGACCTGCACGGCGAGCCGTATCAACCCCCCGGAACATCCCTATCTGGAGAATACGCTGGCCTCGATGGAGGCGGCTTTCGCAGCGGGAGCAGACATCGTGGAGTTCGACGTCCATCCGACCACGGACGGCCAGTTCGCCGTGATCCACGACTGGACGCTGGACTGCCGCACGAACGGGACGGGCGTCACCCGCGAGAAGACGCTGGCCGAACTCAAGGCGCTCGACATCGGCCACGGCTACACAGCCGATGGCGGCAAGACCTATCCATTTCGCGGCAAGGGCGTCGCCCTGATGCCGTCATTGGACGAGGTGCTGGCGCGGTTTCCGGACCGGCGCCTGCTGATCAACGTGAAGAGCAACGATCCGCGCGAGGGCGAGGCGCTCGCCGATCGCCTGCTGAAGCTCCCTCCGGCGCAGCTTTCATTGCTGATGGCCTATGGCGGCGATCGCCCGATCACGGTCCTGCGCGCGCGCATCCCGACCCTACTCACCATGTCCAAGGAGGCGGAGAAGCGTTGCCTGATCCATCACCTTGCGCTCGGCTGGGCCGGGCTGACGCCTGAGGCCTGCGAGCGGCAGCTGCTCCTGATCCCCTCCAACTACACCAGTTGGATCTGGGGCTGGCCGGCGCGGTTCACGGCCCGCATGCGCGCGGCCGGCAGCGAGGTCATCGTCGCCGGCCCCTTGGTCGGTGGCGACGGCTCCGCCGGAATCGACCGGGCCGAGGATCTGACCGCCCTCGCCCGGCCGATCCCGGGCATCTGGACCAATCGGATCGACCGGATCGCGCCGCTGGTGCAGGTCGAGCGGCGCTGAGGCTGCTTCAGCCCTTCGCCGGCTGCGCGACCGCGAGCACGGTCTTGCCGGCATAGGCTTTCACGATCTGCTCGCGCTTGCCGTAAGGCAGGACGCGCTCGACATCGTCGAAGCCGTTCGGGGCGAGCGCCTCGACTGCGTCGATGACGCGCTCGGGTCCACCTGCCCGGTTCATCGCGACGATCTCGGCCGTCGCCGGCAGGCGCAGCGCCTCATAGGCGGCGAGCGCGTGGCGCGGATGCTCGGCCTTGACCAGGAGATCGGCGAGGCAGCGCGCGTCGAGGATCGCCTGCGAGGCGCCGTTGGAACCGACCGGGTACATCGGATGGGCGGCGTCGCCGAGCAGCGTCACCCGGCCATGCGTCCAGCGCGGCAGCGGGTCACGGTCACACATCGGGTATTCCCAGAAGGTGCCGCTCGCCTGGATCAAGGCGAGGATATCGACGCCTGGCACTGTGAAACGCCGAGCGAAGGGCAGCACGTCCTCCAGCCGCCCGGCCTTGGACCAGGCCTCCTTCGGCGGCGGCTTGGTGGGATCTCCGGTGCGGATGTTGACGACCCAGTTGGTCAGGCGCGTGCCCGGCTTCTTCCCCTCGGCGATCGGGTAGAGCACCAGCTTGCCGGCCATGCCGCCGGCGATGATCATGCTCTCGCCGTCGAGGAAAGCCGGCCAGTCGCAGGCACCGCGCCACATCTGGACGCCGTTCCAGCGCGGCCCGCCCTGGCTCGGGAAGTAATGCGCCCGCACCGTCGAGTGGATGCCGTCGGCGCCGATCATGATGTCGGCGCGCGCCGTCTCGCCGGCCTCGCCGAACTTGGCGTCGGCGAAATGGGCGGTCACGCCGCCCTCGTCCTGCAGGAAGCCCTGCAGGCGCCGGCCGGTGCGGATCGCATCGGCGCCCAACCGCTCGATCACCGCGTCACGAATCACGCCTTGGAGCCGGCCGCGATGGATCGAGAACTGCGGGACGGGTGCACCGGCGTGCAGGCCGCGCAGCTCCCGCCAGACGGTCTGGCCGAAGCGGTTCATATAAATTAGTTCGCGCGTCCGGATCGCCACGGCGTCTAGCGCAGGCAGCAGGCCGAGCTCGGCCAGTTCCCGGATCGCATGCGGCAGCGTATTGATGCCGACGCCGACCTCGCGGATCTCGCTCGCCTGCTCGTAGACGGTCGCGGCTATGCCGCGCGCGTGCAGCATCAGGGCCAGTGACAGCCCCCCGATGCCGCCGCCGATGATGATGGCCTTCATGCCGCGTTCCGTCCCCCTGAATTATTTCAAGCTTCAAATAATTCGGGGCGATTTGTCAATCGCTCCACAAAGCTGGTGAAAACCGCCGCAATTTCGCGGCTTTTGACAGGAACGAAGCCGATTGCTGTGCGTATGCACGGCCGATGCCGTCGTGTTTCGGCGGCGGGCATGTCAAATGGCGGGTTCGTGCGCGAGAGCGCGTCGATTCGCCGCGTTGCGCCGGAGTCCGTTGGGGTCTGGTGCGGCGTCAACTTTAACAAGATTGGTCTCTAGGAGGTTTTCATGACCAAGAACGAACTGATCGCCGCGATCGCGGACGAGACGGGCAAGACCAAGGCCGATGTCTCGGCCATCCTCGGCTCGCTCGCCGGCGTCGTCGCCAAGACGCTGAAGTCTGGCGGTGACGTCACGCTCGGCGGCATCGGCAAGCTGGCGGCGGCCAAGCGCGAAGCCCGCGAGGCCCGCAACCCGTCCACCGGCGCGACCATCAAGGTCCCGGCCAAGACGGTCGTGAAGTTCAAGGTCACCAAGGATCTGGCCGACGCCGTCGCCTGAGCCTTGTCGGACAGCGGCGGCTCCCACGTCTCGTGGAGGCCGCTTGACCGATCAGCCTGCGCCGCAAGCTGATCGGTTAAACGGCCTGAGAGCCGCCGCAGCTTGACCTTGAGGCGCTGCTGGCCACAGTAGCGCGATGTTTCTCCGCCTCTTCACCGATCTGCGCGCCGCCAAGGTCCCGGTGACCTTGCGCGAATATTTGGCGCTGCTCGAAGGCGTCGAGGCTGATCTCGCGGAATACCGCGTCGACGAGTTCTATTATCTCGCCCGCGCCTGCCTGGTGAAGGACGAGCGCCATCTCGACCGCTTCGACCGCGTCTTCGCCGAGGTCTTCAAGGGTGTCGAAACCCTGGGCGAGGCCTTCGAACAGGTCGGCATCCCCGAAGAATGGCTGCGCAAGCTCGCCGAGAAATTCCTCACCGACGAGGAGAAGGCCCAGATCGAGGCCCTCGGCTGGGAGAAGCTGCTGGAGACGCTAAAGCAGCGTCTCGCGGAGCAGAAGGGCCGCCATCAGGGCGGCTCGAAATGGATCGGCACCGCAGGCACCTCGCCCTATGGCGCCTATGGCTACAATCCCGAAGGCGTGCGCATCGGCCAGGACAAGAACCGCAATTTCCGGGCCGTGAAGGTCTGGGACAAGCGCGAGTTCAAGGATTTCGACGACACGCGCGAGCTCGGTGTGCGAAACCTGCGGATCGCGCTGCGCCGCCTGCGCAAATTCGCCCGCACCGGCGCGGCCGAGGAGCTCGACCTCGACCAGACCATCACCGAGACCGCCAAGCACGGCTATCTCGACGTCAAGCTCCGGCCCGAGCGGCACAACGCGGTCAAGGTTCTGCTCTTCCTCGATGTCGGCGGCTCGATGGACTGGCATATCGAACTGGCCGAGGAGCTGTTCTCGGCAGCGCGGGCCGAGTTCAAGCATTTCGAGCATTTCTACTTCCACAACTGCCCCTATGAGCGGGTCTGGAAGGAGAACCGGCGCCGGCACGACCAGGTGATCCCGACCTTCGACGTGCTGCGGACCTACCCGGCCGACTACCGGCTCGTCTTCGTCGGCGACGCCTCGATGAGTCCCTATGAGATCGCGATGCCGGGCGGCTCGGTCGAGCACTGGAACGAGGAGGCCGGCGAGGTCTGGATGCGCCGGCTGACCGAGCGCTTCCCGAAATCGGTCTGGCTCAACCCCGTGCAGCAGCACCTGTGGGGCTATACCCAGTCGATCCGCCAGATCGCCGGGCTGATGGGCGGGCGGATGTTCCCGCTGACGCTCGACGGCCTCGACGGTGCGATGAAGGCGCTGACGCGGTAAGTGTCCCGTTCGTCATGCTCGGGCTCGACCCGAGCATCTCTTTCAGGAGATTCTCGGGTCTCCGCTTTGCTCCGCCCGAGAATGACGGCTAGAGCATGCCGCCATGAGCCTCGCCGACGACGATACCACCCTGCCCTTCTGGCGCCAGCGGCCGCGGCCGATCGGCTTCGAGATCGCCTACCGGCTGAAGGGCGACACGCTGGAGATCGATTCGACCCGCAAGGTCGATCAGGTCAGGCTCTCGGCCGTCGAACAGGTGCGCTTCATCTATGCTCCGAGCAACGTCTCGTCGAAGGGTTTCCGGACCCAGCTGCGATTGAGCGACGGCCGGACGATCAGCTTCGGCAACCTGTCCTGGCGCTCGCTCACCGACATCGACCGCGACGATGCGCGCTATCATGCCTTCGTCGCGGCCTTGTCCGCCGCGATCACACGCGCCAACCCGAAGGCGCGCTTCCTCGCCGGCAAGCCCTATCTGCTCTGGCTGGCCTTGGCGCTGGCCGGTGGCGGCGCCATGCTGATGCTGACCTTCTTCAGCCTGCGCGCCTTCCAGCAAGGCGCAACCGCCGCCGCGGGCCTCGGGCTCGTGCTGGCAGCAGCCTCGTTCTGGCAGGTCTGGCCGATGATCAAGCTCAACCGGCCGCGGGACCTCGCGAGCGGCGAGGTTCCCGACGATCTCGTCCCGGGCCGGCAGGCGGCTTGAGGCCAGCTACCTGACGACCAGCACCGAGCACTTCGCCCGGCGCACGATGGTCGAGGCGTTCGAGCCGATCACATAGGCGAGCATGCCGGGCTCGTGCGAGCCGATGACGATCAGGTCGGCGCCGCTGGCATCGGCCTCGGCCAGCACCTCGCCATGGACCGAACCCACCAGGACCTTGGCCGAGACGCGCTCGGCCGGCAGGTTCACCTTGGCGGCGATCTCAGCGAGCTTGGCTTCGGATTCGGATTGCTGACCGGCGTCGAAGTCCGCCGGCACGAATTCCATATAGGTGATCGGCACCAGCGAGCGGACATAGACCAGCCTGATCGAGCCTTCGGACTGGGTGGCGAAGCCCTCGGCCGCGGTGATGGCCGGGCCTGCCAGCTCGGCCTCGGCGAGATCGACCGGGACCAGAATCGATTTGTACATCGCATCCTCCTCCGGCGTGGCCCGCCCGGCCGCATGGTCGAACGATCGGAACCGACGCCTACACACTATGTCGGAGCATATTCCCCCAAGGGAAGAGCGTCGCGTCGTCGCGAGCCGCTCCGATAGGGCGATCATGGCCGGTGAAGGTGCCGTCCTTTCGATCAATCAATCAAGCCGACGCATGCCACGCGGATGGTGGCGGAGCAGACATGGCTATCGTCTTTCCCGAGACTCAGCCTTGGCGGGCCGGCGTGCGCACCACGAGGCCATCGAGGTCGTCGCGGACCCTGATCTGGCAGGACAGGCGCGAATTCGGCCGGACGTCGAAGGCGAAGTCGAGCATGTCCTCTTCCATCGGCTCGGCATGGCCGGTCTTCTCGGCCCAGGCGTCGTCGACATAGACATGACAGGTGGCGCAGGCGCAGGCGCCGCCGCATTCGGCCTCGATGCCTGGCACGCCGTTGCGCACCGCGACCTCCATCACGGTCGAACCCGTCTCGCCCTCGACCGTGCGGCTGGTGCCCTGGGCGTCGATGTAAGTGATCTTCGGCATCGTGAACTCCGGCCGCCTGGCGACGGCTGCGCGGCTGGCGCAAGCGGGAGGAACCGGCCGGGCGTCCTGGCGGGCCACGGGCAGGTTCGCGAGAGGGACCATCGCCCGCGGGCGGGAAGCCCGCGAACATCGCATCTCTAGAAGATTTCGAAAGCAGACGAAACGGCGATCTCGGCCGCGCTGCCTCGTCTGTCCTGCGGCGTCAGGCCGCGCAGTCGAGCCGCGAGATCACGGCGCGCGCCTCGGCCGCGGCGAGCGTCAGCGCGTCCAGTGCATCCTCGCGCGGCGCGGCGCCGGCCTGGGTGAGCTGCTGCTCGATCCGGTCGGCAGCCTCGGCCACCTGCCAGGCACCGATGGCGCGGGCGGCTCCCTTCAAGGTGTGCGCGGCGTCGCGGCCGACGCTGGCGTCGCCGGCATGGATGGCGCGGAGCTGGCGGGCGCATTGCTGGGCGAACAGCGTCAGCAGCTCGCGCTCCAGCTCGGCATCGCCGCCGGTCTGGCGGGCGAGATGCACAAGGTCGATGGCAGTCTGGGACATGGGGAACTCGGTTTTCTCTCGCGCTGCGGAACTCGCGCAGCCTTCTGACCCTTCATCAAGCGTCGTTATGGTGAATGAGGCGTTAACGACGTTTGTGAATCAGACGCTCAAACGGGTTTCAATCACTGCTTGCCTCAACTACCCTTCGAGACAGTAAACGATGGGCGTCGTGTCGCTTGTAGGATCCGGCTGGAGGCTGCCGGTTCCCGCTCTGCGGCGGACATCACCGCCCGTCGCAAGTAGCGTAGCGAGGCGGCATTCATGACCCGGCAGAACAAGCTCCAGGATCCGACCGAAGCGGCAATGTCGGCGATCGAGGAGGCGCTGAGGCTCGATCCGAAGAGCGAAGGTCAGGCTTCGGCCGAACCGAGGCTGCCCTCGACGGGCGAGAACGAGCTCAAGATCGAATTGCCGCGAGTCGAAAGCGTTCCGGTCGCGCCAGCCAGCGCCGAGCCTGCATCCGAACCGCTTCCCGCCCCTGCCCGCCCCGCCATCGCTCCGGACACCAGCCGCGTCGCCAATGACGACCGCCGGGATTCCTCCTCTCTCGTCCAGGCCTTCGCCGCCCGGCCCTCCGGCCGGCCCTATTGGCTCGCCGCGCTCGCCTCCCTCGTCTGGGCCGGCGGAGTCGGCTTCACCCTCGTCAGCCGCTACGGCACCTTCACCGAAGGCCTCCCGGCCGGCATGGTCGCCTGGGGCCCGGGCCAGTGGGCGCTGCTGGCGCTCGGGGCCGGCGCGCCGGTGGTCTTCTTCTTCGTGCTGGCGGCGCTCTACCGCCGGACGCAGGAAATGCGCCTCGTCTCGCGTGCCATGACCGAGGTCGCTTTGCGCCTGGCCGAGCCGGAAGTGGTCGCGACGGACTCCGTGCTGTCGCTCAGCCAAACCATCCGCCGCGAGGTCGCCGCCATGGGCGACGGCATCGAGCGCGCCGTGGCGCGCGCCGGCGAGCTCGAGACCATCGTGCGCGGCGAGATCGCGACGCTGGAACGCGCCTATGCCGACAACGAGATCCGCCTGCGTTCCCTCATCGATGAATTGGTGACCCAGCGCGAATCCGTCGTCGGTAATGCCGAGCGGGTGAAGTTCGCGATCTCGGGTGCGCATGAGAGCATCACCAAGGACCTCGAGACCGCCAGCCGCTCGATCGCCGATGCTGTTGCCGAGGCGGGCGAACGCGTCACCTCGCGCCTGACCGACAAGGGCGACCAGATCACGCTGGCGCTCGGCCATGCCGGCGAGCGCATGGTCGACGAGATCAGCGGCCGCGGCAACGACCTCGTCGAGCGCCTGCAGTCGACTTCGCACGACGTCAGCGAGCGCATGACGGCTGCGAGCCAGTCTGTTACCGCCCTGCTCGACAACCGCGCCCAGGAGATCGCCGGTTCGCTGGAGCGCACCGGTGCCGTGCTGACCGAGGGCCTGACCGCCGGCGCCCGCGACGTCACCCGAGCCATCAGCGAGACCGGTGCCCAGGTCGTCGAGTCGCTGGCGAGCCGCGCCGAGACCGTCAACGAGACGCTGCGCTCGACGGGCGACACCCTCGCCCAGGAGATCACCCAGCGCGGCGCTACCGTCGCCGAGCGCTTCGAGCAGAGCGGGCGCACGCTGGTCGACCTGTTCGACACCCAGAGCAACAGCCTGACCCAGCGCCTGACCGAGACCGGCGAGAGCCTGCGGACCGCGATCAGCGGCGAGGGCGAGAGCGTCACCACCCGCCTCGCCGAGGTCGGCCGCGGCGTGCACATGCTGCTCGGCAAGCAGAACGATCTCGTCGTCAGCCGCATCCAGGAGGCCGGCGAAACCGTCCACGGCCTGATCGCCAGCCAGGGCGAGACGCTGGTCGAGAAGCTCTCTGGCACGGTCCAGACCGTCGACAGCCTGCTGCGCGAGAAGACCGACGCGATCGTGGTCCGCTTCGACGAGGCCGGCCGCGGCCTGCATACGCTGATCGGCGAGCGCGGCGAGGAATTGACCGCGCGCATCTCCGCCGTCGGCGCGACTGTGCACAGCCTGTTCTCGGAA
Source organism: Methylobacterium sp. (assembly GCA_013823325.1). Classification (GTDB taxonomy): domain Bacteria; phylum Pseudomonadota; class Alphaproteobacteria; order Rhizobiales; family Beijerinckiaceae; genus Allobosea; species Allobosea vestrisii. Next base: position 13,882 of record PNLY01000094.1, read on the forward strand.
GAGGCCAGCAGCCTCGTCACCCGCCTCTCCGACCTCGGCCACGAAGTCCGCAGCACGATCGGCGAGCAGGGCGACCATCTGGTCGGCCGCCTGTCCGAGACCGGCCAGCGCCTGCAGGAAGCGATCAGCGAGCGCGGCGACGGGCTGGTGCTGCGCATGGCCGAGATCGGCCAGGGCGTCGAGCATGCGATCGGCGAGCGGGCCGACAGCATCGTCAACCGTGTGGCCGATGCCGGCCGCAGCGTCGAGGCCATCATCGGCGAGCGTGGCGACGGTCTCGTCTCCCGCCTGTCCGAGACCACGCAGGAGATCGAGCGGACGCTCGGCGGCCGCGCCGACGGCATCGTCGCCCGCATCGCCGACGCCAGCCGCGGCATCGAGACCGTGATCGGCGAACGCGGCGATGGCCTCGTGGCCAAGCTGTCCGAGACGACCGAGGAGATCCATCGCACGCTCGGAGACCGTGCCGAGGGCATCGTCTCCCGCGTGGCCCATGCCGGCCGCGACGTCGAATCGGCGATCGGCGAACGCGGCGACGGGCTGATCGCCCGCCTGTCCGAGGTTGCGCGCGAGGTCCATGCGACGATCGGCGAGCGCGGCGACAGCCTCGTCGCCCGCCTGTCGGATGTCGGCACCGAGGTCCACACCGCCATCGGCGAGCGCGGCGACAGCCTGGTGGCGCGCCTGTCGCATGTCGGCAGCGAAGTCCAAAGCGCGATCGGCAGCCAGCGCGAGGCGCTGGTGGCGCAGCTCACCGATGCCGGCGCCAGCGTGCGCAATCTGCTCATCGCCGAGGGCGAGGCGCTCAGCGGCCGCGTCATCGCAACCGGCCAGGACATGCAGGAACTGCTCTCCGGCCAGAGCCAGGCGCTGGTCACCCGCGTCGCCGATGTCGGCCGCTCGGTCCACGGCCTGCTGGCGGAGCGCGGCAACGCCCTGATCGATCGGCTGGCGGACGCCAGCGGCACCGCGCATCAGCGCCTCGACGAGACCGGCGAAGCCCTCGCCGCCAAGATCCTCGCCGCCAGCGAGACAGCGAAATCGGTCATCGACAACCAGCATACCGGCTTCATCGCCCGCCTCGGCCAGGCCGGGGACGAGGTCGGCGCCCTGCTCGGCACTCAACGCGATTCGATCATCGCCGGCCTCACCGCGACCGGCCGCGAGGTCCATGGCCTGATCGGCGAGCAGAGCCAGTTGCTTGCCAGCCGCCTCGGCGAGGCGACCAAGGCTCTCTCCGATGCGATCAATGTCGACGGGCGCGAGATTGCCGACCGCGTTTCGGAAGCCGCGGACGCGCTGCGCGGCACTTTCACCACCGAGGCCGAGCGCGCCAGCAGCCTGCTCGCCGCGACCGGCAAGGATGTGGTCGTCGCCCTCACCCAGCAGGGCGGACGCGTCAACCAGGCGCTCGCCGCCAATGCCGAGTCGCTGCTGCGCTCGGTCGATGCCCGCTCGCAGGCGCTCAACGAGTCGCTCGCCAGTAAGCATGACGCGCTGAACCGCCTCTTCGACGTCCAGGGCCGCGAGATCGAAGCCACGATCGGCGCCCGCCTCGGCGCCTTCGAGGAGATCATCGTCACCCGCGGCGGCACGCTCGCCGCCAAGCTCGGCAACGACGCCCGCTCCTTCACCGATTCGGTGACGCTGCGCCTCGGTCAGGTCGAGAAGCTGCTCGGCGAGGAAGGCCAGGCGCTGGCCGAGCGGATCGGCGAGCGCTCGCAGCACGCCGCCGAGACCATGATGGCCCGCACGCAGGAAGCGGCCGCCGCCATGGAGACGCAGATCAAGATCTTCGAGGAGCGTTCCAGCGCCAAGAGCGCCGAGATCGCAAGCTCGCTCGACGGGCTCATCGCCCGCATCGACGGCAATCTCGGTTCGCGCGCCACGGCGCTCAACGAGGCGCTGGTCGAGCGCACGGTCGACATCGCCCGTGTCATGGCCGAGGGCGGGCGCGAGGTCACCCGTGCCCTCACCGCCAAGGCCGACGAGATCGGCGAGATCGTCACCACGAAGAGCGAGGCGCTGACGCAGACGCTTGCCGAGAAAGCCGACAGCATCAATGCGACGCTGGGCGGGCGCGCCCTGCAGATCGCCGACACGCTCGACCAGAGCGTGGCGCGGTTCGAGGAGCGCGTCGTCAACCGGCTCGACACGGTCTCCGGCACGCTCGACGCGCGCGGCAGCCAGATCGCGCTGACCCTGCAGGGCACCGCCGATTCGATCGCCGGTTCGCTCGGCGATCGCACCGAGGAACTGCGCGCCCTGTTCGACAGCAAGGGCACCGGCCTGATCACCCTGCTCGACGAGCGCGGCAACCAGATCGTCCAGACGCTGCAAGGCACCGCGGATGCGGTCACCGGCTCGCTCAGTGCCCGCACCGACGAGCTCCGCGCCCTGTTCGAGGGCAAGGGCACCGGCCTGATCAACCTGCTCGATCAGCAGGGCAATCAGATCGTCCAGACCCTGGAAGGCGCCGCGGCCTCGGTCGCCGGCTCGCTCAGCGCCCGCACCGACGAGTTGCGCGCCCTGTTCGACGACAAGGGCACCGGCCTCGTGACCCTGCTCGACCAGCACGGCAACCAGATCGCGCAGACGCTGCAGGAGAAGTCAGACGGCATCGCCGCGGCATTGTCCGATCGTTCGAGCGAGCTGCGCGCCGTGTTCGACGAGCGCGGCGGCGGCATCCTCAACGCGCTCGGCCAGCGCGGCAGCCAGATCGCACAGATCCTGCAGGAGCGCTCGGATGGCATCGCCACCGCTCTCTCCGGCCGCACCGAAGAATTGCGCGCCTTGTTCGACGAGCGGGGCGGCGACATGCTGAACACGCTCGACCAGCACAGCCGCAATCTCGCCCGGACGCTGGCGGAGAAGTCGGACGGGATGAACGCGGCGCTGAGCACGCGCACCGAGGAGCTGCGCGCCTTGTTCGACGAGCGCGGCAACGGCGTGGTCGAGGCGATCGGCCGCAAGGGCGTGACCCTCGCCAACCAGTTCGCCAGCCTCGGCGAAGCCTTGGTCGCCAATATCGAGAACCGCGGCAACAGCATGGTCGCCGGCCTGCACGAGCGCAGCACCGAGATCAGCCAGGCGCTCGAGCTTGCTTCGAGCGCGCTGCGCGAGACGATCGAGACCGGCACCAACCATTCGGTCGAGGCGCTGCTCAAGACCAACGAGCAGCTGCGCAGCGAGCTCGGCAGCATGCTGGGCCGTCTCGGCGAGGCCAACAAGCTGATGCAGCAGATCGTCACCGGCGCGAACAAGAACCTCGCGGCGGTCGAAGGCAGCCTGTCGGGCCGCGTCGAGGAGCTGCAGAACGTGCTCTCGACGGTGGTGCAGGAAACCAACCGCACCTCCGAGCAGGTCGCGAACCAGATCGCGACGCTGAAGGGCTATTCGGAAGGCACTCTGCGCGACACCGCGGCGCTGATCTCCCGGATCGATGCCCAGGGCTCGTCGATGACCGAGACCTCTCAGACCAATGCCGCAGCGCTCAACGCCGTCGCACAGCGGCTGGAGCAGGTCGAGGCCCGCGTCGGCAACGTGCTGGCCGACCGCAAGGAGGCTCTGGAGCATCTGCACGGGCTGATCGCCACGCGCACCGACGATATCGAGCAGATCACCCGCTCGTTCTCGTCGCTGCTCGACGAATCGCTGAGCAATGCCGAGGCGCGTACCCGCCAGCTCAGCACCGTGCTCAGCGATGCCGCCGAATCGACCAGCAGCGCCATCGCCCAGCAGTTCGACTCGATCCGCGCCGCCAGCGGCCGCGAACGCGAGGCGACGGCGCAGGCCCTGCGCGCCGCCTATGAGGAGGTGGTGAACGAGGTCTCCAGCGAGCTCGGCAAGGTCACGGAGCGCTTCCAGAGCGCGGCCGAGGACATGCGCGCGATGTCGGCCGAGATCCATCGCGAGCTCGAGACGACCCGGACCGAGCTCAAGAAGGGCGTGCTCGAGCTGCCGCGCGAGACCCAGGAATCGACCGCCGCCATGCGCCGCGTCGTCGCCGACCAGATCAAGGCGCTCAACGAGCTGACCGAGATCGTCTCGCGCTCGGGCCGCAGCAGCGACGTCGCGCGCCCGCATGGCGAGCGGCGGCCGGCGACGGGCTATCAGCAGCCGACCCCGGTCGTCAGCGCCTCTTCCTCCGTGGCAGTGCAGAGCACCCCGGTTCTGACCGAGCCGCTGCGCGCCTCGATCGACCCGACGCCGGAACCGGCCCGGGCCGAGGTGCAGGCGGCGCCGGTGCGCCCCGCCCCTGCCCCCGAGCCGGCGCGCCGGCCTGCAGCCGAGCAAGCTGCTCCGGCGAAATCGGGCTGGCTCTCGGATCTGCTCAGCCGCGCCTCGCGCGACGACCGGGCGCCGGAAGCCGCCAAGCCGACGGCGCACAGCATCGAGAAGCTCGATTCGCTCTCGGTCGACATCGCCCGGATGATCGACCATGACGCGGCCGTCGAGCTCTGGGAGCGCTACAAGCGCGGCGAACGCAACGTCTTCACCCGCCGGCTCTACACGCTGCAGGGCCAGCAGACCTTCGACGAGATCCGGCGTAAATACCGCCGCGACACCGAGTTCAAGGAGACGGTCGACCGCTACATCGAGGAGTTCGAGCGCCTGCTCGGCGAAGCGGCCAAAGACGACCGCGACTCGATGGTGGCGAAGACCTACCTGACCTCGGAGACCGGCAAGGTCTACACCATGCTGGCGCATGCCAGCGGGCGGTTCGAGTAAGAGCCATCCTTCCACTCAAATCAGAAAGGGCCGCCCGAAAGGGCGGCCTTTTCTTGTGTTCATTCACTCAAGTTCGGGAAGCTAGCCAGCTCTCCGCTTCGCCGAGCATGTTCCGAAGCTCGTCCTCGATCTCCGTGCGTTGTGGCGTTTTGTCGAGACCTCGCAGAACGAACAGAGCCTCCTGCAGAGCCATCACATCCTCTTGGGCCGGGCCGATGTAAGCGAAAGGCAGCTCGTGTTGGGCGTAGCGGACCCAATTTGACACGAGACTGACGAAAGCAGTGCGCGCCCCCTGATGCTTCGGATCGAGCGCGATAGCCTTTCGGAAGCACTCACTCGGTGTCTCTCGAATGGCGGCAGGTGAACCTAAACTGTAGGTACCGAGCAAGAAGTAAGCGGTCGCCGAATTCGGATCCCCCTCAATCCACTCTTTGAGAGTTGGCAGAACCAGCCGCGTCACAAGCGGCTCCGGACAGAGCAGGCGCGTTTCCGAGAACGCCTTGCGCTGCTCCGTCAAAGCAAGAACGAAAGCCCGCCTATCGACGAGCGGCAACTCCGTCGCGCCATCCAGAAAATAGGAAAGGGAGCGCAGTGCCTCGCTTCGGAGGCCCTTCGCTCGGAGACGACAGTACCTCGACAAGCCAGCAATCCCGGCCGCGTCGGCTACTTCGGCAAGGACATCCAAATCATGATCTGAGGGCATTTCCTTCGCGCATTAGCGGGCCGATCCCGCCTTCCTCAGCGTGCCCAGCGAGCGATCTGGATCAGCACCTGCGAGAGAGCCTGGTCGAGCGCTTGCGCCGCCCCTGCCCCCTCGGCGCCCGCCGGTACGCGGGCCGAGAACAGCTTGGCGCGCTGGACCTTGCCGGTGCGGTCGCCGATCAGCTTGGCGGTGATCTCGACCACGGCCTGGCCGCTGGCAGCGTCGATGTTGAAGGCGCGGATATCGGTGTTGAGCTGGAAGTCGGGGACGATGCGTTCGCCCGGCCGGCCGACCGCAGCGATGCGGCTGCCGTTCTCGAAGGTCTGGATCAGGCGGGTCTGCACCAGATTGGGCACCCGGTCGGCCCATTGCGCCCCGCCGAGGAAGGAGAGCGCGCCGCTCGAATCCTTGACGATCAGCCGGTCGGAATCGAGCGCTTGCACTGCGGTCGGCTGCGCGACGATCAGCACGCCGCCGCCCCCGCCGATGCGGCCGAAATCGCGCGGTGCGGAGAGGTCATAGGTCGTCGGAGCCGATCCGCCGCCGCAGCCGGCCAGCAGCAACGAGCCTGCGGCCGCCAAGGAGAGGGCGCGCAGACGGCCACGAAGCAGCGATGAGAGAATCGGCATGGTCATAACGGGCTAGCGCGATCCGCTGTATTGGGGAAGCGGCGGGCGGCCGCCGAAGATGAACTGCTGGGGATTGCGCTCGACATTGCGCAGCACGCGGTTGAGGTCCCCCAAGGTACGCTTGCCGTCCGAAGCGAGCGTCTCGAGATCGCGCAGGCCAGGACCCGTGAAGCGGTTGATGCCGACGGTGATCTCCGCGGTGCGCTTGTCGAGATTGTCGGCCAGCACGCGAATCGATTTGGCGGCATTGGCGACCTCGGCGAAGGCGCCCTGCCCGTCCTGCGTGTTCAGGAAGGCCTGCGCCGCCTTCAGCACGCCCTCGACCTGGTCGGCGGCGCGGTTGAGCTTGTCGGTGATCGAGGCGACGTCGCTGACGGCCTTGGACACGTCCGCGCTCGATCCACCCAGCGCAGCCGTGAACTTGTCGACATTGTCGATGATGCCGGTGATCTTGGCGCGGTCGATCGAGCGGACCACCCCGGTGAGTTCCTCGCTCAGCGTGCCGAGCTTTTGCGAGAGCGGCGCGATCGTGTCGGCGATCTGGCCGAAGCTCGACATCAGCTTGTCGATATTGCCGGAATTGTCCCCGAGCGCCTGCGAGAACTTTTCGACATTGCGGACCGTGGTGGTGATCGAGCCGGAATTCTCCTTGATCAGGCCATCGAGGCTGCCGAGCACTTCGTCGGCCTTCTTGGCGACGTTGCGCACCGTCTCGATGATATCCTGCAGCTCGGAGCGCTCGGCGGTGATGGTCGGCAGCGCCTCACCGGGCTTGGCCTGAAGGACCGCCGCATCCGGCTCGCCGCCGATCAGCTGCAGGGCGACAACGCCGGCGAGCCCCTGGGCCTCGATGCGGGCGCGGGTATCGACCCGCAGCGGCGTCGTGTTGTCGACCTCGATCACGCCAAAGATGCGGCGCGGATCGTCAGGCTGCAGGCCGATCTGCTTGACCTCGCCGACGCGCAGGCCGTTGAACAGCACGCTGGAGCCGCGCCCCAGGCCCGTCACCGTGCCGGTGAAGATGACCCGGACGTCCTGCTTGCGGCCGCCGCCGCCGCTGCCGAACCAATAGGCGAAGCCAAACATCGCCGCGATCACGGCGAGGGTGAAGAGGCCTACCAGGGCGTAGTTCGCACGGGATTCCATCGCGGGCGTCCGTCACGTCCTCGTTTGATCGGGCATGCGGGCGCGGGCACGTTCGCCGCCGAAATACGCCTTTAGCCAGGGATGGTCGGAAGCCAGCATGGTGGCGAGCGGACCGACCGCGATGACACGCTTGTCCGCCAAGGCGGCAATCCTGTCGCAAGCTACATAGAGACTGTCGAGGTCATGGGTTACCATGAACACCGTCAGGCCCAAAGTCTGCTTGAGCGTCATGATCAGCTCGTCGAACTCGGCGGCGCCGATCGGATCGAGTCCCGAGGTCGGCTCATCCAGGAAGACGATCTCGGGGTCGAGCGCCAGCGCGCGGGCGAGCGCGGCACGTTTGATCATGCCACCGGAGAGCTCGGAAGGCACCTTGTCCGCCGCATCCGGCTTCAGGCCGACCATCTCGACCTTGAGCATGGCGAGCTCTTCGAGCAGCTTCGGCGAGAGCTTGAGGTACTCCCGCATCGGCACCTGGATGTTCTGCTTGACCGTCAGTGCCGAGAACAGCGCGCCCTGCTGGAACATCACGCCGAAACGGCGTTCGAGCCGGCGCCGCCCGGTCGGATCGAGCCTGTCGACGTTCTCGCCGAAGACCTCGATCGTGCCGCGCTGCTTGCGCACCAGGCCGAGGATAGTGCGGGTCAGCACCGATTTCCCCTGCCCCGAGCCGCCGACGAAGCCGAGGATTTCGCCGCGCATCACGTCAAGGTCCAGACCGTCCATGATCACCTTGTCGCCGAAGGCGACCTTGAGATCACGAACGCGAATCACCGGCTCGGGTTCCGGTCCGGCCGAAGCCTGCGGATCGCGCGGACCGGTCTGCGAGGGTCTGTCGAGCATCGCGCCGCCCCTCACATTTGGATCGAGGCGAAGAACATGGCGAACAACCCGTCGACTACGATCACCATGAAGATCGCCTTCACCACCGAGGCCGTCACCTGATGACCGAGCGATTCAGCCGAGCCCTTGACCGCCAGCCCCTCGATCGAGGCGATCAGGCCTATGACGAAGGCCATGAACGGGGCTTTGATGAGGCCGACGGCGAAATGCTGCCAGGTGATCACCGATTTCAGGCGGTCGAGATAGGTGTCGAGGCCGATGCCGCCATAGAGCCAGCTCACCAGGCCAGCGCCGACCAGACCGGCCATGGCCGAGATGAAGGTCAGGATCGGCAGCGAGATGATCAGCGCCAGGATGCGCGGCACCACCAGCACCTCGATCGGGTCGAGCCCCATCACCCTGAGCGCGTCGATCTCCTCGCGCATCTTCATCGAGCCGATCTCGGCGGTGAAGGCCGAGCCGGAGCGGCCGGCGACCATGATCGAGGTCAGCAG
>PNLY01000095.1 GCA_013823325.1 Methylobacterium sp.
GAGCGACTTGATCAGCCGCGAGCGCAGTTCGATCAGATGGTCGATCAGCGGCGCGCGCGACGCTTCGATCTCGTCCTCGCCTTCGCGCCTCGCCTGGGCGTTCGTCTCGACGACGCTCATGCCGTCTCTCCGCCCTCGGCCTCGGCGGCCTTGGCTTTGCGCTTGCGGGCGGGCTTGGCCGGCGGCTCTTCAGCCGCGACCTCGGCCGGCACGGCCGGCTCCTCGGTCACGACCGTCTTGCGGCGGCGCTTCGGCTTTTCGTCCGGTGCAGGTTCGGCGACGGGCGCCGGCTCGATGCTGACGGGCGCCGGCAACTCAGGAGCCGGCAGCGCGGCGAGCGTCGCCTCGGCCTCCTTCATCGCCTTGTCGTCGGCCGCGGCCGGCTTCGAGGCGTCGGCGGCGCCGAAATCCTTCATCGGCTCGATCGGATCGAAATTGGTCGAGGCCTGGATCGAGTTGCCGATATCGTCGACCTGCTTCTTCAGGTCGTGCAGCTCGGCCTCGCGCATCGCGTCGTTGAACTGGCCCTGGAACTCGGCGGCCATGCGCCGGATCTTGCCGATCGCCTGCCCGGCCGTGCGCAATGCGCCGGGCAGTTCCTTGGGGCCGATCACGACGAGCGCGACGCCCCCGATCAGCAGCATTTCGCTCCAGGCGATGTCGAACATCGACGGCCGGTCCTCTGGAAATCTTGTAGGGCGCGGGAAGGCGCCGGAGTCGAAACCGATCAGGAATCACCTGATCGGCAGGTCCGCTCCTACGAGATCAGGCCTTGGTCTCGGCCTTGGCCGGCTGCGGGCTCGCGGTCTGGGCCGTCTGGTCGATCACCTTGGGATCGGCCGGCTGCTGGGCCGGCGGCGGAGGGGTATCGTCCTCGGCCATGCCCTTCTTGAACGACTTGATGCCCTTGGCGACATCGCCCATCAGTTCGGACACCTTGCCGCGGCCGAACAGCAGCATGACGATGACGCCGACGACGATCCAGTGCCAGATGCTGACGCCACCCATGGCGGTACTCCTCCGAATTTGAACGCGCGGCCCGACTTGTTTCGAGGGGCCAGATGCTTGTGCCGGAAACTAGGTGTCCCCTACAGGGAACACAAGGACTTCGTCCATCGCAATGTCGATGCCGACATCCTCGCCCTCGGCGACCGAACCGCGCAACGGCAGCCGCGCCACCAGGGGCTTGTCGAGACCATCGACCGCAAGCTCGACATGGTCGACCTCGCCGAGGAAGCGCCGCGTCACCACCCGCGCCTGCAGGCAGAAGCCCTTTGGCACCAGCCGGATCGCCTGCGGACGGACACCGACGACTGCCGGCACGCCATCCGCCAGACCGGGCGCCGGAAACCGCCCGAGCGGGGTATCCACGGCGCCATCCCGCCCAATGGCCTCGATCTCCGTAAGATCGCAGAAAAATCGGGCGGCAAAGAGGCTGGCGGGCCGGCGATAGAGTTCTTCGGCGGTGCCGCTCTGGACGATCCGCCCCTGCTGCATCAGCACGATCCGGTCGGCGACGCGCATGGCGTCCTCGGGATCGTGGGTGACGATGATCGAGGTCGCGCCGATCTCCTGCAGCAGCGCCATGGTCTCGTCACGCACGGCATCGCGCAGGCGCCGGTCGAGATTGGAGAAGGGCTCGTCCATCAGGAGCACGCCCGGGCGCGGGGCGACGGCCCGCGCCAGCGCCACGCGCTGCTGTTCGCCGCCCGACAGCATGTGCGGATAGGCCTCGGCCAGGTCGGCGAGGCCGACGCGGGCGATGGCGCGCAGGGCCGTGGCATCGGCCTCGGCATTGCCGTAGCCCCGCAGGCCGAAGCGGACGTTCTCGCGCACGCTGAGATGCGGAAAGAGCGCGTAATCCTGGAAGACGAGGCCGACCCCCCTCGCCTCCGGTTCGACGAAGTGAGCGGGCGAAGAAACGTCCCGCCCTTCGAGCAGAACACGCCCCGAACTCGGCCGCTCGACCCCGGCGGCGAGCCTGAGCAGCGTCGTCTTGCCGCAGCCGGAATGGCCGAGCAGGGCGACGATCTCGCCCGGCGCGACGCTGAGCGAGACATTGTCCAGCGCCGTCACCGCGCCGAATCGCTGGGTGACGCCGTCGAAGCCGAGCGCCATCGGGATCGCGGCGCCGGCCGTGCCGCGCCGTCCCCACCCCAACCAGCGCATCTTGCTTTCGGTCCGAGCCAAGTCGTTCTCCTGCCGGCCCGCCGGGCGCGATCGCCTGCGCTGTGCTAGCTGGCGTCGCCGTCGTCAAGCGGCGTGAACAGGTCGCCGAGCGGGTCCTCGTCGTCGCGCAAGGACGGATCGTCGTCCGGAACCGGCACGGTGAGGTCCTTGGCGAGGCGCCCCTCGATGAAGCCGGCGCCTTTCAGTTCCTCCAGCCCCGGCAGGTCGTCGATCTGGTCGAGCCCGAAATGGTCGAGGAAGCCCGGCGTGGTGCCGAAGGTCACCGGCCGCCCCGGCGAACGCCGCCGGCCGCGCAGCCGCACCCAGCCGGCTTCGAGCAGGATGTCGAGCGTACCCTTGGCGGTGGCGACGCCGCGGATCTCCTCGATCTCGGCCCGTGTCACCGGCTGGTGGTAGGCGATGATGGCGAGCGTCTCCAGCGCGGCGCGCGAGAGCTTGCGGGGCGGCTCGGCCTCGGGCGCGAGCAGATAGGCGAGATCGGGCGCAGTGCGGAAAGCATAGCCGCCGGCGACGCGATGCAGCGTCACCCCGCGCAGCGCGTAGGTCTGCTGCAGCTCGGCGATCACCCGCTCGATCGGCACATTGGCCGGTACCGACTTCGCCAGCTCCTCGGCCGGGAGCGGCTGCACCGAGGCGAACAGCAGCGCCTCGACGATGCGGCAGGCGCGCGCCAGCGCCTCGTCGGCGTCCCAGTCTTCCTCGTCCTCGCGTTCGGCTTCAGCCGCGGCCATGGCGCCTCACAGGCCGAGCGTCGGTGGCCGCGCCGAGCGGCGGCGGACATAGAGCGGCGAGAAGGCGCCGTCCTGGCGCAGATCGAGCAGGCCCTCGCGCACCATTTCCAGCATGGCCGAGAGCGAGGAGGCCCGCACCGTTGCGGTCATGGTCTCGGCCGGCAGGCCATGGCTGCGCATGTAGCGGGTGAGATAGCCGTCGATCGCGGTCCACTCGCCGGCCTCGCCGACCAGCCGCGCCAGCGCCTCGCGCGCCTCGACCAGCGACAGCACCTGGCGCTGGCCGACGCTCATCGGCTGGCGGATGCGCTTCTGGCGCTGCTGCGCATAGGCCGCCAGCAGGTCGTAGAGTTCCGCCTCCCAGACCGGCCGGCCGGACGAAGCGATCACCTCCGGCGCGCCGCGGGCGAAGACGTCGCGGCCGAGCCGCTCGCGGATAGCGAGCCTTTGCGCCGCGGCGCGGATCGTCTCCAGCCGCTTCAGGCGCAGCGCCAGGGCGGTGGCGAGATCGGCTGCGCTCGGCTCCTCGCCCTTGGGCGGCTCCGGCAGCAGCATGCGCGACTTGAGATAAGCGAGCCAGGCCGCCATCACCAGATAGTCGGCGGCGAGTTCCAATCGCAGCGCCCGTGCCGTCTCGATGAAAGAGAGGTACTGCTCGGCCAGCGCCAGGATCGAGATCCGGGCGAGATCGACCTTCTGCCGGCGGGCAAGATCGAGCAGCAGGTCGAGCGGCCCCTCATAGCCGTCGACGTCGATCACGAGCGAGGGTTCGCCGGACGCGCGTTCCGGCGTGCCGTCCTCCTGGAATGGCAGCTCAGCGGCCATCGATGGCCTGTTCCCCATGTCCTGCCCCGCCCGCCCGGCGAGGCCACAGCCCAGGGGAGAGAATCAGCCTAACCGCCGCTCAAAGCAAGGGCGCTGGCAAGCTGCGCACGAGTGCTGTCCACATCGAGCGGCTCGGGCTCGTGCCGGATGCGTGCCAGGGCCATCGCGGCGCGCCGGGCGCGCTGGCCGGTCATCTCCGGAACGGCGCCGGCGACCGCGACCATCTCGTCCATGATGCCGTGGCAATGCAGCACCAGGTCGACGCCGGCCCGGATTGCGGCCTTCGCCTTCTCCTCGAAGGTGCCGGAGAGCGCCTTCATCGAGATGTCGTCGGTCATGATCAGACCGTCATAGCCGAGCTCGCCGCGCATGATCTCGCGGACGATCTTGCGCGAGATCGTCGCCGGCCTGCGCTTGTCGAGCGCGGTGAAGACGACATGCGCCGTCATCGCCAACGGCATGTCGGCGAGATGCCGGAACGGCCGGAAGTCATGGGCGCGCAATTCGTCGAGGCTGGCTTCGACCACCGGCAGGTCGTGATGGCTGTCGGCCTTGGCCCGGCCATGGCCAGGCATGTGCTTGACGACCGGCAGCACGCCGCCCGCCAGCAGGCCTTCGGCCGCCGCCCGGCCGAGCGTCGCCACCATGGCGGGGTCGCGGGCATAGGCGCGGTTGCCGATCACGTCATGGCTGCCGGCGACGGGAACGTCGAGCACCGGCAGACAGTCGACATCGATGCCGACGCTCTTCAGATCATGCGCCATCAGGCGTGCCGAGAGCCGGACGAGCTCGCGCTGTTGCACGGGATCGTTGATGGCGAGGAAGGCCAGCGCCGGCGGATAGGGCGGCCAGTGCGGCGGCCCCATGCGCTGCACCCGGCCGCCCTCCTGGTCGATCAGGATCGGCGCCTGCCAGCCGACGCTATCGCGCATCTGCGCCGTCAGCGCAGCCACTTGCGCCGGATCCTGCGTATTCCGCTTGAACAGGATGAAGCCCCAGGGCCGGGCATCGCGGAAGAACGCCCGCTCGTCGGGGGTGAGGCTCGTGCCGAGGCAGCCGGCGATGAAGGCGCGCGAGGTCATGGCGCCGTTATCGCCGATTCGGAAGCGGCCCGCATTGCGTCATTGCGGGGCGACCCTGCGGGGTGTCAGGCCGGAGCCCAGCCGTCATTCTCGGGCGAAGCGAAGCGCAGACCCGAGAATCTCCGGACGATAGGGCGCTGGCCGGGGCCTCCTCCGGCCTGAGATGCTCGGGTCAAGCCCGAGCATGACGGCACCTACCGCAGCGATTGCGACGCCTGCGCGTTGAACGCGTCAAACGGCAATTCGGCGACGCGGAACCAAAGCTGCTCCTTCTTCCAGTACGGCAGGAAGGAATCCCACAGCGTCTTAAAGTTCGGGTTCTTCGCCGCCTGGTCGGCATAAAGCGCGAAGGCTTCCTTGAAGGCCGCCTGCATCACGTCTTGCGGGAACGCGCGCAATTCGGCGCCGCTGGCGATCAGGCGCAACAGTGCGTCCGGGTTGCCATGGTCGTATTTCGCCATGCACAGCGCATTCGCCTCGGCGCAGGCGGCCTCGACGATGGCGCGGTAATGCGCCGGCAACCCGGCCCACTTCTCGTTATTCACGATGAAGCTGACATTGGCGCAGCCTTCCCAGAAGCCGGGATAGTAGTAGTACTTCGCCACCTTCACGAAGCCGAGCTTCTCGTCGTCATAGGGGCCCGAGAACTCGGCCGCGTCGATCGTGCCGCGCTCCAGCGCCGGATAGATGTCGCCGCCGCCCAGTGTCTGCGGGACAACGCCGAGCTTGGCCATGATCTGGCCGCCCAGGCCCGCAATGCGGAACTTCAAACCCTGAAGATCGGCGACGCTCTTGATCTCCTTGCGGAACCAGCCACCCATCTGGGCGCCGGTATTGCCCGAGGGAATGGTATGCACGCCGAACTTCTTCATCAGGTCGCGGCAGAGCTCGAGGCCGCCGCCCTGATAGAGCCAGGCATTCTGCTGGCGGGTGTTCAGGCCGAAGGGCAGCGACGTCTCGAAGGCGAAGGCGGTGTCCTTGCCGATATAGAAGCTCGCCAGCGTGTGGCTGCACTCGACGGTGCCGTTCTGGACGGCATCGAGCGCCTGCAGCGCCGGCACGATCTCGCCGGCGGCGAAGGTCTGGATCTGGAAATTGCCGTCGGTCGCCTCGGCGACGCGCTTGGCGACCTGGGTCGAGATGCCGAACAGCGTGTCCAGGCTCTTCGGATAGCTCGAGGTCAGGCGCCAGCTGATCTTCGGATTGGTCTGCGCGATCGCCGGCGCGGCGATGGTCGCGGCGGCGGCGCCGGCGGCGGTCGTCTTGAGGAGCTTGCGGCGGTCCATGGCATTTCCTCTCATTGGCAGGCCTTCCGCATTGTCAGATCGGATTGGGCCGCGGATTCGGGGCGAAGCTAGAGCACGCGCTGACCGTGCTCCAGCCACGGCGCCGCAACGCGCGCATGTCCGGATCGCGGGAGCAATCCGGGATTCCTGCACAGCGGCATGGGGATGCGCTTCAGCGCGCGGCGCCGCGCGCCAGCAGCCCGGCGCCCAGCATGGCGAGCCGGCAGACCGTGCGCGCCCCGAGGCCGTCGATGTCGGCCTCCGGCACGAACTCGACGATGTTGAAGCCGATGATCGGCGCCCGCCCCGCCACGCCGTTCAGCAGCGTGACGACATCGCCATAGGTGAGTCCGCCGGGCGTGCGGCCGAGCACTGCGGGCACGACACTGGGGTCGAAACCGTCGACATCGAAGCAGACCACCACCGGCCGGCCCGGCGGAACGGCCTCGATCGCCGGTGCCATCCCCCTCGCCCGCAGGATGCTCATGTCGATCAGTTGCGCTCCGGCCGCCCTCGCCTCCGCCACGTCCGAGGGCCGGGCGCTGCCGGTGCCGCGGGCGCCGACCTGGACAATCGTCCTGACGCCGTCGAGCTCGGACGCACGCCGCATCGTGCTCGACAGGCCGAAGCGCTCGCCCTCGACCTCCTCGCGCCAGTCGATATGGGCGTCGACCTGCAGGATGGTGATCTCGCCTCGCTCGGCGAAGGCAGCGAGCGCCGGAATCTGGACACTGTCGTCGCCGCCGAGCAGCAGTGGCGCGGCACCGCGCGCCAGCAGCATCCGATAGGCCGCGGCGATTCGCGCGCGATTGCCGGGCAGGTCGCCGGCGTCGAAGGCGAGATCGCCGCAATCGAACAGCCGCCCTCCGTCAGGCAGCAGCGGGCCGCCGAGATCGAAATCGTAATGCGTGAGCTTGTTGGCCTGGGTCGCGCTGGCGCTGCGGATCGCGGCCGGCGCCGTTTCGCTATGGGCGCGGCCGGATGCATAGGGCGTAGCGGCGGGAATGCCGATGACCGCGACTGCGCCATGCGGCACAGCCTCAGGCGCCGAATGCTCGCAACCGAGGAAGCGCGGATCGGCAGCGCGGCTGGAAATCGGGTCGGGAGACATCGGGAGGCCTGCGTAGCTGGAAATCCAGTCCAGCCTGCCCCGCCGGGAAAGCCCAGCGCAAGCAAAAGCCGGCCGCGACGATCGCGGCCGGCTCGGGTTCTATCGGCGGCGGGGCTGCGGCTCCGCCCGCGCTTGCTCAGTTCTTGGCGATGAAGCACTGCCCGCCGGCAGCCTGCAGCGCCGAGCACATCGAGCTCGCATCCTCGCGGGAATACGGGCCGACGCGCAGGCGGTAGACCGTCTTGCCGTTGAGCTCGGTCTTGCGGACGATCGGGCTCTGGCCGCTGAGCTGGCCGGGATATTTGCGCTGCAGCGCCGCGAAGGTGGCGCGCGCCTCGGCCTCGCTGCCCGGCGCGCCGAGCTGCACGGCGAAGCCGCCATTCGGGTCGGCCCGCGGCGCGGTGGCCGCCGGCTCGGCCTGCTGCGGTGCAAGCGCGGCGGTACGGGTATTGGCGGCGGGCGTCGCGGCGGCCGGCGGGGTCGCCGGCGCGGCGGCGCGCTCCTGCGTCTTCGGTGCCGCGGCCGGCGTCGCGCCCGGCTGCTGCGGACGCGGCGCCGCCTGAGCGGTCTGGGCCGGGGCCGCCGAGGCCGGGCGGTTCGACGGAGCCGAGCCGGTCACGATGCCCTGTCCAACGCCGCTCGTCGCAGCGGCATTCGCCGGCGCCGGCGTGCCGTCGGGACGGATCGCGACGGTGCGGACCTTACGCGGCTCGCCCAGGCCTGGCACGGCGGGGATCGGCACCAGGCCGGGCTCGGTGGAAGCGAGACCCGCGGCGGCGGTGTCGGTCGGCGTGATCGCGCCATTCGCACCTTGCGTCGGACGCGACGCCATCGAGCGCGCCGCCTGCTGCACGTCGACCGGCTGCTCCTCGCGGCTGACGACCTTGGTCTTGTCGGCGCTGGCATCGCCGCTGCGCTCGTAGATCTGCTTGTTCTGGTTCGGAATCTCGGCACCGCCGGGATTGACCGGAGCAACCTTGGACGGGCCGGTATCGGCCGCGATCACCGGCGGCTGGCCGTTGACGCCGGCCGGCTTGCCGTTGCGGAAGACCATGGCAGCGCCGACACCGCCGACCGCGACGATGACCAGCGCCGCCGCCGTCAGCATGCCCTTGCGTGACCGCGAGCGCCGGAAATCGCGAGGTTCGTCCTCGGCATCATGAGGCTGCGCGTCATAGTCCGGCGCGGCCTGATGGTAGTCCGGCGCAGGCTGCGGAGCATAGGCGTGCGGCTGGGCGTGGACCTGCCCGGCCACCTCGTCGAGGTCGCGCGGCGGCTCGGGAACATAGGCGTGCGGCCCGTCCTGCTGCATCGCATAGGGCTGTGCGCGCGCTGCAAGCGGCTCCGGCTCGTCGTAATCGTGCACCGGCGCCGCAGGCGCCTTCGCGGCGGGCTGTGGTGGCGCGGTGCGCACCGGCTCGGTCCGGCGCAGCAGCGCCTCGAACTCGTCGAGCGCGCCACGCACATCCGCCGGCGGCGGGGCGGACTGCAGCGGCGGGGCGGACTGCAGCGGCGGCGCAGTGACCAGCGTCGGCTGGAAGCTCGGCTCGGTCCGGTGGCCGGACCAGGAGGCAGGTTGCGGCGTGCTCGGCGCCGCAGGGCGCGCCTGCTCGGCGGAGCGGCCGGCGAAGAGCTCCTTCAGCGGATCGTCCTGCCCGACGAGCCGGGTCAGCTCCATCAGCGGATCGGAAGCCGCACCCGGCTTCTGCGGCTGGGCCGCCCCGCGCAGCTGACGCTCCAGATCGTCGAGATCGAGGGCGAAACGGTTTCTAGCTGGCTCGCTCATGACATGATCCATTCCAGCGCATGCCGCCATCCATCAAAGGACGCCGCCACAGCGCGGTCAATCTGACGAAAGCCCTAGCCGACCCGCCTTCCGGCATGCCGGCCAACGCCGCCTTCGTATCGGACCCGGCGGATGCTGGCCGGATCGTTCTGATCCGCAAAGCACCCGATGCGCCGGGATGGATCCCGTCAGCGCATCTCCTCCGGCGCCGTCACCCCAACGACCGCCAGACCGGAAGCAAGGACGCTGCGTACCGCATGCACGAACGCCAATCTTGCCGAGGTCGACTTTCGATCAGTTTGATTAACGAACCGTAATTGCGGCGAGTCTTTGCCCTTGTTCCATAGCGAGTGGAAGGCGCTGGCCAGATCGTGCACGAAGAAGGCGACACGATGGGGCTCGTGTGACGAAGCCGCGGCGTCGATCATCCTCGGATAAGCGGCAATCATCTTGACGATTCCGATCTCCGACTCATCGGTCAGCAAACCGAGATCCGCCTCCGCCAGCGCCTGCGGCGTGAGGTCGAGATCGGGGAAGGCCTCCGCCGCCTGCCGGAAGATCGAGGCACACCGCGCATGGGCGTACTGGACGTAGAAGACCGGGTTGTCCTTCGATTGCTCGACCACCTTGGCGAGATCGAAGTCCAGCGTCGCGTCGTTCTTGCGGAAGATCATCATGAAGCGCACCGCATCGCGGCCGACCTCGTCGATGACCTCGCGCAGCGTGACGAAGTCGCCCGAGCGCTTCGACATCCGTACCTGCTCGCCATTGCGCAGCAGGCGGACGAGCTGGCAGAGCTTGACGTCGAGCGCGCCCTCGCCGTTCGTCACCGCCTTGACCGCCGCCTGCATGCGCTTGACGTAGCCGCCATGATCGGCGCCCCAGACGTCGATCATCTCGGCGAAGCCGCGGGTGAACTTCGAGCGGTGATAGGCGATGTCGTTGGCGAAATAGGTGTAGCTGCCATCCGACTTCAGCAGCGGCCGGTCGACGTCGTCGCCGAACTTGGTGGCGCGGAACAGCGTCTGCTCGCGATCCTCCCAATCCTCGTCCTTCTGGCCCTTGGGCGGCGGCAGCCGGCCCTCATAGATGAGGTCGCGGGCGCGCAGGTCCTCGATCGTCTGGTGCACGGCGTTGGAATTGCCGTCCCGGCCCTGCAGCGAGCGCTCGGAGAAGAACAGGTCGTGGACGACGCCAAGCGCAGCGAGATCGTCACGGATCATCGCCATCATCCCGTCGATCGCCGCCTGGCGCACCAGCGGCAGCCAGTCCCATTCCGGCTTGTCGCGTAAGCTTGGGCCGTATTCCTTTGCCAGCGCCTGCCCGACCGAAATCAGGTAGTCGCCGGGGTAGAGCCCTTCGGGGATCGCGCCGATATCCTCGCCCAGCGCCTCGCGATAGCGCAGGAAGGCGGAGCGGGCGAGCACGTCGACCTGCGCGCCGGCATCGTTGATGTAGTATTCGCGGGTGACGTCGTGGCCGGCGAAGGCGAGCAGGCTCGCCAGCGCATCGCCGAACACCGCGCCGCGACCATGGCCGACATGCATCGGCCCGGTCGGATTGGCCGAGACATACTCGACATTGATCCTGGGCTCTCCCTTGGCGGCTCCGCGGCCATGCTCCGTCCCGGCCAGCACCGCCGATTTCAGAACCGCCGTGAAAACAGCGGGTTGCAGCGTCAGGTTGATGAAGCCGGGACCGGCGATCTCGGCCTTGAGCACGTCTCCGTCCTTGGCGAGCTCGGCGACGATCAGCTCGGCCAGCGCGCGCGGCGCCATGCCGGCTTCCTTGGCCAGCACCATCGCGGCGTTGATGGCGAGGTCGCCATGAGCCGCGTCCTTGGTCGGCTCGACCACGACGCGCGCCAGCGACAGGCCAGCCGGAATACGGCCGGCTTCCGCCAGCCCGGTCAGGACGGTGGCGAGGCGTGCGGAGAAAGTCTCGAAAATGTTCATGGCGACCAGAGATGCATAAGGAAGCGCCCGGCCCTATCGCAGCGACGGGGTGGCGTCAAACAGGCGCCGGTGCTCGCCCAGCGCGTAAGAATCGGTCATCCCGGCAATGTAGTCGGAAACCCGGCGCGCCAGCCGCGCCTCGTCGAGCTCCTCGCAGCCAGCCGCCCACTCCGCCGGCATGGCCTGCGGCTGCGCCTGGAAGCGCAGGAACAGGTCGCGGACGATGTCGGCCGCCTCCTTGCGGATCACGCCGATGCGGGGATGGCGGTACATGTTGGGATAGAGGAAGCCCTTGATCGCCTTGTCGGCCGCGACCAGCGCCGGCGAGAAGGCGACGACCGGCGCGCCGGCCCGTCTGATCGCATCGGCATCGGAGAGCGCCAAAGCCGCGATGCGCGCCTCGGATTCAGCGATCACGTCCTCGACGAAGCGGGTGATCACCCGGCGCACCATTTCGTTGATCGCGCGCGGGCGTTCCAGTCCGGGATGCAAGGCATCGATCTCGTCGAGCAAACCAGCGAGAAAGGGCACCGCACGCAATTCTGAGAGATCGAACAGTCCGGCGCGCAGGCCGTCATCGATGTCATGGGCGTTGTAGGCGATGTCGTCGGCGAGCGCCGCGACCTGCGCCTCCGCCGAGGCATGACTGTCCAGCCAGAGGTCCTGCTTCTCCTGATATTCGAGGATCGCGACTGGAATGCCGGTCCCGGCATAGCGCTCGGTCGGCCTGCCGTCGGCATCGAGCAGCGGGCCATTGTGCTTGACCAGCCCCTCGAGCGTCTCCCAGGTCAGGTTGAGGCCGTCGAAGCCGGCATAGCGCCGCTCCAGCCGGGTGACGATCCGCAGCGTCTGGGCGTTGTGGTCGAAGCCGCCGAAGCCGGCCATGCATTCGTCCAGCGCGTCCTCGCCGGTATGGCCGAAGGGCGTGTGGCCGAGATCGTGCGCCAGAGCCAGCGCCTCGGCGAGATCCTCGTCGAGGCCGAGTGCCCGGGCAAGCGCGCGGGCGATCTGCGCCACCTCGATCGTATGGGTCAGGCGGGTGCGGAAATGGTCGCCCTCATGCGAGACGAAGACCTGGGTCTTGTGCTTCAGCCGGCGGAAGGCGGTGGAGTGGATGATGCGGTCGCGATCACGCTGGAACTGGTTGCGTGTCGCCGAGCCCGGCTCCTCGACCAGCCGGCCACGGCTCGTGGTCGAACGGCAGGCGTAGGCGGCGCGCCAGCGTTCGCCCGGCTCCGGAGCCATGACGGGGGCAGTATCGTGTGCGTGCGGCATGGCAGCCCCTCGGGCAGGCGCGGCTTGAAGGCTCGCTGTGCGGCCATTACCTTTGTGCACGAGGCAGGAGCAAGGAAGTTCTGCGCATGACCATGGCGATCGAAGCCAAGCCGCCCGCGATCTCGCTGACCGACAAGGCCGCGAGCCGCATCCTCGCGGTGATGGCGGGCGAGACTCCCGGCGCGATGCTGCGCGTCAGCGTCGCCGGCGGCGGCTGCTCGGGATTCCAGTACGTCTTCGACATCGACCGGCAGAAGGCGCCGGACGACATCGTGATCGAGCGCGACGGCGCGACCGTCCTGATCGACGAGACCTCGCTCGAACTGCTCGACGGCTCCACCATCGATTTCGTCGATGACCTCGTCGGCCAGTCCTTCCGGATCACCAATCCGAACGCGACCAGCTCCTGCGGCTGCGGCACGTCGTTCGCGCTCTAGGAGCATTTTTCGAGCGAAGTGGGCACCGGTTCGCGTGAAGAAAATGCGACCGATCAAATGCTCCGAACCTCAGTCCGGCAACACCACCGGCCCGAAGGCGCGCAGCAGGTCGGCGTCGAGCTTGGCGCCCATCCCGACCAGCGCGGCATAGGCCTCCTGCGGCGCCATCGGCGCCTTGTAGGAGCGCCGTTCGATCAGCGCAGCATAGATATCGCAGATCGTGATCATCCGGACGACGTCCGAGATCTCATCCGCCTTCAGGCCCTGCGGATAGCCCGTGCCGTCGAGATATTCATGGTGGCTGCGCGCTGCTTCGATGATCTCGCGGGCGAAGGCCCCCTGCCGCAGCAGCATCTCATAGCCGATTTGCGGATGCTCGCGGATGATGGCGACCTCCTCCGCGGTCAGCTTGCCGGATTTGTGCAGGATCGCGAGCGGCACGCGCGCCTTGCCGATATCGTGCAGGACGGCAGCGCCGGTCACGAGCTTGCGCGCCCTTTCGGGAAAGCCGAGCGCATGGGCGAAGGCGGCGGCGAGGCCTGCTACCAACAGGCAATGCTGATAGGTCGCGTCGTCATGGCTCCAGACCAGGTCGAGCCAGGCATCGAGATCGCGGTCGTCCGCTGCGCGGTTGATCGCCTCGACGCTGTCCTCGATGGCGGCGACCGGCAGAGCCTTGCCTTCGGCGGCGGCCGAAAGCATGTCGGCCATCCCCGCCGAAGCAGCCACGAACTGGCGCTGCATCGGCGACGCACCTTGGGGTGCGAGAAGCCGGCCGATCTCGTCAAGCAGCGCCTTGGTCGGCAGATCGGCAGACAGCACCGCGCTCGCACCGATCGCATTCGCCTGGATCGTCAGGCGCGGGGACTGGTCGCGCAGCAGACAGAGAAACGGCGTTCCCTTGCGCCGGCCTTCCGCGATCTGAGAGCGAACGGCCTCTACCGCGCCGCGGTTCGACAGATCGACATCGCTGACGACCAGCCGCTTCGGTGCCTGGCCGCCAGGCATCGGGCGACGCAGGTCGACGACGTCGCACGGCCCCCACAGCGACAGCAGCCGCTCGAGCTTCAGGCTTTGCTCCGGACGGTCGGTGATCAGCAGCACGGCGATCGGCATGTCCTCATAACGAGGTCACCCTAGCCGAAGGTCCATTGAGGTCAGGTGAAAGCGATTCGCTCAAATTCGCCGTTTCCGTTCAGAAACGGCTGAGGTCACGAGCTCCGGGCTTGCCGCCGCAACGCGCTCGCCTCGGCATATTGCAGCAGCCGGTCGAGGTCCTCGCGCGCAATATCGAAGGATTCGCCCATCTGCGCCAGCGCCTCGTCGATATTGGGCGCGCCGCACGAGCTGCCGTTATCATGGGCATTACGCACAATTCACCGGCAAGACAATAAATTCACACCGACGCCCGTGAAATAACCGAGCCATTCTCTGCAAGCACCTGGCGTACAATAAAAAAGGCGCCCGGAGGCGCCCTTTCGGAGATGGTTCTTAGTGGGAGACGGGGGTCCCGCCTTGCTCCATCCGGACCTCGGCGGCCATCAGCCCCTTCGGTCCCGGCCCGTAGCGCACCAGCACGGTCTGCCCCGGGATCAGCTCGACGATGCCGTAGCGGCGCAGCGTCTCCATATGGACGAAGATGTCGGGAGCCCCCTCGCCGGCCGAGACGAAGCCGAAGCCGCGCAGCCGGTTGAACCACTTCACCACCATGCGCTCGAGCCCGCTGGTCGGCGTCACCGTCGCATTGGTGCGCGGCATCGGCATCTCGGCCGGATGGCGCGCCGCGGAGGTGTCGATCGAGAGCACCCGCACAGCCTGGCGACCACGCGCCTTGGCGACCGCCTCGAGCACGATGCGCGCGCCCTCGGCGATGGCGTGGAAGCCGTCGCGCTTCAGCGTGGTGACATGGACCAGGACATCGCTGCCGCCATCCTGCGGAACGACGAAGCCGTAGCCCTTGCTCACGTCGAACCATTTGACGTGGCCGGTGATCTCGACCACCTGCTCACTGATCGCCTCAGGCCCGTCCAGACGCACGATCCGGTTGAGCGATTGCAGCGGGCCGACCGGTGGCCTGCCTCCGTCGCCGTATTCGTCGGACATGTCCCGCTCATCTCCGCCGCGAAACGTGATTCGTGACGTGACGATAGCACCCCGGCGGAGTCGGAAAACAGCCGCATCCGGCTCATCCACATGATCAGCATGCGCAAAGCGCGTGAGAGGCCTAAGAAAGCTGCGCCTTGTCGCCCCCGCGCATCAGGCCGATGATCCCGCCGGCAGCACTCGGAGACCGACATGCGCATCGCCCGCATCGAGCCCTTCATCCTCCACATCCCGGTCACCGGCGGCTCGATCGCCGACTCGACCCACCGGATCAGCCATTGGGGCGTGGTCGGCACGAAGATCGTCAGCGAGGACGGCCTCACCGGCTACGGCTTCACCGGCACCCATGCCGACCTCGCCTCCGACCGGCTGATCACCGCCTGCATCCGCGACTGCTACGCGCCGCTGCTCGTCGGCGAGGATGCCTCCGAGCATTCGCGGCTCTGGCTCAAGCTCGCCCGCCACCCTGCCCTGCAATGGGTCGGCCGCGCCGGCATCACCCAGCTCGCGCTCGCCGCCGTCGACGTCGCGCTCTGGGACCTCAAGGCGAAGAAGGCCGCCCTGCCGCTCTGGCATCTGCTCGGCGGCGCCAGCAAGACCAAGCTCGAAGCCTACAACACCGATATCGGCTGGCTCTCGATCCCGAAGGACGAGCTGGTCGAAGGCGCCCGCATGGCGGTCGAGCGCGACGGCTTCCACCGGATCAAGCTCAAGGTCGGCCATGCCGATCCGATGACCGATATCGGCCGGCTCGAAGCGGTGCGCCGCGCCGTCGGCGACCACGTCACCATCGCGGTCGACGGCAACGGCAAATGGGACCTGCCGACCTGCAAGCGCTTCTGCGCCCGCGCCGAGGCACTCGACCTGTTCTGGTTCGAGGAGCCGCTCTGGTACGACGATATCGGTTCGCATGCCGAGCTCGCCCGCTCGACCTCGATTCCCGTCGCGCTCGGCGAGCAGCTCTATACGGTCGATGCCTTCCGCGCCTTCGTCCAGGCCGGCGCGATCCACTATGTCCAGCCCGATGTCACGCGCCTCGGCGGCGTCACCGAATACATCCAGGTCGCGGAATTGGCGCTGGCCCATCGCCTGCCGGTCGCCCCCCATGCCGGTGAGATGAGCCAGGTCCATGTCCATCTCGCCTACTGGCATCCGGCGACGCCCGTGCTCGAATACATCCCCTGGATCAAGGACGCCTTCGTGGAACCGGCCAATGTCGCCGATGGCTGCTTCCTGCGCCCACAGCAGCCCGGCGCCGGCACCACTCCGACGAAGGACGCCTTCGCCCGCTTCGCCAAGCCGCTGGCCTGAAGGGCTCCGCGATGCTCGATATCACCACGCTCGCTCTGTTCACCGCCGCCTGCGCCGTGCTGACCGCGACCCCGGGGCCGGACATGCTGCTGATCGCCTCGCGCAGCATGAGCCAGGGCCGCGCCGCCGGCTTCACGACCTATGCCGGCATCGCCACCGGCAGCTATCTCCAGGCGCTCGCCGCCGCCTATGGCCTGTCGCAGCTCTTCCTGCTCGTGCCTGCAGCCTATGACGCTTTGCGCTGGGCCGGCGCCGCCTATCTCGCCTGGCTCGCCTGGAAGACCCTCCGCTCGCCCGCAACGCTCTTCGCGCCGACGGCGGATGCGGCGCGTTTCCCGCTGCGCCAGATCTTCCTGCAGGGCCTGCTGACCAACCTGCTCAACCCGAAGATGGCGCTGTTCATGCTGGCGCTGCTGCCGCAGTTCCTGAAGCCCGAGGCCGGCTCGCTGCTGCTGCAGGTCGTGGTGCTGGCCTCGATCCTCAACGTCATGGGATTGATCGCCAATGGCATCGTCATCCTGACGGCGAGCCGTCTCGGCCGCGCCATCGCCAATCGCCCGCATCTGGCGCTCTGGCCGCAGCGCATCCTCGGCGTGGTGTTCGGCGGGCTGGCGCTGCGCCTCGCATTTGCCTCGCGCGATTGATCAGTTCGCCAATCGCGCCAAAGCCGGGCCGATCTCGCTGCGCACGACGAGGTCGGCGATCGCATCGAGATCGGTCGGCTCCCGGTTGAGGATGACGAGCTTGGCGCCATTGCGCTTGGCGATCACCGGGAAGGTCGCGGCCGGGAAAACGACGAGCGAGGAGCCGGCGACCAGATAGAGATCGGCCGACATCGTCAGCTCATGCGCCCGCAGCATCGGCTGCTGCGGCATCTGCTGGCCGAAGGAGATCGTCGCCGTCTTCACGATCCCACCGCACATCGTGCAGGCCGCCGGCTCGCCGCTCGCCTCGAACTTCGCCCGGATCGCTGCCAGCTCATGGCGCCAGCCGCAGGTCAGGCAGGTCGCATAGGTGCCGTTGCCGTGCAGCTCGATCACGCCGCTCTCGGCGATGCCGGAGGCCTGGTGCAGGCCGTCGATGTTCTGGGTGATCACGCCGGGCGAGCGCCCTTCCGCCACCAAGGTCGCCAGCGCCCGATGGCCGCGATTGGGCCTGGCGTCGCGATAATGGTCGTCCATCGCGAACTTCCGCCGCCAGGCCTCGACCCTTGCCTCGCGGCTGGCGAGGAAGGCGTCGAACGGGATCGGCTTGTTGCGCATCCAGGGCGAGCCGGGCGAGCGAAAATCCGGCACGCCCGATTCGGTCGAGATGCCCGCACCGGTGAACGGCACGATCACCCGGGCGCGGTCGAGCATGGCATGCAGTTCCTCGATCGCGTCCTGGGTCTCGTCGTCCATGCCGTGAGCCTCACCTTGTTCGGATTCGAATATGGCGGTCGATGGGCTCTGGTCCAAGCCTCACGGCGACCCCAGGCACCGTACTGGAAGAAGACCCGAGCCCTGCTTTGCGGCGCCCCATCCCTAACCCTTCCCCACTCGAAGTCGGGTGTTCCCGACTTCGAGCACTCTGAAAGCCAATGTCGGCAACAGCCGACATTGGAGAAACGGGCGGAGGGGAATAGTGCCGTTGACGCCGCAGGAAACGCGCCGCAAAGCTCAGCCATGCCTGCGCCCTCTTCCGCCCCGCTCAATCCCGATCTCATCGACACCGCGACGCCGCCGATCCCCGAGGCCAAGACCTGGGCCCGCGGCTATGCCGGCGGCCATGGCCTGCTGATCGACCTGTCGCAGGCGGTGCCGGGCTCGCCGCCGCCGGCCGCCTTGCTCGAACGCCTCGGCGACGCGGCAGTGATGCCCGAGAGCACGCGCTACGGCCCGATCACCGGCGACGATGTCCTGCGCGAGGCCTATGCCGCCGAGAGCAGCGCCTTCTATGGCGGCACGATTCGACCGCAGGAGGTCGCGATCACCGCCGGCTGCAACCAGGCCTTCGTCACCGTGGCGATGGCGCTGGCGCGGGCCGGCGACAATGTGCTGCTGCCGACGCCCTGGTACTTCAACCACGAGATGACGCTGAACATGCTCGGCGTCGAGCCGCGCCCGCTGCCCTGCGATCCCCAAGCCGGCTTCGTGCCGGATGCCGAGGTCGCGGAGGCGCTGATCGACGAGCGCACCCGCGCCATCGTGCTGGTGACGCCGAACAACCCGACCGGCGCGGTCTATCCGCCCGCGACCATCGCCGCTTTCGCCGAACTCTGCCGCAAGCGCAGGATCTGGCTGGTGCTCGACGAGACCTATCGCGACTTCCTGCCCGAAGGTGCCGACCGTCCGCATGAGCTCTTCGCCGCAAGCGGCTGGCAGGATTCGCTGATCGGCCTCTACAGCTTCTCCAAGGCCTATGCCGTTCCCGGCTGGCGCCTCGGCGCGATCACTGCCGGCGAGGCGGCGCTGGCCCAGATCGGCAAGGTGCTCGACTGCGTCCAGATCAGCCCGGTCCGCGCCGGCCAGAGCGCCGTCGCCTGGGGCATCGACGGCATCCGCGCCTGGCGGCAGGCCAATCGCGCCGAGATGAACTCCCGCGCCGCGCTCTTCCGCCAGGCGATCGCACCGTTGAACGGCTGGAACGTCCTCGCCGCCGGCGCCTATTTCGCCTATGTCGCTCACCCCTTCGAGGGCGTGCCGGCTGCCGAGGTCGTGCGCCGGCTGGTGCAGGAGCGCGGCGTGCTGGCCCTGCCCGGCCCCTATTTCGGCCCCGGCCAGGAACAGCATCTGCGCATCGCCATCGCCAATGTCGCGGCCGCGCGCATCGCCGCGCTCGGCGAGCGGCTGAAGGGCTTTTCGCTCTGAGACGACCTCAGCGCAGCAGCGCCGCGTAGCGCCCGCGATAGGCATAGACCAGCAGCCCGCCCGTCACGATCAGAATGATCGCGACCGGAATGCCGGCAGGATTGATGGCGAAGTGGAACAGCACGATCACCGCCATCACCGGTGCGATCAGCGCGAGCCCGAAGGCCGGCACGACGTTGAACAGCAGGCTCAGGCCGCCGGCGAGGTTCACCGCCTTGAGGAACGGCCAGAAGAAGCCGGAGTTCTGCAGCGCCGCCTCGAAGACGAGTCCGCGTTCGGACGTCGGCGGGTGGATCAGGTGAGTGCCGGTGGCAAGCCACCAGAACCCGTCGACCGCGCTGACGAGGAAGAGCAGGCCGAGGACGATACGGGGAAAGGTGACCATCAGAAAGTTGCGCATAGTCCGTTTTCTTGTCGGTTGGCACCGGGCGAAAGCCGGCGCGGCTGCATTGCGCCCGCCTGAGCGGGTTTTGCCCCTCGCGCGCTTGTGACATGCAAGCCGCCGCGAAGAATGCTCTGCACGGCCGCAGCGGCAATGCGCCGCGACCGGAACGGGTGACGATGGCGATCGCATTGACGAGGCGGACCCTGCTGCGGCTCGCCGGGACCACTTCTCTCGCTATGGCGGCGGCTGCAGCCGCGCGGGCGGAGGGACCCGCACCAGTGGTCGGGCCGGGCTTCGCCGCCAGCACGCCGATCCGCTGCGGCGCGATCGGCCTGCGCGTGCGCGACCTCGACGAGATGAGCCGCTACTACCAGTCGGTGCTCGGCCTCGGCGTCATCGCGGCCAGCGCCGATGGCGTCATCCTCGGTGCCGGCGGCGTGCCGCTGGTCTGGCTGGAGCCGCGGCCGCAGGCTGCTTTCGAGCCGCGCAATGCCGCCGGCCTGTTCCATACCGCCTTCCTGATGCCGTCGCGGCGCGATCTCGCCCGCTGGCTCGTCCATGTCGCGCGCAACCAGACGCCGCTCACCGGCTTCGCCGACCACAGCGTCAGCGAGGCGGTCTATCTCGACGATCCTGAGGGCAACGGCATCGAGGTCTATGCCGACCGCGACCCGCGGCTCTGGCGCTGGGAAGGCGAGCGCGTCGTCATGGGCACGCACCGCCTCGACGTCGACGGGATTCTGAGCCTCACCGACACCAGCCGCAGCGACTATCGCGAGGCCCCGGCCGGGCTGCGCATCGGCCACATGCATCTGCGCGTCGGCGACATCGCGCAGTCGGAGAGCTTCTACCGCGACGCGATCGGCCTCGATTCGACCTCGCGCCGCGACACGGCGAGCTTCCTCTCCTCCGGCCGCTATCATCACCATGTCGCGCTGAACACCTGGAACAGCGCCGGCGCGGGCCGGCGCGACCGGGCCCAGACCGGTCTCGACTGGTTCTCGCTGGAGGTCGCCGATCCCGCGCTGCTGGCGGCGCAGCGCGAGCGCATGGCGAAAGCCGGCTACGCGCCGGCGACCGTGGCACGCGGCTTCGAGAGCACCGATCCCTGGGGAACGCGGGTCAGACTAGTCGGGGCCTGAGCCGTGCGCAACGCGCGGCCACTTCAGATGCCCACGCCACCCGACACGCTGATCACCTCACCGGTGATGTAGCCCGCATTCGGACCTGCCAGGAAGCCGACCGTACCGGCCACTTCCTCGGGCGTGGCGATGCGGCGGATCGGATGCATGTCGAGGAAGGCAGCGGGCGCATCCGTGCTGCCCAGCGCATCGACCATCATGTCGGTCGGCATCGCACCGGGCTGGACCACATTGGCGGTGATGCCGCGTCCACCCAGATCGCGGGCCACCCCTTTTGCATATCCGATGAGCGCGGCCTTGGTTCCCGCATAATCGGCCACCCCAGGCATAAGGGCGTGCGTGCCGAGACGTGAACCGATGAAGACGATCCGACCGCCATTCGACAGCACGGGAGCCGCCGCGCGCGTCAGGGCCACCGGGCCCATCACGTTGATCTGCCATTGCCGATCGAGATTGAGGGTGTCGAGATCAGGAGCGTCGACCGGCTTGCCCTGCACGGCGATGGCCGCGTTGTTGACGAGGATGTCGAGCTTGCCGAACTGCGCGACGACCTTGTCGACCAGCGGCTTGGCCGCGGCCATGTCGGCCTGGTCGCTCTGGATCGCGAGCGCCCGTACGCCCTTCGCCCTGAGCTTTTCGGCGACGGCCTGCGCCTTCTCGGCGGAGGCGACATAGCTGATCGCCACGTCCGCGCCCTGCTCGGCCAGCGCCTCGGCGATGACGGCGCCGAGTCCGCGCGAGCCGCCGGTCACGAGGGCGACCTTGCCCTGCAATGTCTTCGACATGAGAAACTCTCCAGATGGCTGCGCCGCATCAACGCTTTAGCGGCCCTTTATATCGTAACGATCGTTACTATAACGATTGGTATGAAATATGGACAAGGCCTGTCAAGCGGTTTAATAATGTTCGTTATGAAAAGAGCTGGACTACCCTGATGGGACGCCATCGCGAGTTCGACGTCGAGAAGGCGCTCGACGCGGCGCTCTGCGTTTTCTGGCGCAAGGGCTATGAGGGCGCGTCCTATGCCGACTTGACGCAGGCGACGGGCGTCGAGCGGCCGGCGCTCTATTCGGCCTTCGGCAACAAGGAAGCGCTCTTCCGTCAGGCCCTTGACCGCTACTACGAGCGCTATCTCGACCATTTCCCGAAGGCATTGCTGCTGCCGACGGCACGCGAGGTCGCGGCAGGCGTCATCTATGGCGCGATCGACGTCAACACGCGCTATCCCGACCATACCGGATGCCTCGGTATCAACGGCATCGTGGCGGGATCGGACGAGGCCGAGCCGGTGCGCCAGAGGCTGATCAAGGCGCGCGCCGCCGGCGAGGCGCTGCTTCGCGAGCGCTTCGAGCGGGCGAAGGCCGAGGGCGACCTGCCGGAGACGGCCAAGCCCGATGTGCTCGCGGCGTTCGTACTGACGGTGATTCACGGCATGGCGGTGCAGGCCAAGGCCGGCTTCAGTCGCGACGTGCTGCGGGCCATCGCCGAGCAGGCGCTGTCGACCTGGCCAACCGGCCGGCCCGGAACCTCAGGCTAGAGCGAGGCTGCAATAGCACCTCGCCCGCGCCCTCGCCTCACATCGTCGCGCCGATCTGCCAGGGCACGAACTCGGCGTCGCCATAGCCGAGCTGCTCGGACTTCGAGCGCTCGCCCGAGGCGATCTTGAGCAGCGTCTCGAAGATCTCGCGGCCCTTCTCCTCAAGGCTCACGCCGTCGAGCACATCGCCGCAATTGATGTCCATGTCGTCGATCATCTTCTCGTAGATCGGCGTGTTGGTCGCGAGCTTCACGGAGGGCGTCGGCTTGCAGCCATAGGCCGAGCCGCGGCCGGTGGTGAAGGCAAGGATGTTGGCGCCGCCAGCGACCTGG
>PNLY01000096.1 GCA_013823325.1 Methylobacterium sp.
GCCTGGACGATGGCGTCCTGGTCGATCAGCTTGTCGCTCTCCTCGGCGAGCAGCGGTGCGTAGGCGTCCTTGACCAGCATGCGCTTGGGCTTGCCGCGCTGGCCGAACGCCTTGCCGAGCATGTCGGAGAGGTTGATCGCACCGATCGAGGCGCCGGGCATGCCGGGTACCTCGAACATCGGCGCGCCGGAGGCCGCCGAGGCGATCTCGACCTCGATCTCCTTGTCGTCGAGCTCGTTGTTGCGCAGCTTGCGCCGGAAGCTGTCGCGCGTGGTCGCGCTCGCGGTCGGTCCGACGAGGGCATCGAGCACGCGCTCCTCGGCCGCGACATGCGCCTTGGCCTCGACATCCTTGCGCCGGCTTTCGCGCACCAGCCCGATCGCGACCTCGACCAGGTCGCGCACGATCGATTCGACATCGCGGCCGACATAGCCGACCTCGGTGAACTTGGTCGCCTCGACCTTGAGGAAGGGCGCGTTCGCCAATTTGGCGAGGCGGCGGGCGATCTCGGTCTTGCCGCAGCCGGTCGGCCCGATCATCAGGATGTTCTTGGGCGCGACCTCCTCGCGCAGCGGCCCTTGGAGTTGCTGCCTGCGCCAGCGATTGCGCAGCGCGATCGCGACGGCGCGCTTGGCGTCCTTCTGGCCGACGATGAAGCGGTCGAGCTCGGAGACGATCTCGCGGGGGGAAAACGACGTCATCAAACAGGTTCCTGGAACATGATCAGCGCGGGGCCGTCGCCGGTCTCGCGGATGTCGAGGGCCGTGAAGCCGGCCTTCTCATAGGCGCGGATCGCGGCGAGATTCTCCGGATCGGGGTCGATCACCACCCGCGGCGCGCCCTGAGCGAGCAGATGCCGGGTGAAGGCGCCGATGAAGCGGGTGCCATGGCCCTGGCCGAGCATGTCGGCCTCGCCGATGAACTGGTCGATGCCGCGCGTGCCGGCCGGCTGATCCTGTAGCGGATAATCGGGCCAGAGCGCGGGATCCCAGCTCTGCTGATGGGCGAATGGGCGCCCGTCATGGCAGACGATCAGCGCCTCCATGCTGGGGTCGCCGAAGATGCGCGCGATCTCGGCGAGCTCTTCGTCCGGATCGCCCCACCAGCGCCGGACATGGTCCTGTTCGAGCCAGCGCGCCAGCATCGGGAAGTCGTCAGGCGTCGCGGGGACGAAGGAATAGCCGTCGGCGACGAAATTCATGGGGTCTCCAGGCTCTCGATGACGAGGCTGTGATTGGTGTAGACGCAGATGTCGCCGGCGATCTTCATCGCCTTGCGCACGATCGTCTCGGCATCGGCGTCGCCGTCCACAAGGGCGCGGGCCGCGGCGAGCGCGTAATTGCCGCCGGAGCCGATCGCCATCACCGAGCCATGCTCGGAGGGCTCGGGTTCGAGCACGTCGCCGGTGCCGGAGATCAGCAGCGAGACCTCCTTGTCGGCGACGAGCAGCATGGCTTCGAGCCGGCGCAGATAGCGGTCGGTGCGCCAGTCCTTGGCGAGCTCGACGCAGGCGCGCAGCAATTGCGTCGGAAACTGCTCCAGCTTGGCCTCCAGCCGCTCGAACAGGGTGAAGGCGTCGGCGGTCGCGCCGGCGAAGCCCGCGATCACCGCACCCTTGGCGAGGCGGCGGACCTTCTTGGCATTGCCCTTCATGATGGTCGGGCCGAGCGAGACCTGGCCGTCGCCGCCGATCACGACCCGGCCGCCCTTGCGCACCATCAGGATGGTGGTCGCGTGCATCACGGGGGCGTTGCTAGTCTCTGACATTGCGATTCGGTCTCGGAAAAACGGTCAACGGGAACCGCCAAGATGTTCAGGCTGAAGCCCGGTATCAAGAGCGACCCGGTCAAACGCTGGAATCTGTCCGAGCGGGTCTTCTTCGCCTGCGGCGCCTGCCACATCCTCGCCTACGCCTTTCTGGAGGCCTATCCGGAGCAGGGTTTCCATGCCGTCTGGATCAGGCCGGCCGAGGGCTTCACCGGCAACCACGTCTTCGTCACCGACGGCAAGACGGCCTTCGATTTTCACGGCTATCGCTGCGAGGAGGCCCTGGTGGCGCATCACTGGGCCAAGGGCCGGCTCTGGTGGCCGGGCTGGGACGGAACGCTGGTGCCCCTGCCGCAGGATGTGCTGGTCAGCGAGGCCAAATCGAAGAGCTATGACGGCCTCTGGCTGCGCGAGCCCGGCCAGTTCCTGCACGACGCCTTGCCGCGGGCGCGCGCCTTCCTGCGCCGCTTTGGTCCGCCGCCGGGATAGCGATCCGCGTCCGCGCCTGCTAAAGCGGGCACGGTTTTCCCGGGAGTGACAGAGGTCAGCATGCGTTCGGGCGAAGTGAAGCGCCGCACCAACGAGACCGACATCGCGGTCAAGCTCGTGCTCGACGGCACCGGCAAGGCCGAGATTTCGACCGGCGTCGGCTTCTTCGACCATATGCTCGATCTCTTCGCCCGCCATTCGCTGATCGACACCACGGTCAAGGTGAAGGGCGATACCCATATCGACGACCACCATTCGGTCGAGGATGCCGGCATCGCGCTGGGCGAAGCCCTGAAGCAGGCGCTCGGCGACAAGAAGGGCATCCGCCGCTATGCCGATGTCCACCTGCCGATGGACGAGACGCTGACCCGCGTCGCGGTCGATGTCTCCGGCCGGCCCTTCCTGGTCTTCCGGACGCAGTTCAGGGCGGAGAAGATCGGCACGTTCGACACCGAGCTGGTGCGCGAGTTCTTCCAGGCCTTTGCGATCAATGCCGGGCTGACCCTGCATGTCGAGACGCTCTATGGCGACAATGCCCACCATATCGCCGAGAGCTGCTTCAAAGGCCTGGCGCGGGCGCTGCGCCAGGCGCTCGAGGTCGATCCGCGCGAGGGCGGCCGCGTGCCCTCGACCAAGGGCGCTTTGTAAGGGATCGCTGCCATGGCGTTCTATCAGGCTCTGATCCCGCCGCCGGGTGCCGGCGGCCTGCGCGAGGAGGTCGAGCAGGCCCGGTTGCTGCCGGAGAGCTTCACCTTCTCGGCCTTCGTCTTCGGTGGGGTCTGGCTGCTCTACAAGCGGCTCTGGCTCGCCTTCATCCTCTATGCGCTGGTCTGGGGTGGGCTGGTCTATGCCCAGCGCCAGCTCGGCTTCGCGGTCGGCGCGGTCGTCCTGTCGCAGCTGGCGCTCGGGCTCTTCCTCGGCTTCGAGGGCCAGAACTTGATCGCGCGCAAGCTGCTGCGAAAGGGCTGGCGGCTGGTCGACGTGGTCGAGGCGCCGGATTTGTCCAGCGCCGAGCGTCGCTTCTTCGAGCGGGCCCTCCCGGTCGGCGCGCCGCCGCGGATCGTCGAGACGGTGCCGGCTCCCGCGCGCTTCGCATCGAGCTCCGCGCCGGTGATCGGCCTCTTCCCCGAGGCGAACGGACGATGAGCCAGACCGTCACCATC
This sequence comes from Methylobacterium sp., assembly GCA_013823325.1. Taxonomy (GTDB): domain Bacteria; phylum Pseudomonadota; class Alphaproteobacteria; order Rhizobiales; family Beijerinckiaceae; genus Allobosea; species Allobosea vestrisii. Next base: position 3,420 of record PNLY01000096.1, read on the forward strand.
GTCGACTACGGCTCGGGCAATCTGCACTCGGCCGCCAAGGCCTTCGAGCGCGCCGCTTCAGAAGCCGGCATCGCCGCGACCATCCGCGTTACGAGCGACCCGGCCGAGGTCCGCGCCGCCGACCGCATCGTGCTCCCCGGCGTCGGCGCCTTCGCCGACTGCCGGCGCGGGCTCGACGCCGTCTCCGGCATGGTCGAGGCGCTGGAGGAGACCGTCCGCGGCAAGGGCCGGCCCTTCCTCGGCATCTGCGTCGGCATGCAATTGATGGCGAGCCGCGGCCTCGAATACGTCACCACGCAGGGGCTTAACTGGATCGCCGGCGATGTCGCCCTGATCCGCCCGCAGGACGACGCCCTCAAGATCCCGCATATGGGCTGGAACACGCTGCACCCACAGGACGAGCATCCGCTGCTCGCCGGCATCGAGACCGGCCCGTCCGGCTGGCACGCCTATTTCGTCCACTCCTATGCGCTGACGGCCGCAAGGCCCGAGGAGGTGCTGGCGCTGACCGATTACGGTGGCCCGGTCACTGCGATCGTTGCCCGTGACAACATCGTCGGCACGCAGTTCCACCCCGAGAAGAGTCAGAAGCTCGGTCTCAAGCTGATCGGCAATTTCCTGAGGTGGACGCCGTGATCCTCTTCCCCGCCATCGACCTGAAAGAGGGCCGATGCGTGCGCCTGAAGCAGGGCGACATGGACCAGGCGACGATCTTCAACGACGATCCCGCCGCCCAGGCCGCGACCTTCGAGCGCCAAGGCTTCCAGTGGCTGCACGTCGTCGATCTCGACGGCGCTTTCGCCGGCAAGCCGATGAACGCGGCGGCTGTCGAGGCGATCCTGCAGCGCGTCCGCTTCCCGGTGCAGCTCGGCGGCGGCATCCGCGACATGAAGACTGTCGAGGGCTGGCTCGCCAAGGGCGTCGCCCGCGTCATCATTGGCACGGCGGCGGTGCGCGATCCCGGCTTCGTGCGCGAGGCCGCGAAGGCCTTTCCGGGCAAGGTCGCGGTCGGTATCGATGCGCGCGACGGTTTCGTCGCGGTCGAAGGCTGGGCCGAGACCTCGGCGCTCGCCGCCGACGATCTCGGCCGGCGCTTCGAGGACGCCGGCGTCGCCGCCATCGTCTACACCGACATCGCCCGCGACGGCATGCTCCAGGGCATCAACTGGGACGGCACGATCGCACTCGCCCATGCACTGACGATCCCTGTGATCGCCTCCGGCGGGCTCGCCTCGATGGCCGATATCGAGCGCCTCTGCGCACCCGATGCGGCGATCCTCGAAGGCGCGATCACCGGCCGCGCCCTCTATGACGGCCGGATCGATCCGGCTGCGGCGCTGGCGCGGCTGGCGGCGGCCTGAGCCTCAGCGCAGATACTGCTCGTAATAGCGCTGGTACTCGCCAGTCGCCTTGGCGATGTGCAGCCACTGGTCGACGAAGGCCTTGAAGATCACGTCGCCGCGCGGCAGCAGATAGCCGATCTCGATGAAGGTCAGCGGCTTGTCGGGATTGATGGCGCAGAGGCCCGGCTTCAGTTTCTGCTGCACCGTCGCCTCGATCGCTTCGGTCACGAACACGTCGGCGCGCCCGGCCAGGATCTCGTCGAAGATGCCGACATTGTCCGGGTGCAGCGTGATCTTCGCCTGCTTGAAGTTGCTCTTGGCAAAGCGCTCATTGGTGCCGCCGGGATTGGCGATCGCGGTCACGCCCGGCTTGTCGATATCCGCGACGCTCTGGAATTTGTCCTTGTCGGCGCAGCGTACGAGCGGGATCTTGCCGGTCCGCAGCGCCGGCTCCGAGTAGAAGACACGCTTCTGCCGCTCCAGCGTCACGCCGATGCCGCCCATGGCGACATCGCATTTGCCGCCGGTGAAATCGGCCATCAGCTCCGCCCATTTCGTCCGCACGAATTTCGGCTCGACGCCGATCGCCTGGGCGAGCGACTTCGCCATCTCGATGTCGATGCCCTCGAAGCTGTCGCCGGTGGCATTGGTGAACGGCTTGTAGTCGCCGGTGGTGCAGATGCGCAGCGCGCCGGCGCTCTGGATCGCATCGAGCGCGCTGGCCGGTGCCTGCGCCTGGACGGCGCCGATCGAGATGAAGCCTGCGCAGGCGCAGGCGAGTGCACCGCGGATGATCGTCGACAGCATGAACAGCCCTCGTCCCCTCTCTTGTCGTTGCCGCAAGGAGAGCAGCGTGCGGAGGCAGGTTCAACTGCCGCCGGGGCGAGGGCGCCCGTGCCGGGCACGCATCGCTCGCCTAGCAGGCGTTGCATCCCACTGTGCCAGAACATGCTTCAGGTTGCGCCGCGCCGCGATTGGCCAGCGGAGCGGCGTAGCCAGGTTGCAGGATCAGCGCACGAACTGGTTGTAGATCGTGCCGAACTCGCCGGTGGCTTTGGCGAGATGCAGCCACTGGTCGACGAAGGCCTTGAAGACGATGTCGCCGCGCGGCAGCAGATAGCCCATCTCGCCATATTGCAGGGGGGCGTCGGGATTGATCGCGCACAGGCCCGGCCGGATCTTCTCCTGGACCTTGGTCTCGATCGACTCGGCGACCATGATGTCCGCCTTGCCGGCCAGGATCTGGTCCCAGATCGTGACGTTGTCCGGGAAGACCTCGATCTTGGCCTGCTTGAAGTTGGCCCGCACGAAGCGTTCGTTGGTGCCGCCGGGATTGACGATGACGCGCGTCTCCGGCTTGTCGATGTCGGCGACGGTCTGGAACTTCGAGACGTCGGCGCAACGGGCGATCGGCGCCTTGCCGTTGATCAGATAGGGCGCGGAGAAGAAGGCGCGCTTCTGCCGGTCGAGCGTCACCGAGATGCCGCCCATGGCGATGTCACATTTGCCGCCGGTGAAGTCGTTCATCAGGTCGGCCCATTTCGTCTGCACGAACTTGGCCTCGACGCCGATGGCCTTCGCCAGCGATTTTCCGAGCTCGATGTCGATGCCCTCATAGCTGCCGTCCTTGGCGAGCGTGAACGGTTTGTAGTCGCCGGTGGTGCAGATCTGCAGGGCTCCGCGGCTCTGGATCGTCTCGAGCTGGCTGGCCGGAGCCTGCGCCAGCGCGGCGGCGCTCAAACCGAGCCCGGCAGCGGCACTGAGCACAGCCAGTTTCAGGCCTTTGAAGGGCAATGTGATCGTCATGGAAATCCCCTCGGTTTTGCTTGTGGCGCGCAGGAGAGCAGGGATCGTGACGCCGATCAATCCGGCCGCTGCGGGCTGCGTTTGCGTGCGGTGCAGCGGCGGCGCTATATGCGCCGATCGTTTTGTCGTTCCGCCCCGGGCAGGCCCGCCGATGACCTTGAAGACCCGCATCATCCCCTGCCTCGACGTCAAGGACGGCCGTGTCGTCAAGGGCGTGAAATTCGTCGATCTCGTCGATGCCGGCGATCCCGTCGAGGCAGCCAAGGCCTATGACGCGGCCGGGGCCGACGAGCTCTGCTTCCTCGACATCACCGCGAGCCATGAGGCGCGCGGCACCCTGCTCGACGTCGTCACCCGCACGGCCGAGGCCTGCTTCATGCCGCTGACGGTCGGCGGCGGCGTGCGCAAGGTCGAGGACATCCGCGCGCTCTTGCTGGCCGGCGCCGACAAGGTCGCGATCAACACCGCGGCGGTGACAAACCGCCCCTTCGTCAAGGAAGCGGCGGAGAAATTCGGCGACCAGTGCATCGTCGTCGCCATCGACGCCAAGCAGGTCACGCCAGGTCGTTGGGAGATCTTCACCCATGGCGGGCGCAATGCCACCGGCATCGACGCCATCGCCTTCGCCCGCGAGGTCGTCTCGCTCGGCGCCGGCGAATTGCTGGTGACCTCGATGGACCGCGACGGTACCAAGTCGGGCTACGACATCGGCCTGACCCAGCGCATTGCCGACGCGGTTTCGGTGCCGGTCATCGCCTCGGGCGGCGTCGGCGATCTCGACGACCTCGTCGCCGGCGTGCGCGATGGCCATGCCTCGGCTGTGCTCGCCGCCTCGATCTTCCATTTCGGCACTTACAGCATCCCGCAAGCCAAGGCGCATATGGCCGCTGCCGGCCTGGCGATGCGGCTGGATTGACCGGGATGACAGCCTTCACCCTCGCCGATCTCGAACGCATCGTCGCGGAGCGGGCCAGTGCCGCGCCAGAGGAATCCTGGACGGCCAAGCTCCTCGCCGCGGGGCCCGAGCGCGCCGCCAAGAAGTTCGGCGAGGAGGCGGTCGAGGCCGTGATCGCCGCCGTGAAGGGGGATCGCGAGGAACTGATCGCCGAGAGCGCCGATGTGCTTTATCATCTTTTGGTCGTGCTGAAGTCCCGCGATGTTGCATTGCGAGACGTCTTGAGCCAGCTTGAGGCCCGTACCGTGCGCTCCGGCCTGGCCGAGAAGGCGGCGCGGCCCCGTTGAAGTCGAGGCGAGTGTCGCGTTGAACCTCGAAGCCTGGAAGACGGGGGGCGTCATGGACCAGCGTCCGATTGCGGCGCCCTCCGCCCCCGATCTGGTCTCGCCCTATCGCACGTTCTCGCGTGACGAGTGGGCGCACCTGCGCGCCGACACGCCGCTGACGCTGTCGGTCGACGACCTCACCAGGCTGCAATCGATCAACGACCCGATCTCGCTCGACGAGATCGTCGCAATCTACCTGCCGCTTTCGCGCCTGCTCTCGCTCTACGTCGCCGCGACGCAGGGGCTGTTCAAGGCGACGCAGCGCTTCCTGATGGCCGAGGCCGAGGTCAAGGTCCCTTATGTCATCGGCGTCGCCGGCTCGGTCGCAGTCGGCAAGTCGACGACGGCGCGCGTGCTCCAGGCGCTGCTCTCGCGCTGGCCGAACACGCCGAAGGTCGAGCTCGTCACCACCGACGGCTTCCTCCTGCCGAATGCCGAGCTCGAGCGCCGCGGCCTGATGCAGCGCAAGGGCTTCCCCGAGAGCTATGACAGCGCCGCGATCCTGCGCTTCCTCTCCGAGGTGAAGGCCGGCAAGCGCGCCGTCAGCGCACCGGTCTATTCGCATCTGGTCTATGACGTGGTCCCGGGCGAGCAGGTCACGGTCGAGCGCCCGGACATCCTGATCCTGGAGGGGTTGAACGTGCTGCAGGCGAGCCGCCTGCCCAGGGACGGCACCATCATCCCCTTCGTCTCCGACTTCTTCGACTTCTCGGTCTATCTCGACGCCGATGAGAACGACCTGCACCGCTGGTACGTCAACCGCTTCATGACCCTGCGCCAGACCGCCTTCCGGGATCCGCGCTCCTTCTTCCGCAAATATGCCGAGATCGGCGAGGAGGAGGCGCTCTCGATCGCCGAGACGCTCTGGACCGGCATCAACCTGCCCAATCTGCGCGAGAACATCGTGCCGACCCGCCAGCGCGCCAGCCTGATCCTGACCAAGGGCGCGAGCCACCGCATCCAGCAGGTCGCGCTGCGGCGGCTCTAGGACGAGCACCGAACCGCCCGGTCCGGAATCACGATGACGACCTATGTCGCCCTGCTGCACTCGATCGTGCTCGGCCCTGGCAGGCGCGTGGTGATGGCGGATCTGAAGGCGATGGCGGCAGAGGCCGGCTTTGGCGATGTGCGCAGCTGGGTCGCCACCGGCAATCTGATCTTCGAGGCCGAGGACGCGCCCGTCGCAACGATTGAAAGCCGATTGGAAGCCGGCTTCCGGGCGCGCTTCGGCAAGCATGTCGATATCATCGCGCGGACGGCTGACGCATGGCGGCGGCTCGCCGCCCAGAATCCGTTCCCGGGCGGGAACGGCGCCGACATCGGTATCCGCGTCATGCGAAAGCCGCTCGGCCTGGAAGCCTTGTCCATGCTCCGCGGGATCGCGACGCCCGGCATCGTGCTCGCCCTCGCCGACGGCGATCTCTGGATCGATTTCAGCCGCAAGCCGAGCGAGACCAGGCTGCTCTCGCATCTGACGACCAAGAAGCTCGGCATCGGCACGCTGCGCAACGCCAACACCGTCAACGCGCTCGCCGCGATGCTGGACTGATGCCCCTCGATTTCGCCTCCCTCGGCCTGATGGCGGGCGCCGCCTTCGTCGCCGCGACATTGCTGCCGGCGCAGTCGGAAGCGGTCTTCGTCGGCCTGCTGGCGGCCAAATCGGTCGATCCGACGCTGCTCTTCATCGTCGCGTCGATCGCCAACACCGCGGGCTCGGTGCTCAACTGGTGGCTCGGCCGGCTGATCGCGACGGATGGCGTCGAGCGGTTGCCGGCGCGGCTGCGGCCCGATCCCGCCCGCTTCGCCAAGGCGCAGGGCTGGTTCGCCCGCTTCGGCTGGCCTTCGCTGCTCTTCGCCTGGCTGCCGATCGGCGGCGACCCGCTGACCTTCGTCGCGGGATCGCTGAATTACCCGCTGCTGCGCTTCATCCTGCTGGTGTTCATCGGCAAGGCGGCGCGCTATGCCTTGCTCTGGGCGGGCTGGGCCGCTGCATAAGCATTTGCGCGGCTTCCGGTCTCGGGCTACCAGCGAGGCCCCTTCTGATGGAGACCAGATCATGAGCATCAAGCGCATCGCCCCCGGCCCGCGCATGTCGAAGGCCGTCGTGCATGGCAACACGGTCTATCTCGCCGGTCAGGTCGCCGACAAGGCGGCCGGCAAGAGCGTTGCCGAGCAGACCAAGGACATCCTCTCGATCATCGACGGCCTCTTGGCCGAGGCGGGCACCGACAAGTCGAAGCTGTTGATGGTCAACATCTGGCTTTCGGACATGTCGACCTTCGCCGAGATGAACGCGGTCTGGGACGGCTGGGTCTCGGCCGGCAACACGCCGGGCCGCGCCACCGTCGAGGCCAAGCTCGCCGGCCCGCAATACACCGTCGAGATCGCGGTCATCGCCGCGATCTGAGAGCGGTTGGAACAGGGGTGGCGGGAAACGTGAATCCGGAACTCGCCACCATCCTGGCTCGTGTCTCGCAGCGCGAGGGGGTTCCCCCTGCGCTGCTGCTCGGTGTGCTCGCCTCGATGGGCGACGCTTCCGGCAAGCCCGACTTCACCCGGATCGAGAACAATCTGGCGCGCCGTGCCGGCGATTTCCGCAGCCTGAAGGCCCGGCTCGCCAAGCCGTCCGGCGACGATCCCGAACGCGATCGGCTGCAGGGACAGGCGGTGCAGGCGCTGGCCGATGGCAAGCTCGTCGAAGCCGACCGCCTGCTCGCTTTGGCCGAACAGCGCAATCTCGATGGCGCGGTCGCTCCTGATAAGCTGTCGCGCGACCGCTTGCTCGCCGCGGCTGCCGGCCGAGCCGATCGTGGTGCGGTGGCGATGCTGCACCTCAATCCGCAAGCTTATCGCGATGCCGCCGAACGCTATGCCGAGGCGGCGCTGATCGCCGACTCCGCTGAAGCTGGCAGCGGGCTGATCTATGCCTGGATGCAGGCCGATGCATTGGCGCGGCGCGGCGCCGACTTTTCCGACAAGTCGGCCTTCGTCGCCTCGATCGGCCAATTGCGCGGCCTGCTCGCCAAGCTCGACAATTTCGACCAGACCGTGCCCTGGGCCGAGACGCAGCTCAGGCTGGCGCGCTCGCTGACCGGCCTGTCGCATCACGAGGGCGGCAGCTCCCTGCTGCGGCAGGTGGTCGAGATCTACCGTACGACACTGGAGGACCTGCAGCGTGCCAAGGCGCCGCGCCTCTGGACCGCGCTGCAGACCAGGCTCGGGGAAGCCTTGGCCCGGCTCGGCGAGATCGAGGACGATGCCGGCCTGCTCGAGGACGGCGTCGCCGCCTTCCGCGCCGGGCTCTCCGGCATGACGCGTGCCGACATGCCGCGCGAATGGGGCCGGCTGCAATGGGAGCTCGGCAAGGCCCATGTCGCGCTCGGCCTGCGCGCCAGCGGTGTCTCCGCCTTCGAAGCCGCGGTGAACTGCTTCAAGCTGGTGCTCGACGATCGGCCGCGCGAGAGCGCGCCGCTCGAATGGGCCGAGGTGCAGGACCGGATCGGGGCCGCGCTTGTCGGCCTCGCCGGCTATTACAACGAGCCGGTCGTGCTGGAGGAGGCGATCGCCGCCTATGACGCGGCGCTGGAGGTCAGACGCCGCGAGATCGTGCCCTCGCTCTGGGCGCAGAGCGCCGCCAATCGGGCCGAGGCGCGGCTGGAGCTGGCCGAGCGCATCCGCGACCGCGCCGAGGCCGAAAAAGCGACCACCGAGCTCGTCATGGCGATCGAGACGCTGCGCGGCCTTGGCCTCGCCGCCGAAGCAAAGCGCCGCGAGCCGACGCTGCGGCGTGCCGCGGTGCTCGTCGAGACCCTCAGAAAGGGCTGATTCAGCCCTTCACACGCAGCGCTGCGAGTCGTTCCAGCGCCCTGTCCAGCGTGGCGTCGTGCTTGGCGAAGCAGAAGCGCACGACGTTGCGCACCGCTCCTTCCGCATAGAAGGCACTGACCGGGATCGCGGCGACGCCGTGCTCGGCGACCAGCCGCTGGCAGAAGGCGACGTCGTCGCCCTCGCCGAGCGGGCCGATGTCGACATTGAGGAAATAGGTGCCGGCGCTTGGCAGCACGCTGAAGCCGAGCTCACTGAGGCCGCCGGCGAAGCGATCACGCGAGCGCTGGAAATCGGCCCGCATCCCCTCGAAATAGGCGTCGTCCTTGCCGAGGCCGTAGGCGACGGCGGCCTGCAGGTTCGGCGGGGTGGTGAAGGTGATGTACTGGTGCGCCTTGGCCAGCACCCGCATCAGCTCCGGCGCCGCCATCACCATCCCGACCTTCCAGCCGGTCAGCGAGAAGATCTTGCCGGCCGAGGAAATCTTGACCGTGCGCTCGCGCATGCCCGGCCGGCTCATCAGCGGCTGATGGCGATGGCCGTCGAAGACGACGTGCTCCCAGACGTCGTCGCAGATCGCGACGGCATCGTGCCGCACGCAGAACGAGGCCAGCAGGTCGAGATCGGCCGCGCTGAAATTGGTCGCGGTCGGGTTGAGCGGATTGTTGAACAGCACCGCCTTGGTCTTCGGCGAGAAGGCCTGCGCTAGCGCCTCCTCGCTCAGCCCGAAATGCGGCGGCGTCAGCGTCACGAATTTCGGGACGCCGCCGGCACGGCGCACCAGCGGCAGATAGGCGTCGTACATCGGCTCGAACAGCACGACCTCGTCGCCGGGTGAGACCACCGCCATCAGCGCGCCGGCGATCGCCTCGGTCGCGCCGGAGGTGATCATCACCTCGGCCTCTGGATCGAGTTCCAGGCCCTGCCAATGCCGGAAATGCGTCGCCGTCGCCTGGCGCAGCTCCGGCAGGCCCATCATCGGCGGATACTGGTTCCAACCGTCGATCACGGCCTCGGCGGCCTTGCGCCTGACGTCTTCCGGGCCGGGATCGTCGGGGAAGCCCTGGCCCAGATTGACGGCCTGGTGCTCGCGCGCGAGCCGCGACATGGTTTCGAAGATCGTCGTCGGAAGGGCGGAGAAGATCGGATTCATCGCGGCTGGCTTCGCTCGGAAAGGCGGGCGGGAAGGCTCGGATGCCGCCATAGCACGCGCAACGCCGGTGTGCATCGCCCCGAAAAAGCGGCAGATTATGCGGAGTGATGAATATTGACATTCGTCAGCAGTCAGTATCTTCTACCCCTCAGCCGGTTCACGACAGCACTTCCACGGTTTCTTCGCCCCTTTGGAACCGTGGGACGCTGACGTGGATCGGTGAGCTTTTTCCGGGGCTGGAAGCGGGCTAGGCAGGCTCCATGCGTCCTTCCCATCGAACCCCCGCCCTGATGTTGCTCGGCACCGGCTCCAATGTCGGCAAGTCGCTGCTCGTCGCCGGCCTCTGCCGCCTCTTCGCCGATCGCGGGCTGAAGGTGCGTCCGTTCAAGCCGCAGAACATGTCGAACAATGCCGCCGCGACCGCTGGTGGCGAGATCGGCCGGGCCCAGGCGCTGCAGGCGCGCGCGGCCCGGATCGCCCCGCATGTCGACATGAACCCGGTGCTGCTCAAGCCCGAGAGCGAGCGTGGCAGCCAGATCATCCTGCAGGGCCGCGTCGCCGGCCATCTCTCCTCCGGCGATTTCAGCCGCCGCGGCGACTTCCTGCCCAAGGTGCTGGAAAGCTTCGAGCGGCTGAGCGACGACGCCGACCTGATCCTGGTCGAGGGCGCCGGCTCGCCGGCCGAGACCAATCTGCGCGCCCGCGACATCGCCAATCTCGGTTTCGCACGAGCGGCCGGCGTCGCGGCGATCCTCGTCGGCGACATCGACCGCGGCGGCGTCATCGCCAGTCTCGTCGGCAGCCATGCCGTGCTCGATGCCGAGGACCGGGCGATGATCCGCGGCTTCGCCATCAATCGCTTCCGCGGCGATGTCGGCCTGTTCACGCCGGCCCTCGACACGATCACCCGCGCGACCGGCTGGCCGAGCCTCGGCGTCGTGCCCTGGTTCGCTGAGGCGACGCGCCTGCCGGCCGAGGATGCACTTGATCTGGCGCGCGATGTGCCGGCCCGCGCTGGCGTGTTGAAAGTCGCCGTGCCGGTCCTGCCCGGTATCGCCAATTTCGACGATCTCGACCCGCTCAAGCTTGAACCTGGGGTCGAACTCGTTTTCGTCGGCCCCGGTACACCGCTGCCCGGCGACGCCGCCCTGGTGATCCTGCCAGGCTCGAAGACAACTTTGCGCGATCTCGCCAGGCTGCGGGAAGAGGGCTGGGACATCGACATCCTCGCCCATCGTCGCCGCGGCGGCCATGTGCTGGGCCTCTGCGGCGGCTATCAGATGCTGGGCAGGAGCGTGCGCGACCCGCTGGGGCTCGAAGGTCCGGCCGGCGCCGCCCCTGGCCTCGGCCTGCTCGACATCGAGACCGAGCTCACCCCCGACAAGACCGTCAGGGAGGTCGCGGTCGAGCATCCTGAGAGCGGCACGGCTGGCCGCGCCTACGAGATCCATCTCGGCGTCAGCGACGGTCCCGACCGGGCACGCGCGCCTTTCAGCATCGATGGCCGGCCGGAAGGCGCCCGCAGCGCCGACGGACGGGTCGTCGGAACCTATCTGCATGGCGTCCTGACGTCGGATCCGCTGCGCCGCGCCTGGCTCGAAAACCTGGCGGGAAAGCCACTTGCGGCGGGCGAGGCCTATGAACCGGCCGTCGAAGCGACGCTCGACCGGCTGGCCGAGCATTTGGAGCGCCATCTCGACACCGCCGCGCTGCTCGGACTGGCGCGATTGCGCTCCTGACATGAGCCGCGTTCGGCGAAAAACTGTCAGGAGGACACAAATAAAGCTTTGCGGTTCAATTTGTTGACGACTGACGAAATTCGTCATAGTCAACGATGGCGTCCGCAGACGGCCTATGGGAACAAGTCATCAGACCGGGAAGTTGCTCTGGCATGAGCACGATTGAACGCGATACAAGGCACGACATCATCGATGTCGCCGAGCGGTTCTTCCGCCAGATCGGCTATCAGAAGACCACTGTCGCCGATATCGCCAAGTCTCTGCGCATGAGCCCGGCGAATGTCTATCGCTTCTTCGACTCCAAGAAGGCGATCAACGAGGCTGTCGCCGAACGCTCGATGAGCGAGCTCGAGGCGACCGTCGCCGCGATCGCCGCCGAGAAGCGCCCCGCCGCCGAACGTCTGCGCGACATCCTCGCCGCGACCTGCCGGATCAATGCGGCCCGCTATCTCGACAATCACCGCCTGCATGAAATGGTCGCCTGCGCGATGGAGGAAAGCTGGGACGTCGTCCGCGGTCACATCGAGCGCTATGACGCGATCCTGCGCTCCGTCGTCGCCGACGGCATCGCCAGGGGCGAGTTCGCCGCCCGCGATCCGGTCACGGCGACTCATTGCGTGCGGATGGCGATGCTGCGCTTCTGTCACCCGCTCCTGCTTGGCCAATGTGCCGAGCTCCCCGGCCCGACCGTCGACGAGATGATCGACTTCATCCTCGCCGGGCTGGGCGCCACCCGCTCTGCCGCCTGACCGGTACCTCCGACCTGCGTTGACAAGGCGCCGGCGGAGCGGGATACCCCGCCGCGCATGCTGAATCTCAACAAACAGAGCGCCAAGAAGCTCGCCGTCATCGTCCACGACCTGGCGATGACCGCGCTCGCGATCGTCTTCGTCTTCGCCGTGCGCTTCGATGGCTGGCTGTTCGAAGAGCGGATGCGGCAGTTGCCGAAGATCCTGCCCTTCTTCGTTGCCTATGCCGGGGCGGTCTACTGGTTCTTCCAGCTCTACCGCTCGAAATGGCGCTTCGCCTCGCTGCCCGACCTTTCGAACATCGTCCGGGCGGTCACGGTTCTGACCCTGACCCTGCTGGTTGTCGACTACGTGCTCGTCGCGCCGAATCTCTACGGCTATTATTTCTTCGGCAAGATCACCATCGTCCTCTATTGGCTGGTGCAGGTCGCGCTGCTCGGCGGCCCGCGCCTGGCCTATCGCTACTTCAAATACTCCCGCTCCAAGCATCAGGCCGCGCGCGAGGCGAGCCTGCCGGCGCTTCTGCTCGGCCGCGGCGTCGACATCGAGATGGTGATCCGCGCCATGGAATCGGGCGCCATGGGCAAGATGCGCCCGGCCGGCATCCTGACACCGCGTCCGGATGATCTCGGCCAGTCCATCCGCGGGGTGCCGGTGCTCGGCCTGCTCTCGCAGATGGAAGCGATCGCGATCGACGCCAGCGAGCGCGGCGAGCCGTTCCGCCGCATCGTCGCGACGCCGAGCGCGCTCGCGCCTGAGGCCGAGCCGGACAAATGGCTCGCCAAGACCCGCAAGCTCGCCATCCCGATCTCGCGCCTCGACTCGCTCGGCGAAGGGCTGCGCGGCAGCGAGCTGGCGCCGCTGGAGATCGAGGACCTGCTAGTGCGCCCCTCGGTCAAGATCGACCGCGAGCGGCTCGAGGGCTTCCTGAAGGGCAAGCGCGTCATCGTCACCGGCGGCGGCGGCTCGATCGGCTCCGAGATCTGCCTGCGCTGTGCCGCCTTCGGCGCGGCGGAACTGCTCGTCGTCGAGAATTCCGAGCCGGCGCTGTTCCACGTTACCGAGGCGCTCGCGGCGCAGGACCTGCCGATGCGGGTCACCGGCGCCCTCGCCGATGTCCGCGACGAGGCTCGGATCGGCCCGCTGTTCAAGGCCTTCGCCCCCGACATCGTCATCCACGCTGCCGCGCTGAAGCACGTGCCCTATCTCGAGGCCGATTGGGGCGAGGGCATCAAGACCAACATCTTCGGCTCGGTCGTCGCCATCGAGGCGGCGATCGCCGCCGGCGCCGGCATCTTCGTGATGATCTCGACCGACAAGGCGATCGAGCCGGTCTCGATGCTGGGCGCGACCAAGCGCTTCGCCGAGATGTATGCGCAGGCCCGCGATGCCGAGTTCGCCGTCGGCAATCGCGGCACGCGCCTCGTCGCGGTCCGCTTCGGCAATGTGCTCGGCTCGGTCGGCTCGGTGGTGCCGAAGTTCAAGGCGCAGATCGAGCGCGGTGGGCCGGTCACCGTCACCAGCCCGGAGATGATCCGCTACTTCATGACGATCCGTGAGGCCTGCGACCTCGTGCTGACTTCGGCCTCGCATGCGCCCGAGCATGAGGCGCAGGAGGATCGCGCTGCCGTCTACGTTCTGAAGATGGGCCAGCCGCTCAAGATCATCGACCTCGCCGAGCGGATGATCCGCCTGGCAGGTTATGAACCCGGCGTCGACATCGAAATCGCCGTGACCGGCGTCCGGCCGGGCGAGCGCCTGAACGAGATCCTCTTCGCCAAGGACGAGCCGATGGCCGAGACCGGGCTCGACGGCGTCATGGCGGCCAAGCCGATCTTCGTCGGTCGCGAGCGCATGCAGGGCTGGCTGGACGAGCTCGAGCGGGCACTGGCGGCGCAGGACAGGCTCGGCGCCGAGGCGGTGCTGGAAGCGGCGATCCCGGATTTCAGCCGGCGCCAGCCGGGTCCGCCGCCAGCCGTGCCAGAGCGGCCTTCGTCTCCGCAGGCGGTCGCCAGCCAGCCTTGATCAGGCCTGCGGGCGAGGCGACGAGCCCGTTTGCCAGCCGCTCATAGGCATCGCTGCGCCCGGCTAGCCGCGCCGCCAGCCCGAGCAGGGATGACGGGATCGGAATCAGCCCCGGACTACGCCCGAGGCCGGCCCGCATCGCAGTCAGCATCTGCGCGACCGACAGGGGCTCCGGATCCGAAACGACGTAGCTGCGCCTGGACGGGCAGGCTTCGGTCAGCGAGAAGGCGACCGCCTCGGAGAGATTCTCGATCGCGAGCAGCGAGCGCTTCGCCGAAAGCCCGCCGAGCGGCAGCGGCACGGGCAGCCGCGCCAGCTTCACCAGCGCCGCCATGTTCGCTTTCACACCGGGCCCATAGACGAGCACTGGCCGCAAGGCGACCCAGTCGAGATCAAGCCCGCCGAGCCCTTGTTCGGCCGCCAGCTTGGAGCGGCCATAGGCGTCGGTCGGCGCGGGCGTGTCGGATTCGCTGAGCGGCCTATCGCTGACCGGTCCGCTCTGCGCCCGGATCGAGGACAGGAAGACGAAGCGCCGGACGCCCGCCGCATGCGCCGCCCGCGCCAGCGCCAGTGTCGCCTGCGTGTTGACCTGTTGGTAGCGCTCCTCGGGGATATCGCCGTCGGCATGGGCCAATCCGGCGCTGTGGACGACGTGATCGACGCCATCGAGCAGCGGTTGCCAGTCGACCGGCGCGCCGAGGTCGCCGATTGCGACATGTTCGGCGCCGGTGATGGCCGATATCGAGCTGCGCCCTGCCGCGCGCACTCGGTAGCCGCGTGCGATGAGGTCATGGAGGAGATAGCGGCCGACGAAGCCGCTCGCGCCGGTGAGCAGGACGCGCTCGCCGCTCACGGCTGGGCCCGTTTGCGCGAGAAGCGGCGGAGCAGGGCACCGGTCAGCGCCAGCGCCGCCAGCAGGCAGGCAAGCTGCGCCCAGAGTGCCGGAACTATGATGCTGACCGCCGCGAGCCCGATCAGGGCAAGATTGAGCAGGCCGACCTGAGTGACGATCTCGATGACCTTGAAGCCGTTATCGGTCGCCTGCTGGTAGAAATGCGAGCGATGCGCCTGCCAGACCTTCTCGCCGCGGGCTAGGCGGCGCAGCAGCGTGATCGTCGAATCCATCACATGACAGAGCGGCAGGATCAGAGCCGCGGTGAGCGCGCCGGTGCCGGCGAGGCGATAGAGCAGATAGGCGCCGAGCAGGCCGAGCGGCAGCGAGCCGACATCGCCGAGGAAGATGCGCGCCACCGGCTTGTTGAGCGGCGCGAAGCCGATGAGGCCGCCGAACAGCGCCGCGGCCAGCAGCCCGGTCGCAGGATCGACGATGCCGCAGCCGCCGGCGAGCGCGATCGCGCCGGCAAGCGGCACCAGCCCGGCAAGGGTGATCCAGTCGATCCCGTCCATGAAGTTGACGAGGTTGACGAACCAGGCGCCAGCAATCAGGGCGAGGCCGCGCTCGGCCCAGAGCGGCAATGTTTCCGGCAGCAGCCGCACATCGGGCGCGGCATAGAACACGACGATGCCGACGCAGACGAACTGCAGCGGCAGGCGCAGGGCTGGCGAGAGCGGGCGGATATCGTCCCAGGCGCCGATGACAGCGAGCAGGGCGGACGCCCCCATGACCAGGACGAGGGCCTGCCGGGCGCTCGCATCCATCGGAATGAAGGCCAATGCGAGCCCCAGGGCCAGGAAAGCACCGGCGAGCACGGCAATGCCGCCGCCCTGCGGCGTCGGTATGCGGTGGCTGGAGCGGGCATTCGGCCGCGCCAGCGCATAGCGCATCATCAGGGGCCGCAGGGCCAGGCACAGCGCGAAGGCGAGGCCGGCGGCGAGCGCGATCAGCAGGAGGGGGGCAAAGCGTTCCAAGGCGGGCGGACCATAGCCATGCCGACGGTCATCGCAAGCAGCTCTTGCATCGGCGAGCACAAAAAGAGAACATGCCTGGTATGGCCATTGCCCTGTCCGTCCTCAATCCGCCGCCGGCGCGGCCGGAGATCACCCGTGCCGTTTGCCGCGGCGCCTCGCGTCATCTGCGCGAGCGTGGCTATGCCATCGTCAAGGAGATGACCTTCGCCAATGGCCGGCGCGGCGACATCGTCGCGCTTTCGCCATCCGGCGAACTGCTGGTGGTCGAAGTAAAATCCGGGATCGAGGATTATCGCGTCGACGGCAAATGGCCGGACTATCGCGACTATTGCGACGGCTTCCTCTTTGCGGTCGCGCCTGAATTCCCGCTGGAGATCCTGCCCGAGGATGTCGGCCTGATCGTCGCCGACGCCTTCGGCGGCGAGCTGTTGCGCGAGCCGCCGCGCCATCAGCTGGCGCCGGCGCGCCGGAAGATGCTGACCATCGCCTTCGCCAGGCTGGCGGCTGGGCGTCTCTCCGGCATCGAGGATCCGGAGCTGGGTTGAGAGCAGCGTCTTTCCGCGTGACCGGGTTACCGCATGGGGGCACGTGACCTTGGGTAAGATCTGAGCTAGCAGGTTCGGGCTCGCCGGCCGTTTGCAGGTATCGGAATGATGTATAAGCTCATGGTTTCGGCCGCTGCCCTCAGCTTTCTTGCTGTCGGGGCGGCCTCTGCGGAGACGCCCGAGACGATTGTGCGCGGCATATATGCCGGCGGCCTGACGCAGAGCTCGATCGGGCGGCTGCGCGCGCCCGAGAATCGCGCCCGCTATTTCCAGCCCGGCCTTGTCAGATTGTTCGCTGCCGATGACAAGACCGAGAACCTTTGCATCGATTTTGCCATTACGAGCAGCGGAAACGATTACGACGACAAGGAAATCGCGCGCACGCTACGGATCGAGACCAAGGCTGGCGACAACCGCGCCGCAGTGGACGTCCGTTTCCGGAACTTCGGCGAGCCCAACCATATCCGCTACGACTTCGTGCGTGTCGGCGAACTCTGGAAGATCGGCGACATCGCCTCGCTGAGCCATCGCTGGCGCTTGTCGAAACTCCGGTGTTGAGTAGCTCAGCCGGAGGAGCTGCGCTCCGGCAGGGCCAGCGCCTTCGGGCCGATGTTCAGGCTGATCTGCAGGCTGTCGGCAATGCGATGGGCCCGGTCGATGAACAGGAACCTGGCCGGGCCGGTGCAGAGCTCGGCGACGGTCTGTTCGAACAGCGCAAGCCAGCGCTCGAAATGCGGCATCTCGAGCGGGAGCGGCATGTGGATCTGGTGCGGCTTGCCGCGATAGCGCCCGCTCATCAGCGTCACCGACGACCAGAAGTCGCGCAGCTTGGCGAGATGGGCGTCCCAATCGTCGCCGAGCTTGTCAAGGAAGATAGGGCCGATCAGCGGGTCCTGCCGCACCCGGCCGTAGAAGGTATCGACCAGTTCGGCGATCAGCTCTTCGGTGATGCGCTCGGGGAGCGCAGCTCCGCTCATCGCGGCGCGCGCTTGGCCAGGATGCGCTGCAAGGTGCGCCGGTGCATGCCGAGCCGTCGCGCCGTCTCCGAGACATTGCGACTACAGAGTTCATAGACGCGCTGGATGTGCTCCCAGCGCACCCGGTCGGCCGACATCGGGTTCTCCGGCGGCACCGGGCGGGCATTCGGCCCGGCTGCCAGCGCCGAATGGATCTCGTCGGCATCGGCGGGCTTGGCGAGGAAGTCGTAGGCGCCGAGCTTCACGGCACTGACGGCGGTCGCGATATTGCCGTAGCCGGTCAGCACGACGCCGCGCGCATCCGGGCGCTTCTCCTTGAGGCGGGCGATCACGTCGAGCCCGTTGCCGTCGCCAAGGCGCAGGTCGATCACCGCGTAGGCCGGGGCCGCCTCCTCGACCGCCGCGATCCCTGCCTGCACGGACTCGGCGATCCGCACCGAATAGCCGCGACCTTCCATGGCGCGGGCGAGGCGGGTCAGGAACGGCTTGTCGTCGTCGACGAGCAGAAGGGTCATGTCCCTGCCGGTCGTATCGGTGAGCTCGCCTGTTGTCGGCGCCGTGTCCATCGCCATCATCTCCTGCCGGGTGGGTGGCTGCCCGGCTCACTATCCATTCTACCGATTGCGCGACGCGCTGAAACGCCGCAACGCCTCATTCTGTCGCATATGGGGCCAAAAGCTCCGCGTTTGAAGGTCCGGCGGGGCGATCGTCGCGCTCGAAGACGGCGCGCAGCCAGGTGATCCGGATACTGGCGCCGGTCGCAGGCAGCGGCAGATTGGAGAATTCCAATGTCGCGCCGCTGCGCTCCAGCAGCGTCTTGGCGATGAACAGGCCGAGGCCGAGGCCGCCGCCGGCGCGCGATTCCTTGGCATGCGAGCGCGAAAGATAGGGGTCTCCGGCGCGCAGCAGCACTTCCGGCGTGAAGCCCGGCCCGTCATCGGCGATGGTCAGGATGACGGCTCCATCCGTCCATTGTGCCGTGATCGTCACCTTGGAACTGGCAAAATCGACGGCGTTGTCGACGATGTTGCCGAGCCCGTAGATCATGCCGGGATTGCGTCGGCAGACCGGCTCCGGCTTCTCGCCGGTGAGCGCGATCTCGAAGGGCACCCCGAAGGGCCGCTGCGGCCCCGCGGCCTCTTCGATCAGCAGGCTGAGCGAGAGCTGATCGAGCGGGCCAGCATCGTCGTCCTGCAGCGAGGTAAGCTTGCCGAGGATGCCGCGGCAGCGCTCGACCTGCTCGCGCAGCAAGGTGATGTCCTCCGCCATCTCGCCCTCCGGCGGAGCGAGCCGCGAGAGCTCGCGGGCGACCAGCGCGATCGTCGCGAGCGGCGTGCCGAGCTCATGCGCGGCCGCGGCGGCGAGCCCGTCGAGCTGCGAGAGATGCTGCTCGCGCGCCAGCACG